>CAKSFY010000125.1 GCA_934454035.1 uncultured Clostridia bacterium | reverse complement strand
ATTATTTACCTTGACAAAAATGCAAATAAGCTTCCGATTATATACTCGGATTTGCTTGCCGACGGCTGCGAATACTCCGATATACTTGATTCGGCAGCCTTTGAAGCCGGAAATCCGACAGGCTTTTCGGTTAAATGTACTCACATAAATATTAACAGCGAAACAGGAGAATGTACCTGCTGCGGTCATCAGTTTGCCGTAAAAACCGAAAACGGCAAAGATGTGCAATATTATGATGATATAACCGAAGCAGCTGCATATTCAAACGAAACCCCCGGCACAGCAATCCGTCTTATGACGGATATAACAGAAGCAGGTGCAGCGCTGAGCTTTAAGGGTGAGAATACAACACTTGATTTAAACGGTAAAAGTTTATCCCCGATAATTGAGGTCTACGGAACAATGACAATAACAGGCAACGGCACCGTACTATCGGCAACAGAAACAAAAACCGCCGGAGAGAGTACTCCTCTGCTTACAATCGAAAGCGGCAAGTTCAATAAACAGGTCAAAGGGAATCTTTTGCTCAAAGGCGGAAGTTTTGCGGAAATATACTCCGAAAATTATACCGATATGCTTGCAAACGGCAAGGCATTCCAAAACGCGGACGGAAGTTTCACATCAGCATCGGAATCGCTGGCAAATGTAACCGTTACCGACGTGCCGTTTGAAATAATAAAGCAGCCGGAGGGAAAACTAATTTCAGATATTTCAGACGGAGAAACTATTTCGGTTGAAGTCAAGGCTGCCCCGGGATACGAAGATAAAATAAAATATCAATGGTACGAATATATCGGTGAATATGACCTGGGCAATTTTAATTGGAAATATAGAAATGCAGCAATTAAAAATCAGACATCAAAAGACTTCCGACTCCCGACAGATGCAAAGGACGGAGAACAAAAAACATATTGGTGTGAGGTTTCCTGCAACGGGTATGTTGTTTCTACACCTTATGCAACGTATACCTTCTGCAGCAATACTCCGCGCATGGAATATGATGGCGGTATGCTATATGTAAACGGATACGACAAAGACTGCGTACTTGCATGTGCGGCATATGACGGCACTAAGCTTTTGGATATACAAACGCAAAGCATAAAAGCAAACAGCGGCATAATTATCAAACCGAATCTTCTTTTTGTTGAAGAATACGGTTCAGATTGTATAAAAGCATTTCTTTGGGATGGATTTGATGCAGCAAAGCCGTTTACCAAGCCTATTATTCTTCCCCGCTATAATATTTTTGTGTATATAGATGATAACGGATTTGAGGCATTAGGTGAAGGAAAGGAATTCACAGTCGTTTTTGAAAGCTATAACGGAACCGAACTTATTGATTCCAAATCGGTATGTGTCAATAAAAGCAATGATTACAATGTCCGGAATTCCTTTGAGCAAATCGGTCTTAATAAAGCTAATTCGACCGAAATAAAAGTTTCCGTTTTTGATAATCTTCAAAATATGAAGCCGCTTAATTTCGAGCTGACTGCATATGATAACGACGACGAATAAAAAAAATAATAATTATAGCAAAAACTTGTTGACAAAACAACAAGTTTTTGCTATAATAGAAAAGTAAAGGAAGAAATCAGAGGAATTATTATGAAAAAAAAGGAATTAAATATAGAAAAAGTTCTGCTTGTAAAACGCTTTGAGATTTTCGCGAATAATATTTCAATAATCCATAAAAATATCAGCAAATTAAAAAAAGAAGTAATGAAAAAATACGGTCTCGGCGGAAATGACGGACTGTATCTTTCCTATTTAATTCTTTACCGCGACGGGCTTACGGTGTCGCAGTTTGCGCAAATCGCCGGAGTGGATAAGGCTTCTGTATCGAGAACTTTTTCATCGCTTTATAAAAAGGGATACATATATTATCCCGATTTTCATGGGGATAAGAAATATAACACCCCTGCGGTTGTTACCGAGGAAGCAAAAAAAATGATGATTCCGGTTATTGATACAATATGCGAACTGATTGACAAAATAAGCCTTACCGACATTGACGAAATCAACCGTACAATTATGTACCGTTCACTGCGCACAACTGCCGGAAACGTTGCCAAATGTCTGGAAAAATACGATTAATTTTTTTACACACTTGTTGATTTTTCAACAAGACGGCTTTTTTATTTTTTTAATTGCTTGTTGATTTTTCAACAAGTTAAAATCAAGAAAGAGGTACTGATAAAATGAGCTTTAAAATTATCGGAACGGGAAGCTATCTGCCGCCGCTTGCGGTCACGAATGACGATCTGTCGAAAACAATCGACACCTCCGACGAATGGATAACTCAGCGAATCGGAATAAAAGAGCGCAGAATTTCAGAAAATGAAAACACTGCCGAAATGGGATACAAAGCCGCTCTTTGCGCTCTCGAAAAAAGCGGGACAAAGCCCGAAGAACTCGACCTTATCATCGCAGCATCAATGACAGGCGACACTTTGAGTCCGACAACCGCAGGAGGAATACAAAAGCTTTTGGGCGCTCACTGCCCTGCCTTTGATATGAATTCGGCATGCAGCGGATTTGTATATGCGCTTGATATCGCTGCCGGCTTTTTCAAAAGAGAAACTGTCAAAAAAGTACTTGTGGTCGGAAGTGAGCGCATAAGCAAAATCATTGACTGGCAGGACAGAAACACCTGCGTTATATTCGGAGACGGAGCAGGCGCGGCAGTGCTTGAGTCTGGCGACGGATATATTTACTCGCGTCTTTTCACAGAAGGCGGCGATGATGTAATAAAAATCCCTACAGGTACAAATCTTTCGCCGTACTACGAAAAAGAAACCGAAGCACCCAGCGTATATATGAACGGACAGGAAACCTTTAAATTTGCAGTCAGCACTATTGCAGACGACATAAAATATCTTGCCGAAAAAGCAGGGGTTTCGTTTGACGATATAAAATATATCGTTCCGCATCAGGCAAACGTCAGAATTATTCAATACGCAAGCAAGCGTTTGAAAATTCCTATGGATAAATTCTTTGTTAATATAGAACACTACGGAAACACATCCGCAGCAAGTATACCAATTGCACTTGACGAGCTTAATCGCAAAAATGTACTGAAAGAAGGTGATTTGATAATTCTCACAGCTTTTGGCGGAGGACTTTCAAGTGCATCATGTATTATAAAATGGTAAAAAAATTATTTTTTGGAGGAAACTAAAATGACTATTGATAAAATTAAAGAAGTATTGGCAGACCACTTGGACACAGACACATCCGACGTAACAGAAGAAACAAGCTTTGAAGATTTGGGAATCGATTCCCTTGAAACAGTTGAAATCATGATGGAGCTTGAGGACGAATTCGGAATTGAAATCGCAGTAGCCGATGTCGGCAAAACAGTAGGCTCTCTGGTCAGCTATATTGACAGTAAAAAGGAGTAAACAATTATGTTAAACGCAGCAATATGTGATATGCTTGATATAAAATATCCTGTATTCCAGGGCGGCATGGCACACATTGCCGACGCAGAGCTTGCCGCCGCTGTTTCAAACGGCGGCGGTCTCGGCATTATATCGGCAATGAACAGGGACGCGGAATATTTAAAAGAACAGATTGACAAAGCAAGAACGCTTACAGATAAGCCTTTCGGCGTAAATGTAATGCTCATGAGTCCTTACACCGATGAGGTTGCGGAGCTTTTGGCAAAGGAAAAGGTCAGCGTTATCACAACCGGTGCCGGTAATCCGGCAAAATATATGGATATGTGGCTTTCGGCAGGAATTAAAGTAATTCCGGTTGTTGCCTCCTGCTCTTTAGCAAAGCTTGTAGAGCGTGCCGGAGCATCCGCAATAATCGCCGAGGGCGGCGAGTCGGGCGGACACGTCGGCGATACGACCACAATGGCTTTAATTCCGCAGGTATCGGACGCAGTATCCGTTCCGGTAATTGCTGCCGGAGGAATTGCCGACGGCAGGGGAATTGCCGCCTCATTCATGCTCGGCGCCGTGGGTGTGCAAATCGGCACAAGGTTCTTGGTCGCAAAAGAATGTAACGTTCACCAAAACTATAAAAATAAAATTCTTAAAGCAACGGATATTTCCACAATCGTAACAGGCAAGCGCTTGGGGCATCCTGTCAGAAGCATTAAAACACCATTCTCACGCGCATATGCAAAAGCGGAATACTCCGATATTTCCGACAATGATTTGGAGCAAATGGCAGTCGGCGCACTTCGCCTTGCGGCAGCGGAAGGCGATGAGAAAAACGGCTGCTTCCTCGCAGGGCAAATCGCAGGCATGGTAAGCAAAGAACAAAGTGCAAAAGAAATAATTGAAGAAATCTGCCGTGAAGCGGAAGAAATCTTGAAAGGAGCTTCGAAATGGGTAAAATAGCAATTGTTTTTTCCGGTCAGGGTGCACAGTACCCGGGAATGGGGAAATCATTTTACGAAAATTGCGAAAGTGCAAAAAAATTATACGATTTTGCGGACAGCTATCGTCCGGGAACAAGCGCACAGTCTTTTTCCGGAACCGCAGAGGAATTAAAGCTTACAAAAAACACTCAGCCATGTCTTTATTTGGTTGATATCTGCGCGGCTCTCGCACTAAAAGAAAAAGGCATATCCGCAGACGGAGTCGCAGGTTTTTCGCTCGGCGAAATTGCGGCACTTGCCTATGCCGGTTCATACACACCCGAGCAGGGCTTTGAAATCGTATGTGAAAGAGCAAAATTCATGCAGGAAGCAGCGGAAAAAAACGACACTGCTATGGCTGCTGTATTGAAATTTGACAATTCCGAAATCGAAAACCTTTGCAGAAAAATATCGGCTGACGGCGAAAATGTTTATCCCGTAAACTATAACTCTCCTGTTCAGACAGTCATAGCCGGAACAAAAAAAGCAATTGCAAGCTTTAAAGAAAATGCTTCCGGGGCAAGAATTATCGACCTTGCCGTCGGGGCAGCTTTTCATTCACCTTTTATGGATGGTGCCGCGAAGTGCTTTTCCGATTATTTATCAGAAAAAAACCTTGCCGCTCCGTCCTCTCCCGTATACTCAAACTATAATGCATTGCCTTACGGAGAAGATGTCTACGCAACTTTGAAAATGCAGATTAACAATCCCGTCCGCTGGTGCGATACCATCAACAATATGATAGCTGACGGGTATACGGACTTTATCGAAGCCGGAGCCGGAAAAACGCTTTGCGGTCTGATAAAAAAAACTTCCTCAGAGGTGAGAACATACTCTGCCGGAAACTTCGAAGAGGTTGAAGCAACAGTTAAGGCGGTGCGTGAAAATGCTTAAAGATAAGGTTGCGCTCATAACAGGCGCGTCAAGAGGAATCGGCAAGGCAATTGCCGAGCGTTTTGCAAATGACGGCGCATATGTCGCCGCAATATATCACGGGAACGAACAAAAAGCACACGAGCTTAAAGAACAGATAGAAAAAAACGGAGGACGGATAAAGCTTTACAAATGCAATGTAGCAAGCTATTCCGAATGTGAAGAAACGGTAAAGCAAATAATCTCCGAACTCGGCGGAATCGATATTCTTGTCAACAATGCAGGAATCACCAAGGATAAGCTTATGCTTCAAATGGGTGAGGAAGATTTCGACAGCGTTACGGATACAAATCTTAAAGGCGCTTTCAACATGATTAAACATTGCTATCGCAATTTCATGAAGAAAAAAAGCGGCAAAATTATAAATATAAGCTCCGTATCCGGAATTATGGGCAATCCCGGACAGGCAAATTATTCTGCTGCAAAGGCAGGAATAATAGGACTCACAAAAACTGTGGCAAAAGAGCTTTCTTCAAGAAATATTTGCTGCAACGCAATTGCCCCGGGTTTTGTAAAGACCGACATGACCGAAGCTTTTCAAAATAATGAAGAAATAATCCGTTCAATTCCGCTGAAGCGTATGGGCAATCCCGAAGAAATTGCCGACCTTGCCGCATTTTTGGCAAATGCGGACTATATCACCGGCGAGGTCATAAGGATTGACGGCGGACTTGCAATGTAACCGAAAGAAAGGAACAAAACTATGAGCATAAGAGTTGTTGTAACCGGAATGGGAGTAATATCTCCCGTCGGAAATAATACCGATGATTTTTGGAACGGACTTACCTCCGGCAAAAACGGGATTGACAAAGTCACAAAATTTGACACCACAGACTTTAAGGCTTGCCTTGCAGGCGAGGTAAAGGACTTTGACCCGTGTCTTTATATGGACAAAAGCGAAGCAAGAAAGCTTGACCATTACTCGCAGTATGCACTGGCAGCCGCACAGCAGGCAATAAACGAAAGTAAAATACTCGATGATATAGACCCCAAAAGACTGGGGGTATATTTCGGCTCCGGCATAGGCGGCTTTGAAACAATTGTTCATGAGCATAC
>CAKSFY010000124.1 GCA_934454035.1 uncultured Clostridia bacterium | reverse complement strand
AAAACAATTATATTTTCTGTAATATGTGCTTTTCTCTTCTTTTCTTGCGTTCCGGACTTTTTTTACATCCCCCAATACATAAAAAAATTGAATATAATTATCCGTCCGATTCTTCAGGCAGAAAGGACGTTATTTTATCGTATGTTATAAAATTTACTTACATTGTTACAAATATTGTCGCCGCAAAAGCAAATGCTGCGGAAATTATATTTTTCGGCGTCACTTTTTCACGGCGGATAAGGCTTATAAAAAGTGATATCGCCATTACGCCGCCTGTTATAATAGGATATTGCACCGACGCAGGCAGAAATTTCAGCGATACCAATGCGATCAGATTCCCGAAGCCGCAGAAAAGCGCAAATCCGACCGAATATATAAGTCCGCGTTTATTTAAACCGATAGGTTTTCGGAAAAATATTGCCCAGACGGCAAGGCAAATAATTACTGCCATGAGCCTGTTAAGCATCATAAAGCTGACGCTGCCGACCGCGTTGGGGTTTGACTGATGAAATGCCGAAATAACTCCGCACAATCCGTTAAGCAGAAATACAAGTATGTAATATACTGCGCCGCCGCCGGAGCTGCCCTTTGTAACTGTCATGGAAAGAGCAATTACAATAAGCAGGCAGCTTATAAACTTTCCGGTTGTAAGCGGCTCTCCCTGAAACCATACGCCGTATAAAAACGGAAGCAGCATACCTCCCAGCATTGCAAAGACAGAATAGACGGAAAGATTTACTGTATTGAATGCCTTGATACTCACATATGAATAAGAAATACTCACAAACGAATATACAAGTGCAACCAAAACGGAAAATAAAGTAATTTCAGCCTTGAAGCCGCCGATTGCCAACATGGCAAAAAAGCTTATCAGCGATGTGTAACCGGTGAACAAAAGCGCCGAATAAAGGGTATCTCCGTATTCTGCCTGAAATTTTTGATTAAACAAAAATTGCGATGCAAAAAGCAAAGAGGCAAACGATAGCAGGAAGTAGTACATTTATTTGTCCTTTCTTTTTATTTCGCCCTGTGTAAATGCCAAGTGGGAATAGCCGTCATCGCTCTTTAAATCTGCCTGCCATTTGTTGTACATATTTTCGTAAACTTTGTCGTCTATATCGGGAGTGCCTGTTGCACAGGTGGGCAAAAGCATGTCTCCGGCAACATTCGGGTCTGTGCAGGCAGTATCATTACGCCATTTGTCACGCTCTTTTTTATCTCTTAAATTCGGAATTTCCTTTGGAGTGTTGCCGTCCAAAATTGATCTGTATGCGAACATTCCGGGCAGTGACATATCCAAAGCTTCGTAAACATCGATTATGTCCGCGTCCTCGCTTCCCAAAAGCTTTTGAACAAAGTTGTACATTATATAAAAGTCCGAGCCGCCGTGACCGAAGCTGCCGCCTATGTCATCATGATCTCTTACAGGCTTGTAATCTTCTACATGATCCGGCTTGTTCTGACCGGGGAAATCATCGCAGTTGACATAAATTCTTGCAATATCATCGCAGTTTGTTCCCTCGCGGGCGGATTCCATTTTGCCTTTGTTGCCGTACATAGAGTACCATATGGAGTTTTTGTAAAGTCCGCCGTGAATACTCTTTACGATTGCTCCGTTTTCAAGAGTAATCATTTCGATGCCTATATCCGCACCCTTAGCTCCGCCGCTTAACTGTCTTTCGTTTTTGGTGCTTTCAAATCCGGTTACTTTTACCGGTCTTAAGCCTGTTGCATGGATTATCGGACCTATTGAATGTGTGCAGTAGAAAGTGGAGTACATATTGTTTCTCCAATGATTTTTGTCGCCGTAGGTGATTGATGCCCAAATCGGTTCGCAGTTGTGAACGTATTCACATTCGCCGTATTCAAATTCACCTATTTTGTTAAGTCTGTAAAGTCTCCTCATTTCGTACGGAGCGGGCATATAGCAGTAATTTTCACCGTATGCATAGGTCATTCCGGTTTCTTCAACGGCTTCTATAAGCTCAACAGCCTCTTTCATTGTCTGAACCGGCAGAACCTCGGAAAATACATGTTTTCCCTCTTTCATGCATCTGATTGCAAACGGAGCATGCTCTGTTGCAAAGTTTGCAAGTACAACAGCATCCATATCGTGCTTGATAAAGTCTTCAAAATTATCATAGAATGTTACGGGGTAATCCTTAAGATGCTTTTTCTGTTCTTCAAGAACAACCGGCTGATTGTCGCATATGGCAACAACCTCTGCGTTATTTGCTATTTTGCAGTAGTTTATCATACTTGTTCCTCTGTAGCCGCCGAGGACGCCTATTTTGATTTTTTTCATGGTAATAACCTCCTTGTTAACTGTAGAATATCACTTTTTTTATAAATTGTAAATGGAAAAATTCTATGTAAATATAGAAAAAAGTAATATATTTATATTGACTGCCAAAAAAAATGGTGATATAATTTGAGTAATAAAGCAAAAGGGTGGGTTAGTTTATGAAGAACAGGAACATTTGCAGATTTATCCCGGCAAACAGTGAAGTGGGCGGAATAAATATAATTAATTTTGTATATGAGACCGAAGAGGCAAATTACAGGAATGAAAATATTCTGTCAACATACAGAGCGGCATATGTTGCCGGCGGCGAAGGGAAACTTTTTGTATACGGAAAGGAAAAAAAGCTTAAATCCGGAGATTTGTTTTTTATGTTTCCCTCTGTCCCTTATATTATTGATGAGACAAAGGATTTTGAACTTATATATATAAGTTTTATCGGTGTCAGAGCGAATATGATTTTGGATAAACTGGGAATTAATTCGGGAAATTGTGTTTTTTCGGGTATGGAAGAAATTGACGCCCTGTGGCGGCAGGCGATAGAGGGCGACGCGTCCGATTTTAGAAGCGAGGCGGTGTTGCTATATGCATTTTCGGTATTAAGCGACCGCCGCGAAAAAAATAATGCCGATAAAAATACGGATACGGTTATGAGAATAAAAAAATATATAGATGATAATTTTAATCTGCCGGGTTTAAGTCTTAAAACAATAGGCAGAGAACTTTCGTACAGCGAAAAATATATCTCATCGGTGTTTAAAAAGGAGCTTAAGACGGGGGTTTCGGATTATATTTCAACCATAAGGATTCAGTATGCCTGCACGCTTATGGACGGAGGGATGACAGGTATATCGGATATATCGCTTTTATGCGGATATACAGACCCATTGTATTTTTCAAAGGTTTTTAAAAAGAAAATGGGAATATCGCCGAGGGCACATATCAATAATATAAGAAGCGAAATTCTTTAAATATACTTGTTTTTTTGAAAAAGTATGGTATAATATTATATAATGAAGCAAGCTTCGGCTTTCGGGAGGGATTACGTATATGATAAGAAAGTCATTGATTTCGCAAATATATGTTGCGGCGTCTATTCAGAGGTGGAATGACCATATAAGACCGTGGGTAGGATTTACCGAGCTTGATAAGCAGGCACATAAAATGTTTTACGCATATGTGCTTGCAAAATGCGAGGGTGAGGGAAACTATGACGCACTAAAGCTTTTGGAAGGCGGAATTTTTGAGTTTCTGCACAGAATAGTTCTTACCGATATAAAGCCGCCTGTTTATCACAAGCTGATGAAAGAAAAGGGAAAGCAGATAAACCAATGGGTTATAGAACAGCTTAAAGGTCAGACCGAAAGTTTAAAGGGCGGCTTCTATGAGAAAATGAAACGGTATTTTCTGGAGGACGGCTATGCCGAAAAGGAAAAGAAAATTTTAAAGGCAGCACATTATTTTGCAACAGACTGGGAGTTTAGCGTGATATATCCGCAGAATCTCAACACCTACGGAATCGAGCAGGTAAAAACGGAGGTTACCAGAGGACTTGCGCGCTGCAACACTTTTGACGGATTCCAAAATTTTGCCACCAACCCGGATTTAAAGGAATTTTTGTCGCTTATCGGAAAGCTTCGCTATCAGCAGAGGTGGTCAAGAGCCGTTCGTATGCCGCAGACATTTGTTATGGGACATATGCTTGTTGTGGCGATATTATCTTATCTTTGCTCACTTGAGCTGGAGGCATGCGAACAAAGACTTGTAAATAATTTCTTTGCGGCGCTTTTTCATGATTTGCCCGAGGTTCTTACAAGGGATATTGTATCCCCGGTCAAGGCGTCGGTAAAAGGACTTGACAATCTGATAAAGGAAATTGAAGATGAGCAGATGAACACGGTTATATTTCCGCTTATCCCGAAAGAATGGCATGATGAGTTCAGATATATGACTCAGGACGAATTTGCGTCAAGAATCATTATGGACGGGAATATTCTTCATGTAACCTCCGAGGAAATAAACCGGAAATATAATGATGCAAAATTTATGCCGATTGACGGCGAAATTATAAGAGCCTGCGACCATTTTTCGGCTTATCTTGAAGCGTATATGTCGCTTCGGTACGGGATTCAGTCGGAGCAAATGCAGTCGGGGTATCATAATTTGTTTGAAAAATACGAAAATAAGGAAATTGCAGGAGTGGATTTCGGACAACTGTTCGATTACTTCCGCATATAAATGATAATGGAAAAACAGCTTACAAAGGAACAAACAAAGGAAAAGGCTTTACGGCTTCTGGAATTCCGCTCACATTCGGAATACGAATTGCGCCAAAAACTGACGCGCGCCGGAGCTTTAAAAGAGGATATTGACTCTGCGGCGGAATTTCTGACAGAATACGGATTTTTGGATGATTTAAAGTATGCTTCGGCAAAGGCACGCGAGCTTGCAAACTTAAAAAAATTCGGCCGTATGAGAATCAGACAGGATTTGAAAATGCGCGGAATAAAGCCGGAGTATATAGATGAGGCTTTGGAAGAGCTTGAATTTGATGAGAGAGATACGCTAATGCCGCTTATGGAAAAAAAGCTTAAGGGTGATTTTGAAAAGAAAAGCATTGAACGGGCTATCCGTTATTTTGCGGCAAAGGGATATAAATATGACGATATTAAAGGCTGCATTGAAGAGCTAAAGAAAGGGTATGAATAAATGGGTTATAACATAGGAATGGTTTCACTCGGGTGTGCCAAAAATCAGACGGACGCCGAAACGATGCTGGGAATATTGGCATCCTACGGGCACAGATTGGTGTCTGAGCCGGAAAATGCGGACGTGATAGTTGTGAACACCTGCGGATTTATAGAGTCTGCAAAGCAGGAATCTATCGATACTGTTCTGGATATGGCAGAGTACAAAAAAGGGCGGTGTAAGCTTTTGATTGTATCAGGCTGTCTTGCCGAACGGTATCATGACGAAATTCTGAAAGAATTGCCCGAAGCGGACGCAGTTGTGGGAACAGGCGACTATGATAAAATTGCCGAGGTAATAGAAAAGGCAATGGGCGGCGAAAAACCGGTGCTTGCAGGACATATCGACCGAACTCCCGAGGAGGGGCTGCCGAGAATTTTATCAACTCCGTCATATACGGCTTATCTTAAAATTGCGGACGGGTGCGACAACCATTGCACTTACTGCGCTATTCCGATGATAAGAGGAAGATTCAGAAGCAGAACAATTGAGGATATTGTTTCGGAGGCAAAGGAGCTTGCCGAAAGCGGAGTAAAGGAGCTTATTCTGATTGCGCAGGATACAACGCGTTACGGTATCGACATCTACGGACATTACGCGCTTTCCGAACTGCTTTCGGAGCTTGTCGGGATAGAGAAAATCAAGTGGATAAGAGTGCATTATTTCTATACCGAGGCAATCACGAAAGAATTGATTGACACAATGGCGAAGTACGACAAGATATGTAACTATATCGATATGCCGATTCAGCATATAAATAACGACATTTTGAGGAGAATGGCACGCAGGACAAACCGTGAGGAAATTGAAGAGAAAATTGCTTACATCAGGGAAAAAATGCCCGATTGTACAATAAGAACATCACTGATTGTAGGTTTTCCGGGTGAGACGGAGCAGCAGTTTGAAGAGTTGTGTGAATTTGCGGAGAAAATAAGATTTGACCGTGCAGGCGTGTTTGCTTATTCAAAAGAGGAGGATACGCCGGCGGCAAATTTCGATGACCAGATTGATGAGGAAACAAAGGCGGAGCGCCTGGACAGACTTATGACAATTCAGCAGAAAATATCGCTTGAAAATAACAAAAAGAAAATATCTTCTGTTGCAGAAGTTTTGACGGAAGGGTATGATGAAAGCAATTTCATGTACTTCGGAAGAAGCCGTGCAGACAGTATTGGTGTTGATTCGCTGGTATATTTTGCGGCAGATGATGAGGTTGAATTGGGAGAGATAGTAAAGGTGGAAATACTGGATGCGGATGAGTATGACCTTACCGGCAGACAGATTTCGGAAGGGAGCATGGAATGAATACTGCTAATAAACTGACAATACTCAGAATCATA
>CAKSFY010000123.1 GCA_934454035.1 uncultured Clostridia bacterium | reverse complement strand
CCCTGCCCGCATCTATCACCACATCGGCGTTATATTCTGAATTGCACAAGGTTAACACACCTGTTTTTTTATCTTTATTTTCAGCCAGCAATTCTTTTATTTTATCCGAAACTGCCGACTTTTCTCCCTCGACTACAAACACTTCTGCATCCGGTGCATAGTGCTTATACTTCATTCCGGGGCATTTCGGATGCTCGTTTGCTGCAACCGATTTTAAAATGTGCTTGTCAATTTCAATATTCGGAATTACCGACTTTAATTCTTCAAAGGTTATGCCGCCCGGTCTTAAAAGCATCGGCTTGTCTCCGCTTAAATCAACAATTGTAGATTCCACTCCGACTTTACAGCCTCCGCCGTCAATAATAGCGTCTATCCTGCCGTCCATATCCTTTATAACATATTCTGCAATTGTCGGGCTGGGTTTACCGGACAGATTTGAACTGGGGGCTGCAATCGGCACACCGCTGCTGGCTATAAGACTTCTTGCAATCGGGTGTGACGGAATCCGAACCGCTACGGTTTCAAGCCCGGCAGTGACTGCATACGGAATTTTATCTGCTTTTTTCATTATTACGGTCAGTGGCCCCGGCGAAAATTTATTAAAAAGCACACGTGCGTTTTCAGGGATTTCACAAACAACATCTTCTGCCTCCGCCAAAGATGTCACATGAACAATTAATGGATTATCCGCCGGTCTGCCTTTAGCTTTAAAAACATTAAGTGCAGCCGATTCCGAAAATGCACTTGCTCCCAGTCCGTACACTGTCTCGGTAGGAAACGAAACCAAGCCTCCGCAAGCAATTATATTGCCCATTTCCTGCATTATTTTACTATCTATATTATTCGGATCAACTTTAACTATCCGGGTTTTCATGATTTTATATACTCTTTTCTACTGATAATTTTTAAGAAGATTATATTTTAAATCCCACATTTTCTGTGACATATCAACGTAGTATTCATGCGGATTTTCAAATCTTTTTACTTCCTCCCAGAGTCCGTCTATCTGCATTTTGCAATACTCTTTCAAAACCTCAAGCGAAGGGTTTTCATAAATGCATTTGCCCTTTTCAAATATTTTTTTAAGCAGCGGCCGCGCATAAAAATCCGTTACTGTCTTTCGCTTCCATGTATGCTCCGGATCAAACAATTCATAAGGCTTTGTATCGTCCAATACTTCATCATGCAGTGTAATCACGTCCGCGATGGCAGCCGAATCCTTGCGCGAATAAAGTCTGTATACCTGTTTAAATCCCGGATTTGTTATTTTTTGAACATTTTCACTTATTTTAATTTTTGGTATAAGCACTCCGTTTTCGTCCTCAACGGCAGCAAGCTTATAAACTCCGCCGAATACAGGCTCTGATTTTGACGTAATTAATCTTTCGCCGACACCAAAAGAATCAATTTTTGCTCCCTGCATAATTGTATCCCTGATAATATACTCGTCCAAAGAATTGGAAGCAACTATTCCGCAATCGCTAAATCCTGCTTCGTCCAATATTTTGCGGCATTTCTTTGAAAGATATGTTATGTCTCCGGAATCTATTCTTACACCCTTGGGTCGATACCCCATGGGAACAACAACATCATTAAATACTTTTATTGCATTCGGAAGTCCCGATTTTAGGACGTTGTAGGTATCTATTAAAAGTGTACAGTTATCGGGATAATTCTTAGCATATGCATAAAATGCATCATATTCACTGTCGAACAGCTGTACCCAGCTATGAGCCATAGTTCCGAGTGCAGGAACTTTATAATCTCTGTCAACACAGGTACATGCCGTGCCGACACATCCGCCCAAAAAAGCGGCTCTGGCACCCATAATTGCCGCATTTGTACCCTGGGCTCTCCTCGAACCGAATTCCATAACCGGTCTGCTGTCCGCAGCGCGCACAATCCTGTTAGCCTTTGTTGCTATCAAGCTCTGATGATTTATCAAAAGCAGAAGCATGGTTTCAATAAGCTGAGCCTGAACAACCGGTCCTCTGACTGTTACAATCGGTTCTCCGGGGAAAATCGGGGTTCCCTCCGGAATTGCCCAGACATCGCATTCAAATTTGAATTTTTTCAAATAATTTAAGAACTTCTCGTTAAAGATTCCTTTTTCCTTTAAAAATTCTATATCTTCATCCGAAAATTCCAGATTTTCCAAATATTCTATCAGCTGCTCTACTCCTGCCATTATTGCAAAACCGCCGTTATCCGGAATTTGTCTGAAAAACATATCAAAATATGCAATTTTATCTTTATAGCCTTCAACCCAAAAGCCGTTTGCCATAGTCAGTTCATAAAAATCCATTAGAAGTGACATATTTTTTTCCATAATTTTGCCCTCTTTCTTATTTATAAAACCCGAGTTTCTTTAATTTTCCGAGCAACGCATTTCCGGCAGGAAGCTGCTCTATCTCATCATCGGTTAATATTTTAAGCTTAAACACTGCTACAAAATAAACTGCAGCCGCAAACACTATCGCAGCAAAAAGTGCAATTATGTTTATTTTACATACAAACATTGCCGCCTTATAAACAACCAATGCCGAAATACCCATAAGTACCGCTGCCGTCAGCGGTTTGATGATATATTTTTTTAAATTCAGCTTTACTGATGTTTGTCTGCACAAAACCGAAAATCCGTAAGTAAACGAAATAAGCTGGCATGCAATTGATGATATCGGAGCACCGTAAATATTAATAGCTGTTTGTCTTATCAACACAACATTCAAAAAAAATTTTGCGATACATCCCATCAAAAGTCCGGTTGCCGGAGCAAATATTTTGCCTATCCCCTGCAGTGAGCCCGAAATAGTCTGGTTAAGAGCAATAAATATAAGGGCAACGGAGCTTATTTGTAAAAGCTGGGCGCCAAGCTGAGCATTCGGATACAAAAGCTTATAAATCGGCTGTGCCATCGTGATATATCCTACCGCGCACGGGAAGATTATCAGTATTGACAACAGAAAAGAATATGATATTTTTTCGCTCGCTTCTTTTTTGTTGCCGACTGCCAACGCTCCTGCAATGGACGGAACCAAAACAGTTGCAAAAGCAATATTTAATGCAATCGGCAAATTCAAAAGCGTGTCGCTCTTTGAAAGTATTCCCGAAAGCCGTATAGCTTCTTTATTAAGCTGCTGCGCAGTAGGATTTAAAATTGCCTGAGTGTTTCCGTAGGCAGGAATCATATCTTTAAATGCTATTTCAATACCTCTTGTAATTGTTGCGGTATCCACAAGGCGGTTAATCGCAGAAATAATTCCGCCTAGCGAAATCGGTATAGAAATAAGCAAAATAGTCCGGCACATTTTGAAGAAAGGGTAATCAATTGTTTGACCGCTGCTTTTTTTAACATTTTCCATAATACCGCTTTTACGCCTATAATAGAAAAACAAAAGATACACAAAGCTTAATACTGTTGCAATAGTTGACGCAAAATTAGCTCCTGCCGCCATCGAATATGCTTTTACATCTTCATTTGTATAAATCGAAAGACCTGCCATAACCCAAACTATCAGCACAGTGAGGGTACATTTGAAAACCTGCTCCAAAACCTGCGACATACTTGTCGCTTTCATATTGCTCATACCGGTGAAATATCCTCTGATTACCGCTGACAAGCAAACAAATATAACAGACGGCGACAATGCCATTAATACATATTTTGCCCCGTCAGCCTCGGCTTGACCCAATATAACATCTACAATAAAGTCCGCGCCGAAGAACATAATCGCTGCGCAGAAAAATCCTACAAAAAAGAATAGCACAAGCGCTGTTCTGAAAATTTTGTTTGCTCCTCTGTAATCGCCGACCGCGACGCGTTCCGATGTCATTTTTGAAATTGCATTCGGAATACCGACCGACGAAATTGCCAGAAGCAGAGTATAGACCTGAAAGCCGGTATTGTAATAACCGTTCCCGGCATCTCCGAAGCCGTTGATATTTGTTATGACCATTCTGTAAACCAGCCCGAGAACTTTCACTGCAAGCTGCGAAAAAAGGACTATTGATACATTTGTCATAAAAGACGTTTTTTTGTTTTTGCTCATTCCATATATTCCTTTCAAAAAGGCGTGCCTATAAGCTCCGACTTTTGCTCACGGGTAAGCTTTTTAATCTCACATTCCCGTTTCATTGCCGCACCTTTTGTATCAAACTTTTCAAAATAAACAAGCTCGACAGGCCTGCGGCTCCGTGTGTATTTTGCGCCTTTTCCGCTGTTGTGAGTCTCTACCCGTTTTTCAACATTATCGGTATAGCCGCAATAAAAAGAGCCATCGCTGCACTTTAATAAATAAACGTAATAATTATTCATTAATATCCGCTCTTATTGATTTTATCACCGGAAGATTTTCCGGCACATCACTCATTCCATTCGGCAAAGTATGAGTTTTGGTCTCGGCAATCTTATCAAGTACATCAAAACCATCGGTAAGTTTTCCGAATGCGGCATATTCTCCGTCAAGATACTCTGCCGTCTCATCCATAATGAAAAACTGGCTGCTTGCAGAGTTAGGGTCGGAGGTTCTTGCCATAGATAAAACACCCCTTGTATGCTTTAGCGTATTATCAAAACCATTGGAGGCAAATTCTCCCTTGATTGAAGATGCTTCCTTTAGATTAAAATCCTTATCGTAGCCGCCGCCTTGAATCATAAAGCCGTCAATAACTCTATGAAAAATAAGGCCGTCATAAAATCCCTCATTAGCAAGTTTTACAAAATTTGCAACTGTTTCGGGTGCAATTTTCGGGTAAAGCTCCGCTTTCATTGTCCCGAGATTTTCAATTTCTACAGTAACCGGAATTGTTTCGCTTTCTTTAAAATCAATATAAACAGTCCGGGTATTGTTATCCCAATTAACTTCTGCACCAAGTCCGGATGATACTGCTCTCAGAGGAACCATTGTCCTGTCATTTATTACAACAGGCGCAACCTCCATATCAATCTCCACTCCCGGCTTTAAAAGCTTTTCGTTCCCTATCTGAAGCATAACGACATCACCGTTTCTAATTGCGCTAACCGTTTTGGTCGAATTTTCCCAGTAAACCTGTGCACCGAATTTTTCGAAAATTTCTCTCATCGGAACAAGCACTCTGTCATTAATTACGACAGGTGTTTCAGTTTGCGTTTTAAATTCTTCTCCGTTAATCTGTATGTTAATATCACTTTCGGCACTTACTGCACAGACTGCAAGCATCATAGCCGCTAAAAATGTAATAATTTTTTTCATATTCTAATCCTCCAGTTTTATCAGTCCGAATACTGCATAGTTTACAGTATCGAAAAGCTGAGCGTCAATATTTTCCGAAACCAGCAGCTTTCCGTCATTTTTTAATATTTTTCTGATTCTCGAAAGTTTAATAATGATCATATCCGTAATTGATTTTTGATCCATTGAACGCCACGCGTCGCCGTAATCATGATTTTTCTTTATCATGAGTCCTTTAATTTCGGATATTATTTTTTTGTAACACGACATAATCGTGTCAACCGAAATTGAATCTGCCAGTTCCGGCTTGGCAAGTACATCCTCATAAGTCGGAAAGCTGCCGGGGCACAAAATCCTGAAAAGCATCACAACCGCATAATTAATTATGCCGATATATTCGTCACGTCTGCCCTCTCCTACAAGAGTGTTATCATGATTCTCCTCTAAAACCGAAATTCTTTTCACTTTAATCCACAGCTGGTCAAGCAAGGATACATTTCTGTAAAACAGCCATGTTGCGCCATAATCCCTAAGTTTATTTTCAAAAAGTGATGAACACTCATTTATTATTTCGTCAAATTCTTTTTCAAGTTCCGGCATATATGCTGCTCCCTTCTCAGATTACCAATTTGCCGAACACTTCCCCTATCGGTTCGGTGATAAGCAAATCCGCATTTTTATCCATAGGTGTGGGTGTTTTGTTTATAAGCACAAGCTTTTTCCCCATATAGTTATACAAAAGGCTTGCGGCAGGCTGTACAGTAAGCGATGTTCCGCCAACTATCAGAACTTCAGCTGCCTGAATGTAAGCAACCGCCATATCAAGCGTGTATTTGTCAAGCGGTTCTTCATATAATACAACGTCCGGCTTAATTATTCCGCCGCATTCACAATGCGGAACAAGCTCATCTGTTTCAATTGCTGATACATCATATGTTTTTCCGCATTTTGTGCAGTAATTTCTGTACACCGACCCGTGCAGTTCAAGCACGATATTACTCCCCGCCATTCTGTGCAGTCCGTCAATATTCTGAGTAATAACGGCTTTTAGTTTCCCTTTTTTCTCCATTTCCGCAAGCACTCTGTGACAAGTGTTCGGTTCGGCATTTTTTACAATCATTTTATCTCTGTAAAACTTAAAAAATTCTGCCGGTCTCTGTGCAAAAAATGAATGTGACAAAATGACCTCCGGCGGATAATCGTATTTTTGGCTGTATAGTCCGT
>CAKSFY010000122.1 GCA_934454035.1 uncultured Clostridia bacterium | reverse complement strand
GGCTTTGTCACTTTGAAGTGGGCGAGGAAGTTGCGGATATATTTATAAAAGAATTCGGAAAAGAGACAGTCGAATATTTCGGCGGAAAACCGCATGTCAATTTGCAGAAAGCAGTGAAACTTCAGCTGGCGGAAGCAGGAATAACAAAAACAGATGATTCCGGAATATGCACTTATTGCAACAGTGATTTGCTTTTTTCGCACAGGAAAACTAGCGGAAAGAGAGGAAACCTGGCGGCAATAATGCAGCTTGGATAAAATTCGAAGGGAATGATTGGTATTAAAAGGTTTTTATCTTTAATATTAGCGGCGGCGATGCTCTTGTCTTCCTGCTCCTTTCGGGAAAAAAATGTGCCCGACGGTGAGGATGCCGAGCTGATTATAAATGAAAACAATACGGTATTCAGGTTTGTGGCGGAAGAGGCGGATACCATGCTGCCGGTGTGCAATATTCCGCAGTCGCTTGCGGATGCGCTTGCCTGCGTATATGAGCCTTTGTATGACTTTGATGAATCTTTGAACAAAATACCCGTGCTTGCGACAAATTGTACCCGCTCGGGAAAATATCAGTATAAAGTGGACTTAAAAGACGGGGTTTTATGGCATGACGGAAGTGAGTTTGTTGCAACAGATGTAATATATACCGTAAATGCCTTAAAAAAGGGCGAGAGCGTTTATTCGCCGGCAGTAAGCAAAATAACACAGGTAGATGTGATTAACAGGCATAAGCTGCTTTTTACGCTCAGTGAACCGACTGTGAATTTTGAGGGGCTTTTAACTTTTCCGATAATTAAGCGGAATACACCTACGGATAAGTATACAGAGCCGGTTGGAACAGGTCCTTATAAGTATAAGGAAAAGAAAAACAACACATATATTTTTGAGAAAAATTCTGATTGGCACGGCGGCGGTGCAAGCGATAAGACGATAAACATAACTTTACTAAAGGACAAGCAGTCCGCCGTATTTGCATTTGAAGCAAACGAGGCTGATGTGATAAGCAGCAGTTTGATTGACTTGACCCAAAACACTCCGAAAGGAAAGGTTTCGGTTCAGGATTATATTTCAAAAAACCTTACATTTTTGGGAATGAATGATTCAGAAGGTATATTATCGCTTCCCGATATGCGCAAGGCGGTTGCATATCTTATTGACAAAAATAAAATCATTAAAAGTGACGTCTACGGCAGAGGCGAAGCGGTTGATGTTCCGATTTACCCAAAAGCATGGTATTTTTCGGACGAATTCGGCAATATTGAGATTTCCGGCAGCACGGATTATCTTGAAAGAGTTTTAAATGACAATGACTGGTACAAAAAAGACGGAGTATATGTGAAAGATTTCGGCGGTTATGAAACAGAACTGACGCTTTCGATTCTTGTTAATTCGGATAATGAAGAAAAAACGCACATATCCGAATCCATAGCGGCAATGCTTGAGGAAAACGGAATAAGAGTAAAAATAAAGGCTGTTCCTTACGAAAGATATCTTGTAAAAATCAAAGATAAGGATTTTTCGATGTTTCTCGGTGAAATTTCAATGCCGCAGAACATGGATCCGTCTGACCTGGTCAAAAGCGGAGATAATTATTTTTCATATTCGAGCGGACAGATGGATGATATAATCTCAAGACTTACCTCGGTATCCGAGCCTGAGGAGGTGCAATCGTGCTACGGAGAATTTTTTAAGCTTTTCTCAGAGGATATGCCTTTTGTTCCTTTGTTTTTCAGAAAAGATTCATTTGTGTACAATTCCAAGTTGTCCGGATTCGGAATGCCGGATTATTTTAAGACGTACAGAAATATTGAAAACTGGTATTTTTCACAGAAAGTTGAGTTGAACAATTAATGACGGAAACGGATGTAATAAAGTATATCGGCGGTAATTTCGAGAGCTTCAGCAAGCGGCAGAGACAAATTGCGGATTTTATATTGTCTCATCTTGACAGAGCGGCATATATGACTGCATCGCAGCTGGGAAAAAGTATAAACGTCAGTGAGTCGACTGTAGTCAGATTTGCGGCTGAAATCGGGTTTTCGGGCTATCATAATTTTCAGAAAGCGTTGAAGGAAGCAGCGAGGAATCAGCTTAATTCAATGCAGAGGATGGAAATTGCGACAGAAAGAATCGGTACGGAAGATGTGCTTTCCACGGTTTTAAAATCCGATGTTGAGAAAATTCTGCTCACCTTAAATGAAATTGACAGAGAGCAATTTAATGCAGCCGTAGATACTCTTTTGAGTGCAGAGCATATCTATATAACCGGTGTCAGAAGTTCGGCGTCACTGGCAAGCTTTACGGGATTTTATTTTAACCTGCTTTTTGATAATGTAAAGCTTATAAATACGACCGGGGCGGACGACATTTTTGAACAGCTTTTACGTGTCGGAAAAAACGATGCGGTTTTGGGAATGAGTTTTCCGCGATATTCCAAGCACACCGTTGACGCGCTGGAATATGCCGCCAAATGCGGCGCAAATGTAATAGGCATTACAGACAGTATAAAATCACCGATAGTAAAATATTCAAAATATTGCCTGATAGCAAGAAGCGACATGGATTCCTTTGTCGATTCGCTTGTTGCTCCTTTAAGCGTTGTAAATGCGCTGATTGTGACAATAGGCATGAAAAAGAAAAAAGACGCTATGTCAACCTTTGAAAAATTGGAAAAAATCTGGGCAGAATATGAGGTATATGATAAAGAATGATTGAAAAGAAAACTATTGCGGTTATAGGCGGCGGAGCAGCAGGCCTGATGGCTTGCGGCACTGCGGCTGAGAGAGCTGAAAAAGTCATTTTGATAGAGAAAAATAAATTGCCTGCAAAAAAGGTCAGAATAACCGGAAAAGGCAGATGCAATATAACAAATTCCGCGGATATTGAGGAAATAATAGAGAATATTCCGACAAACGGTAAATTCCTGTACAGTGCTCTTTACAGTTTTACAAATGACGATACTGTTGCTTTTTTTGAAAATCTCGGCGTTAAGACCAAGGTTGAAAGAGGAGGAAGAATATTCCCGGTCTCTGATTCGGCAAAGGATGTCGCAGAAGCACTTGTACGTTATGCAATGAAGAAAAATGTAAAACGTGTAACTGCGGAAGCCTGCAGTATAAGACAAAAGGACAAAAAGGTTATCGGGGTGGAAACAACCAAGGGGTTTATTCCGTGCGACAGTGTGATTTTGGCAACCGGCGGAATGTCGTATCCTCTGACCGGCTCGGACGGAAAAGGATATAAAATTGCAGAAAAACTCGGACATACGATTGTAAAGCCGTATCCGTCGCTTGTGCCTGTAGAAACAGAGGAAAAATGGACGTGTGATTTGATGGGTTTGTCACTTAAAAATGTAAGTCTGAAGCTTTTTACCAAAAAAATGATTTATGAAGATTTCGGCGAAATGATTTTTACACATTTCGGAATCAGCGGCCCTATTGTATTGTCGGCATCGGCGCACATAAAAAATGCCGATAAGGTTGATTATCTGATAAAAATAGATTTAAAGCCGGCATTGTCCGAAGAACAGCTTGATAAAAGATTGCAGCGGGATTTTCTTGAATTTAAGAAAAAACATTTTATAAATTCTCTCGATGAGTTGTTGCCAAAAGCATTAATTCCTGTTATAATAGATTTGTCCGGCATTGAGCCTCACAAAGAAACAAGCTCTGTCACAAGAGAAGAAAGACAAAGGCTTTGTTCGCTTATAAAGGGCTTGCCGCTTAGGGTAAAGCGTCTGAGGGACATAAAAGAGGCAATAATAACCTCAGGCGGAGTTAAAGTCGGTGAGATTGACCCGTCGACAATGCAGTCTAAGCTGATAGAGGGTTTGTATTTTGCAGGAGAAATTATTGATACGGATGCGTATACGGGCGGATTTAATTTACAGATAGCATTTTCAACCGGACATTTGGCAGGTGAAAATGCATAAAGAAAGGACGACGGGAATATATGTCAATCGGAAGTAAAGAGGTTGCGGCAGCTGCCGCACAAGCAGCGCTGACGTCTGCACGCAAGGATGAGAAAAATATTGCGGATATATATGCAGGCAAGGGCATAAAAACCGCGGCTATAGATTATGGCGGCGAGTTTTCGCGAGCGGTTGCGAAAATAATTGAAAGAGCTGTTGTTGCCGCACGAAGAGAAGGACTTATAGGCGATTCACATGCTGAGGAGGGAGCGGTTGCCGGAGCGGCACATGAAGCCGTTTCGCAGATTTACGGTAAGGCAATCGGATTGAATCTGGGCGGAAAAATAGGGATTGCACGCTCGGAAAATCATATTGCTGTTTGTGTATTTTTTGCCGTTGGACTATTGAACCTGAATGATGTTGCGATGGGACTCGGACACAGAGCATTGTAGAAAGGAAGAAAAAAATGAGTATATCTGTTGCGGTAGACGGTCCTGCAGGTGCAGGCAAAAGCTCGGTTTCAAAAGCTGTTGCAAAGCAAATGAATTATATTTATATCGATACGGGAGCTATGTACAGGGCGTGTGCGCTTTATGCAATTAAAAACGGTATTGAAATAAAGGAAAGCGGACTTACTCCGGTTTTGAACGATATTAAAATAGATATTGCACACCAAGAGGACGGGCAGCATATTTTTTTGTGCGGCTGTGACGTTACGGATGAAATCCGTACACCGGAGGTTTCAATGGGCGCCTCGGAGATAGCGGCTATACCTGCCGTCCGATTAAAGCTTGTGGAGCTGCAAAGAGCACTTGCGGAAAAAAACAATGTCATAATGGACGGCAGAGATATAGGAACATATGTACTTCCGGATGCGGAGCTGAAAATATATCTGACAGCTTCGGTTGATGCGAGAGCCAAGAGACGTTTTGACGAAATGACCGGAGAAAAGGATTTGGAACTTGTAAAAAAAGATATTGCCGAGCGTGATAAAAACGATATGACAAGAGCGTTTGCACCGCTGAAAAAGGCAGATGACGCGATTATAATTGACAGCTCGGATATGTCGTTTGAGCAAGTTGTGGAAACGGTCGCAGAATTAATAAAAAAGAGGGGAAATAAATAATGTTTTACGGAATTGTAAAAGCACTTTTAAGATTTATTATGCTTTTTGTGTTCAGAATAAAAATAAACGGCAGGGAAAACGTTCCGCTTGAGGGCGGAGCGATAATTGCGTCAAATCATAAAAGCTATTGGGACCCTGTTATGCTTGCGCTGGCTTCTCCGAGGAAACTTCGTTTTATGGCAAAATCAGAGCTTTTTAAAAATAAGTTTTTTGCGAAGCTTATAACCGATTTGGGAGCTTTTCCGGTTCATCGGGGCAAAGGTGATTTAGGTGCGGTAAAAGCAGCCTTAACAATTTTAAAAGGCGAGGGCACTATGGTTATTTTTCCAGAAGGAACACGGGATAGGGATGATTCGGTTACCGAAGCCAAGCCGGGGGCGGTTATGCTTGCGATTAAGTCGAAAATTCCTATCGTTCCGGCTTATATTTCGGGAAAATATCACTGGTTTTCAAAGGTTACGGTTACTTTCGGAAAGCCTGTTTATTATGAGGATTTTTACGAAAAGAAAGCGGTTGTCAGCGAATTGCAGGATTTAAGCAACGATTTGCTTAAAACAATGCGTTCATACAAGATTAAATCAAAGAAAAGGAAATAAAAATCATGTCTATAAAAACAGCCAAAACAGCAGGATTTTGTTACGGAGTAAAAAGAGCGGTTGATGAAGTTTACAGATTGTCGGACATTGAGGAAAGTCTTGCTACATTGGGCGAGATTATCCATAATGAGCATGTGGTTAACGATTTGAAACAAAAAGGAGTATCGGTATATTCCGATGTTAATGACGTTCCGGACGGAACGACCGTTGTGATAAGGACGCATGGAGTGGGAAAAAATGTCTACGACAGTATTCAAAAACGAGGATTAAAGTTCGTGGATTTGACATGCCCTTTTGTGGAAAAAATACATAAAATTGTAAATGAACACCATAAAAAGGGATATAAAATTGTTATTATCGGAGATAAAAATCATCCGGAGGTAAAAGGTATAAACGGATGGTGCAATAACGAAGCGATTGTGCTATATTCGGAAAATGACGAAATCCCTGAAAATTTGTCAAAAAATGATGTATGTATTGTTGCACAAACAACGATACAAAAAAAAATATTTGTGCAAATGGTACAAAATATAAAAAACACTTGCCAAACCCCTATAATTTTTGATACAATATGTAATGCGACCAAAGAACGTCAGAGGGAAACAGAAGCTTTGGCAAGTGAATCCGATGTCATGTTGGTAATCGGAGGACGGGCAAGCTCAAACACAAAAAAGCTGTTTGAGATTTCAAAAAGACACTGCCCCGAGACTTACTTTGTCGAAAACTTTGAGGATATTCCTCAGGGGATATTTTTAAAAAATAAAAAGATAGGTATTACTGCGGGTGCGTCTACACCGAGCGGTATTATCGAGGAGG
>CAKSFY010000121.1 GCA_934454035.1 uncultured Clostridia bacterium | reverse complement strand
GAACCGGCGCAAGCCATACCGGAAACGCACCGGCATATTTTTCAATAAGCAGCGCAAGTGTTCTTTCGTAGCAGCCGATTGAAGTTCTGTGAATAATATACGGATTTTTCTTTGTTCCGTCCTTATCAACATATTCCATGCCGAATTTTTCTGCAAGCATTTGGTCAATCTGGATTGTGATAAGCGTATCCTCCTTGCCATGCACATTCTTAATCTGAATATCCAGCTTCGGTCCGTAGAATGCAGCCTCGCCGATGCCTATTTTATAAGGAATCTGCAAATGATCGAGAATCTTCTTCATTACGCCCTGAGCCTCATCCCACTGCTCGGGAGTACCAATATACTTTTCCCGGTCCTCGGGATCCCACTGTGAGAATCTGTAGGAAACATCTTCTTTAAGCCCAAGAGTTTCGAGCATATAGTTTGCCAGCTCCAGGCAACCCTTGAACTCGCCCTCAAGCTGCTCCGGGGTACACATCAAATGTCCTTCGGATATTGTAAACTGACGAACTCTTATAAGTCCGTGCATCTCGCCCGAAGCTTCATTCCGGAAAAGCGTCGAAGTTTCGTTAAGTCTCATCGGCAAATCTCTGTATGAACGTCCTCTGTTTAAGAATGCCTGATACTGGAACGGGCATGTCATTGGACGAAGGGCAAATACCTCCTTGTCCTTTTCTTCATCGCCCATTACAAACATTCCGTCCTTATAATGATCCCAGTGACCGGACAGCTTATACAAATCGCTCTTTGCCATAAGCGGAGTTTTTGTCAGCTGCCAGCCTCTTTTTTGTTCTTCATCCTCCACAAATCTTTGCAGAAGCTGAATCACCCTTGCTCCCTTAGGCAGCATTATCGGCAGTCCCTGACCGATTATGTCAACCGTTGTGAACAATTCCAGCTCACGTCCCAGTTTATTATGGTCACGCTTTTTAGCCTCTTCCAGCGCAGCAAGATGCTCTTCAAGCTCCGTTTTGTTCATGAATGCTGTTCCGTAAATTCTCTGAAGCATTTTATTGTGCTCGTCGCCTCTCCAATAAGCACCTGTTGCACTCAAAAGCTTAAATGCTTTTACCTTGCTTGTATAGTTTACATGAGGTCCTGCGCAAAGGTCGGTAAACTCGCCCTGCTTATAAAAAGAAATTGTTTCGCCCTCGGGCAAATCATTTATAAGCTCCTGCTTGTACGGCTCATCCTTCATAAGCTCAAGCGCTTCTTCTCTCGGAAGTTCAAACCGCTCAATTTTCAAATTTTCCTTTGCAATTTTTTTCATTTCCGCTTCAAGTGCTTCCAAATCCTCCGGAGTGAAAGTATGCTCCGTATCAAAATCGTAATAGAAGCCGTTATCAATAGCAGGTCCTATTGCAAGCTTTGTGTCCGGATAAAGCCTTTTTACCGCTTGTGCAAGCACGTGTGACGCCGAATGGCGCAGTGTTTGAAGTTCGTTCATTTCCATTTTAAAAATCTCCTTTTTTGTGAATAGTTTTTTCACAGGGATGCAAAATTTAAAAAACGCACGTCCCGAAAATGCTTCGCATTTTCAGGGGTGCGCTAAAATTCCACACGGTTCCACCCTGATTATGATTTTATAAAAAAATCATCACTCAAAATCCTTTAACGCAAGGAAAAACGGCTCTGCTTAATCGATTGCTCTTTAGGCAGGCGACTCCAAAGTGGTATTCACCCTCCGCTATGCAAAGGAATGCTCTCAGCCGCGACATTCCCTCTCTTTTTGCATAATATGCCAAAGGCTACTGTCTTTTTCTCAGTCTTTACACTTATTATGCCACTTTTTTTCCGATTTGTCAAGAGTTTTAAAAAATAATTTAATGTTTTTACTTGCTTATTTAAAAAAATATGGTACAATATAAGCAGAATAACAACAGCAGGTGAGTAAAATGAAATATAATCTTTTTGTGTTTGCGGGTCAATCAAATATGATGGGTGCCTGTGTTCTCCCTCCAAAGCATCGGCTTAATATAAAGTATTGCAAAGAATATAAATACAAACCGGTTCATCTTGGTAAAAAAACAGGTGAATTTACCGATGTCGGATATTCCAACGGTGAATTTTTGTACAAAGATATTACATTGGCATACAAAGATACTGACGAGCATGGGCAAAGCAAATTAAATGACTATGCCAACAATGCATATTTTGTTTCGGCAATGTCGAATCTTAAAAGTGAATCAGAAAAGAGCGTCAATCCCTTTTCATTTTATTCCGAAAGCACAAAAAACCCGGCGTGCAGCATTGTCCCGTATTTTTGTGAAGAATGGGAAAATCTCGGGGAATCTGCACTTGTCTGCCATATTGCACAGGGCGGGGTATGTGCACACCACTTTTTTTCTAAAAAAATGATAGAAGAATACAATCAATTTGCGTCACAAAACGGATTTTATCCCATTTCCGGCGACGGGAAAGCCGAAGCAGTATTTTGCAGCAAATGCAGAAATTTCTTCAAAGATTCTGAAAACACTTTCGGAAAAAATTCAATAGGTGAAAAAATTCTTGTATGGCAGCAGGGTGAAAGTGATACCGGGAACTCCGCTCCGGAATATAAAGAAAAACTTAATATACTCAGAAAAAAAGCAAAAAAACTTGGATTCGACAAGCTTTTTATTATCAGATGCGGATATTGGCTTTCTCATGACACTTGCAATATAATGCGGGCGCAGGAAGAATTTTGTTCTGAAAATGCCGACGCATATTTAATAACACGTGAAATTTCATTTATGCCCGACCCGAACTTTATGAAAAACATTGACGAATATTACATACAAGAGCCGTTGCAACAGTATTATTTTTGTCGTGATTCATATTACGGTTACAACAATCCGCATATTAACGAAAAAGGCTTTATGCTTGCTGCCAAAGATTTTGCGCACAATGCATATCGGATTTTGAAAGAGAATAAAGAACCTTTGCTAAAAAACGATATTGTAAAATACTAAATAATATAAAGGGCAGTGTACTTTTTGTACACCGCCCTTTATATTATTTAAACAAATCTCTCATTTTATCCGTAAATGATTTCTTTTTCTTATAATTCTTTCCTTCCGAAAGTGCTTCAAACTCGCGTAAAAGCTCTTTTTGTTTCTGTGTAAGACCTTTAGGTACTTCCACATCAACCTTTACATACTCATCACCGCGATTTTTGCTTCGGATATAAGGTATACCCTTGCCTCTCAATTTAAAAATTGTTCCCGGCTGTGTACCTTCCGGAATATCATACTCAACAAGTCCGTCGATTGTCGGGACTTTTACGGTTGCACCCAAAACGGCATCTACAAATGTAACCGGCAAATCAATATAAACATTGTATCCGTCACGCTTAAACATCTGATGCGGCTTAATGCGAACCGTAATAAGCAAATCGCCGTTAGGGCCTCCCTTTTCTCCCGGTTCACCCTTGCCGGCAAGCTGCATTGTCTGCCCGTTGTCAATACCTGCCGGTATATCTATTTCAATTGTTTTTGTTTTTCTGACCTTTCCCGTTCCGTGACAGTCCTTACACGGGTCGGTAATAATTGTTCCCGTTCCGTGACAGTTCGGACAAGTTGTCACATTTGTCATATAACCGATCGGGGTTCTTGTCTGAGTTCTGACCTGACCGCTGCCGCCGCACTTTGAACATGTTGCCGCATGCGTTCCGGGTTTTGCTCCGCTGCCGCCGCAGGTTCCGCATCTTTCCTGTTGAGTCAGGGTAAGCTTTTTCTTGCAGCCGAAAGCAGCCTCTTCAAAAGTAATGTCAATTACCTGGCGCACATCCTGACCTCTTGTAGGGCCGTTTCTGCGTCTTGAGCCGCCGAAGCCGCCGCCGAATATATCAGAAAAAATATCTCCGAAGTCAAATCCGCCGAAGCCGTCAAAGCCTGCTCCGCCGGCACCGCCTGCACCGAAATTCGGATCAACACCGGCATGACCGTATTGGTCATATCTTGCCTTTTTGTCCGCATCGGACAACACTCCGTACGCTTCATTTACTTCCTTGAATTTTGCTTCCGCTTCTTTATCGCCCGGGTGCAAATCAGGATGGTACTTTTTCGCTTCACGTCTGTATGCTTTTTTTATTTCATCATCCGACGCGCCCTTTGATACGCCGAGCACATCATAATAATCTCTTTTATCAGCCAAAATATTCACCGCCTACATTCTTGCTTTATGCAATGCAAACAGCGGCAAATGCCGCTGTTTGTTTTGCATATTACAGCAATTATTATTTATTGTCGTCATCTACTTCTCTGTAGTCTGCTTCGTATACGTTATCTGCTCCGCCCTGCGGATTGCCCTGCTGCTGCGCACCTTGTGCACCGCCTGCAAAATCCTGCGGATTTGCCCCTTGCGGATTTGCCTGCTGATAAAGCTTTTCCGAAACCTTATAAAATGCCTGCTGCAAACTGTCGGTAGCTGCCTTGATAGCTTCTGTATCGGTTCCCTTCAAAGCTTCTTTAACCTTTTCTATCTCTGCCTTAACCGGAGCTTTTTCCTCTTCCGAAACCTTGTCGCCGATTTCGTTAAGAGTTTTCTCCGACTGATAAACTATACTCTCGGCATTATTTCTGGTTTCAACTTCTTCTTTACGCTTTTTATCCTCTTCGGCATACTTTTCTGCTTCTTTAACAGCTCTGTCAATATCTTCATCCGAAAGATTTGATGACGCGGTAATTGTAATCTTCTGTTCGTTGCCTGTGCCCATATCCTTAGCCGATACATTTACGATACCGTTTGCATCGATATCAAATGTAACTTCGATTTGAGGTACACCTCTCGGAGCAGGAGCAATGCCGGTAAGGCTGAATCTGCCCAATGTCTTGTTATACTGTGCCATGTCACGCTCTCCTTGGAGTACATGAACCTCAACACTTGTCTGACCGTCTGCCGCAGTTGAGAAAATCTGCGATTTCTTTGTAGGAATGGTTGTGTTTCTGTCAATCAGTCTTGTGAATACACCGCCCATTGTTTCAATACCCAATGACAAAGGAGTAACGTCAAGCAAAAGCAAGTCTTTTACATCTCCGCCGAGTACGCCTGCCTGTACGGCTGCACCGATAGCAACGCATTCATCCGGGTTAATGCCCTTGTGCGGTTCTTTGCCCATTTCATTTTTAACTGCTTCCTGTACGGCAGGGATTCTTGAAGAACCGCCGACAAGCAGGATTTTATCTATTTCATCCTTTGAAAGGGATGCGTCTCTCATAGCATTTCTGATGCAAGTAATTGTCTTGTCTACCAAGTCTGCCGTCAATTCATCAAATTTAGCCTTTGTTACAGTGATATCCAAGTGCTTCGGACCTGTTGCATCAGCCGTAATAAACGGAAGATTTACATTTGAAGTTGTCATTCCCGACAATTCAATCTTAGTTTTTTCTGCGGCTTCTTTAAGTCTCTGCATAGCCATTTTGTCGCTTCTTAAATCAACGCCTGTTTCCTTTTTGAATTCTTCGATAAGATAATTCATAATTCTCTCATCAAAATCATCACCGCCGAGGTGAGTATCGCCGTTTGTTGAAAGAACTTCAAACACGCCGTCGCCGATATCCAGAATAGAAACATCGAATGTACCGCCGCCGAGGTCATATACCATTACCTTTTGGTTTGTGTCCTGCATTCCGTAAGCAAGAGCAGCCGCCGTAGGCTCGTTGATAATTCTCAGAACCTCCAGGCCGGCAATTTTACCTGCGTCCTTTGTTGCCTGTCTCTGCGAATCGCTGAAGTAAGCCGGAACGGTAATAACCGCCTGTGTAACCGGTTCGCCGAGATAGCTTTCCGCATCGGCTTTAAGCTTTGTAAGAATCATAGCCGAAATCTCCTGCGGAGTATATGCCTTTCCGTCAATATTTACTTTGTAATCGGTTCCCATATGTCTTTTAATTGACATAATTGTACGGTCGGCATTGGTTACTGCCTGTCTTTTTGCAACCTGACCTACAATTCTTTCGCCGTCCTTTTGAAAAGCTACGACTGACGGAGTGGTTCTCGAACCCTCCGAGTTTGCAATAACGGTCGGATTTCCACCCTCAATTACAGCTACACATGAATTTGTTGTACCTAAGTCAATACCAATAATTTTACTCATAATAAATCTCTCCTTTTTATATATCAGTTGGCTACCTTTACCATACTGTGACGGATTACCCTGTCATCCTTGTATTTGTAACCCTTCATAAATTCCTCAACAACCGTATTGTCAGCCGTAGAATCGTCTTCAATATGCATAACCGCGTTATGCACATTCGGGTCAAATTCCTCGCCGACTGCAGCAATTTCGGAAACCTCAAGCTTATTTAATATTTCATTCATTTGTTTTTTGACCATGCTTACGCCGTCAAGAACTTTCTTTGCATCCTCGGATTCAACTTCGGTTGCAAGCGCTCTGTCAAGATTGTCCGCAACGGGAAGTATCTGTGCTATGACATCAACCACCGCGTCTGCATATCTTGCGTCTTTTTCACGTTTGCTGCGCTTCTGGTAATTGTCATATTCGGCATAAAGCCTTGTATATTTATCTTCCCATTCCTTAAGCTTTTTTTCAAGCTCGGCTATTTTTTCACCGGTTTCATC
>CAKSFY010000120.1 GCA_934454035.1 uncultured Clostridia bacterium | reverse complement strand
TTCCTCCTGTTTTTGTGTTTATTTTATTATATCATATTTTGCATGATTGTGTCTACTTTTTTAGTATAGCACCAGAAATGAAGAAGGTAGATGAGGTAATTGCGGAGATTAACGGCATATATTGAATCGCATATGAGGAGGTGTAACAATGCCTGAGCGTTATAAAAATATGAAAATTTGTTCGCTTGATGAATATATCACCCCTGATAAATTTAGGACGGTTGGCGATGATATGCGGCATATTCCAATTGGCTTTACGGAATTTGCGGTAGAGGTTCATATGAAGCATAAATTAAAAAGCAAGCTGAGCTTTAAAACACCGTGGGACGGAATAATATACGGATGTGCACGAGATAAGAGAATTTTAAAACAGAAGCTGGAATTAAAATCGGATATAAAAACGGCATATTTAATGGACTGGGACGATAAATATTTGTTTTTGCTTGAGCTTGAAAACCAACAGGAGTATCCGGTGGCATATGCTCACAACAATGATATTATAAAGCTTTTGGAAAATTGTATAAGAATACCCGAACAACAGTAGCAAATGAAAGGAATGATAATTATGTATGTATGCAGTAAAGAAAGAATGGAAGATAAAATAAAAACCTTCAGCAAATTCGGTGACGCAGGTCATGGAGGTATCACAAGATACTCTCTGTCGCCCGAAGCTATTATGGCAAGAAATGAATTTTTGAAAAGAATGAAAGCAATCGGCGCAGAAATTGAAATTGATGATGTGGCGAATATCTATGCAACACTTCCGGGCAGCGATCCCAACGCAAAAAGAATTGTAATGCCATCTCATGTTGATTCGGTTAAAAACGGCGGTAACTATGACGGAATTTTGGGAGTAATGAGTGCAATGGAGGTTTTGGAAACGGTTGCTGAAAAGAAAATTCCGCATAAGCACCCCCTGACGGCAATGATATGGACAAACGAAGAAGGTTCGCTCTATCCGCCCGCTATGATGATTTCGGGAGTTGTGTGCTATGACTATCTTCCCGAGAATATTCGCCAAAAGTTCAAATACGAGGATATGATGGCTTCAAAAAGTATTCTCGACCCAACAAAAACATTTGGTGAGGCTCTGGAAAAATCGGGATTTAAGGGCGATAAAAAATACAGACTATCTCCCGACAGATATAAGTATATGTTTGAAACTCATATCGAACAGGGACCGATTTTGGAGGATAACGGCAATGACATCGGTGTTGTTGACTGCGTTTTGGGAATGTTTAACTACAGACTTAAATTTTGCGGACAGACAACCCATGCCGGTACATTCCCAATGCCGAAAAGACGTGACGCATTTTATGCGGCAGCTTTGGCTCTTGACTATCTGCATACGGAAATTGACAAGCTTGGTGTAAAAGATTTGGTTTATACAACAGGTGAGGTTGTGTGCCATCCGTGCGTACATACCTGTGTTCCGGATTATTTTGACTTTTCATTTGATTCACGGCATGAAAAACCGGAGGTTCTTGAAAAGGTACTTGCAATCGTAAAGAGCTGTGCCAACAAAGAATGGGCAGGCTGTACTTGTGAGGTTGAAAAGGCTTGGAACCGTGATACCGTATATTGGGATAAAAAGCTTGTCGGATATGTTAAAGAAGCGTGCGAGGAAGCCGGAATTAAACATCAGTACATTCATTCGGGAGCGGGACATGACGCACAGTTTGCATCATATATGCTGCCGACAACAATGATTTTCGTTCAGTCAAAGGACGGACTTTCACACTGCGAACCTGAATTTTCAAGCGTGGAGCATTGCACGGAGGGCGCAACGGTTATGCTGAACGCAGTATTGAAGGCAGACAGCGAATAAGAGGTGAGAATATGAGCAAGGAATTTCTGACTCCGAAAAAAATAATAACAGGAATCGGTGCAATCACAGATTCAATAAAATACCTTGTTGCAATGGGCAAAAAACCGCTCATTGTAACGGGGCGGATCGTATCGGAGCTTGACGCTTTCAAAATGCTTGTATCAAAGCTTTCCGAAAACGGACTTGAATGTGTTGTATTTAAGAATATTACGGGAGAACCTACCGATGTTATGATTGAAGAAGGCTTAAAGGTATATCGTGAAAATAACTGCGACTTTCTTATCGGAATGGGCGGCGGCAGCCCTCTCGACGCAATAAAAGCAATTGCCGTACTGAATGTATGCGGCGGAAAACTCAGCGATTATATGGGGAAAGAAATCAGCGGCGAATTTCCGCCTATGGCGGCAATCCCGACAACAGCCGGAACAGGCTCGGAAGCAACAAAATTTACCGTTATAACAGATGCCAAAACAGATGTAAAAATGCTGCTTAAAGGTGCGGCGCTGTTGCCTGATTTAGCAATCGTTGATTATACAAACACATTAAGCTCGCCTAAGAGCATAACGGCATCAACCGGGCTTGACGCTCTCACTCATACTGTTGAAGCATACACGTCTAAGCAGGCTCAGCCTCTTACAGACGCATTGGCGCTATCTGCTGTAAAACGGATTTTTAACTATCTTCCGATTGCATACAATGACGGAGAAAATGAAACAGCAAGATATGAAATGTCAATAGCAGCACTTGAAGCGGGAATTTGCATAAATAATTCATCTGTTACAATTGTGCATGGTATGAGCCGCCCGATCGGTGCATTGTTCCATGTGCCGCACGGCTTGTCAAACGCAATGCTTTTGTGCAAGTGTATGGATTTCGCAAAAGACGGTGCGACGGAAAGGTTTGCGGAACTTTCAAGAGCCGTCGGAACGGCAGCGGCAGCAGACAGCGATGAAACGGCGGCAGATAAGTTTATTGACGGACTTTTTGAAATATGCAAAAAGTGTGAAGTTCCGACAATAGCGGAATATGGGATTGACACTCAAAAATTCACCTCCGCAATTCCAAAAATGACATCTGACGCACTCGCAAGCGGAAGCCCTGCGAATACTCGCAAAAATGTCAGTGAAGACGACATTTCTGCAATATATAAAGCGTTGATTTAGTTTTTTATCAAAAGACTTCGGGTTTTAAACGTGAAGTCTTTTTTTGTTGCTTGTGATTCCTGATATTCACAATGAAAAGTTATATATTTTTATAATGTGGTAAAATATATAATTGAAAGGTGTGTGAATACAGTGAATGAGAAAATTATTACAAATGAACTAATTAATAATTTCAAAATCTATCTATATGAGGAAGAACGGAGCGATAATACGATAGAAAAATATATGCGTGATATTCGCTTATTTCGTGAGTGGTTACAAGGCAAAAGCATTGATAAATCGGTTGTTATCGAATACAAAAAAGAGTTGTGCAAAAGATATGCGATAAAAAGCGTAAATTCAATGTTATCTTCCATAAACGCATTTTTTATATTTATGGGTTGGTATGATTTGAAAGTGAAAACATTGAAAATTCAAAGGCGCATATTTGCAGATAATTCAAAGGAATTATCAAAAGCGGAATATGAACGGTTGTTGATTGCAGCAAAGGACAAGAAGAATGAGCGATTATATTATTTAATGCAGACAATAGCAAGTACAGGCTTGAGGGTGTCGGAAATAAAATATGTAACTTGTGAAGCTGTCAGGCAAGGACAAGCAGTTATAGACTGCAAAGGAAAGATAAGACAAATATTTCTGCCGAAAAAGTTGTGTCAAATGTTAAAAGGATATATTCAATCTCGAAATATAAAAAGTGGCTCGGTATTTATTACGAGGAGTGGCAAACCTCTTGACCGCTGTGCAATATGGAAAATGTTAAAAGATTTATGCGAAACTGCTGGAGTAAACAAAGACAAGGTATTCCCTCATAATTTCAGACATTTGTTTGCACGGACATTCTACAGTTTGCAAAAAGATATAGTGCGTCTTGCCGATATACTCGGTCATTCATCTGTCGAAACTACCCGTCTTTATACAATGGAAAGCGGAACGGAGCATATAAAGCAGCTACAAAAGCTCGGTTTACTGCGGTGTTGAAAAAATTTTTGAAAAAATTTCACAAAACCCCTTGACAAACATCGTATGAAAGCGGAACAGAGCATATAAAGCAGTTGCAAAAGCTCGGCTTACTGCGGTGCTGAAAATAAAAATTCAACATAATTCTCATTATGTGTTATACAAATAAAAAAAGCAGCCATACGACTGCTTATTGGATTAGCTGTAAATGAAATTTTCTCACAAAATCAGTTTTTCTTTGTTCAAATCAGCACGTAAATTAAGCCGATGAAAAAAATATTATCATCGGCTTAATTATCATGTCATCAAGCTCACGAGGCATTATATTAAATTTACAAATTATAACAAAAATAACCCAAGTCATTGACAGAATCGGCTAAATATGATAGTATATAAAGTGATAATATGTATTATACTTTTTTTATTTTCAACATAATGAGAATTATGTTGCAGACAATGACTTAAAACGGCGGGAGGTTAAATATGAAGAACATTGAATGCGGCAATGATGAACTTTTAGGCAAGCTTTTTGAGTTTCTTGTTAATAACGGTCTTGAGAATGCTCATATCAGAGACATGTGTAAAAATACAAATGTTGCGCAAGGAAGCTTGTACTATCGGTTCGGTGATAAAACAAATATTATATGTAAAGCAACCGAATACGGTATAAAAAAAATAACAGACAATGTTATCCGAGGTGTATGCAAACCAAGCATGTCTTTTTCAAAATGCGAGCAAATAATAAAAGAAAATCAAAAGGCTCTGCGTTTCATATATCAGGCAGCAGTCAGTCCGGCTTACGGGAAACGAATACGAAAAAGCTGGGATAAAAATAATTCTTTGTATGACAAATATGCCGAGAAGCTTTCCGTTATTCACAATATAAATAAAGATGCATTGTATCCGATAGTATATTTATACATATCTGCCGTGATGGAATACGCCGTATGGGATGATAAAGTAAAACTAAAAAGCCAGTTTGATTTTTTAGCTTCAATACTGCTCAGAGCAAAATAAAATAATCACATAAAAACCATTGCGCGATTATTAAGCAGCAATGGTTTTTCTTTATATTTTTCCTATATATCTGTGTACTTTTTTTCTGTAATTTTCATATTCACTGCCGAAAGTCCGTTCCAAATATTTTTCCTCCTGCAAAATTTGCAAATGAAGCATCACAATCGCAAATACCGTACAAATTCCCGTAAAAATATTAAAGTAAATAAAAAGTACACCCAGATACATTAAGTCAAACCCCACAAATGCCGGATTTCTGCTGACAGAATAAATTCCGCCGGTTACAATTTCGGTTTTATCCGCCTTCGGAATACCCGCTCTCCAACTGTCCTTCATGCAGACAACAGCAGCAAGAAAAAAACCGTCTCCTGCAATCCCGATAACAAACCCGCATGTCCTCAGCCAATCTGCTGCATAGTTTAAATCAAGCAAAACCAACGCAAGCTGAACAGCCGCTGCAGAACAAGTTGCCGCTGACATAAACATTTCCGTCCTGTGTAAAGATTTTTCCTTTCGCTGTCCGATTTGATTTGTTTTGATTCCATGCTTTTTCTGAATATACATTTTTGTAAAATAAATCCCGTAAAACACTCCAAGTATTAAAAGTGCAAATATTTTGTATTTATCCATTTTCATTCTGCGATAAAGCTCTGTGATACATTCTCGACTTCTCGCCGCTATCCTCCTCAGCTATCTTAAAAAATTCCCATCCGCAGCGTTCATAAAATTCGGTATGAGATGTAATTAAGTACACATCCTTAACACCTTTTTCAGATAGTTCATTACAAGCATTATCCAAAAGCATTCGGGCCAATCCCTTATTTCTGTATTCCTTCTCGACATATAGAGCGCAAATATTCGGAGAAAACTGTTTTTCCTTATGAAAATCATTTTCTATAACTCCGAGTCCTGCTATAATTTTATTATTTTCTTGAATTATGTACCATCGCGGCACACCGCAATCGGAATTCTCGGAAGAACGCATGCTTTCCGAATAAGCCTCAGCCGGAACACCCCATTTTTCATGAAACCATTCAGCCGCCTTTTCGCGCAGTTCCTTTTCCGCAATTTCTATTTTCATACAAAATCTCCGTTCCTCTAATAGTACTTATATTTTACAATATCATTATCACTTTGTCAACAATAATCAATTAATAAATTGCTTACAAAAAAGCGAACATATTTTTGTTAAAAATAACGAACATTTATTCGTATTTTTCTCTTGACACCAAACATACATTCTGGTATAATAGACTCATAAAGCAAACATATTTTCGTTTGGAGGCGACTGTTATGAAAAAACGTAAAAGAACCGTAATAATAAAAAGAAGAAGATTTGCCGCCTTTCTGGCAATACTGCTTATACTCACCTGCTGCGGATTTTCTTCCGTAAAGAATCACACTGCCCAGGCGGATGAATTTCAATACATATTGGTTCATGTAAAACCCGGTGACACTCTTTGGAGTATTGCAAAAAATAATAATTTCGGCAAGAAAAACACACGCTCGCTTGTTTATGACATAAAAAAATATAATAAGCTTCACGGCAGTACTATCTATGCCGGAGATGAACTTGTTATCCCGATATAAACACGGATTCATTTTTCATCATTACGTGTATGTTCAAATCATAACCACCAGTAAACTGGTGGTTTGCACTGCCCCTATAAGGGGCTACTACAGGCT
>CAKSFY010000119.1 GCA_934454035.1 uncultured Clostridia bacterium | reverse complement strand
GTCGGATATGACATCATGCGGAAAATACACATGGTGTCTTGGTCTTTCTGATTTTCCGTCCTTTTGTTTCATATTGTTTCGGCTCGGAACTATGGCATACGCAATCCCCGGGAATAATTTCTCATAATCTTTCGGATAGATCCAATCCTCCGGGTTATCGGAGAAATCATTATCATTATCCATAACGGTGCAATCGGCTGACATAAAATCATCTACGCTCCTGTGCGAATTTCGGTATTCGGCACAAACGTGATCGAACGCAGCCGCCGCACATAAATCCTCCGGATTTCGAATTATGCACTTATTCGGATAAACCGCATTATTTTTCTTGCCTTTGCAATGTGCCGTGTATAGTGTTAGCTGCATTGTATCTCCTCCAATTCCTCGTTAAAATAGCGTATGACTTTTCCCATTTTCTTAGCTTTTGCGGTTTCAAGATTCATACCTTCCGACATTGTATCTCCGAACACCCAGACTTCTTTACATTTTCCCAAAAGCACGCTCCCCATAAAAAGAGCAAGGCTGCGTTCGTGTTCCTCAGACATAAACTGAGGGAACAGAAGATGCGGCGCTAACGGAATAGCGCCTTTTGCAACGGCAAACCTACTGTAAATCCTCGCATTGTTTGCATTAAACTCCGTATTTCCGCTGTACGGACTGCAAATATACACAAGCGGGCGGAAGTTGGCGGCTTTCCTTGCCGCCCTTTCTTCCTGTTCGATTTTCATCAAAGCCTCATATGCCGTAAGGTCCGCATAACCCTCACTGTTAAACTTGTCCATCATATCATACCTCCTGTTCTATAAGCGGCAGATACCCGTCGGCTTTCATAAGACTGTATATAAAAAGTCGCCCTGCCTGCGTCCAGTATGTATGAACGGAAGTGTGGTTTTCGCCGTTTGAGCCTTCAAACACATGAGTTTTGGTTGATGTATAGCCTTTGTTTGCGTACTTTTGATATAACAACCAGACTTTATTGCCCTGCTTAAACTGAATACCCTTTTCATGCAGGTATTTGTTCATTTTATTTGCAGACCAACCATAATCCTTGGCAATGACTCTTATGGGGAGTACATCCCGGCATTGAAGAACGATATCATAATACGATACCTTCGGCTGCATTTCCGCTATCTGCTGATTTTGCACTGCGATTGTTTCGGAAAGCTGTCTTGTTCTTTCGCGCTCCTGTTTTAATGCCGTAAATGCCGCAATGGCAAGGTCGGGATTGGCAATCAAATCGTCCGTTGCATACATACCATGTCTGCGAATGGAAGGGAGTACCTCTGATGTAACCCAACGCTTAAATTTTCTTGCACTCGGCAGCTTGCTTGAAAGAATAAGGCAGTAAAGACCGCTTTCGTTGATAAGCCAGCCGCCGCGCTGTCCCAAACTCGATAACGATTCGTTATTGAGTTTATCCTCATCATCGACATGGTCAGATAAAGCCTTGCTCGGATTGGTATAGCCGAGTATCTCAGCCACATCTTTACCCACAAAATACACCTCACCGCCGATTGCAACCGCTCTTACAGAACCCAGTTCCGCATTTTTGTAAATTTGTAATTCATTCATAGGAATTACCTCCGTTTTGTAAATAGTAAGGCATAAAATCTGCCTTCTGAGTCTATAGGCAAAAGAAAATATTCAAATCCGAAGTATCATCATAAAAAAATCCGGGATTGGCAATATTTTTTCGCAATCCCGGAATATATCATTTAATCTTTGCAATAAAAGTCCGTTTCGTAGCCGTCCGCATTTAGCATCAACCCAGGCATCCACGGCGGAGTTTTACTCATTTGCTCACATATAGAATCAACAGCAACATCTTTTTTGCATTCGATAATAAGTTCATCGTGTACATGACCCACAATATAATAATCGGATAGAGATTTCATCGCATAGCAGAGAATATCACGGCTTATTGCCTGTACAATGTTTTCCACAAACTTCGGTCCGTAGCTTTCAATCCTGTCCCATTTCTTTGCTGTGCTGATGCCTTCATAAGTCACAGACTTGCCGCCGAATTGATTCTCGCCGATACGCGGGCGCACATAGCAAAGCTGTCTGCCGCTCGGAAGAATGATAAACAACATACCGCTTTCATACTTAAAGCCTATCCCGTGTGTATCTGCGGCGTTTCTTTCTTTTATCACCTGCTTTACGCATCTGTCAACATCCCACCACAGGTTAACAATATTTGAATTTGCATTTCTCCAACTGTCAACAAGCGGCTGAAGTTCGTTTTCGTTCATTCCCATTTCAAGCGCACCCATCGATTTCAAAGCGCCGACCGAACCACCGTATCCGAGCGCCAATTCCGCAATCTTGCCCTTTTGACGCAAGTGCGAATTTTCGCCGTGTTTTTCAACTTTGCAGTGAAACATTCGCTCCGCAGACGCACAATAAATATCTCCGCCGTGTTTGAAAACATCTGCTCTCCATTTTTCGCCCGCAATATGAGCAATTACCCTCGCCTCAATGGCAGAAAAATCCGAAACAATAAATTTATATCCGTACTTTGGTATAAATGCGGTTCGGATCAGTTGCGAGAGAGTATCGGATATATCATCGTACAGAATTTCAAGCGCCGTAAGATTTCCTGTTTTCACAAGTTCGCGAGCCTCTCTTAAGTCCGGCATATGGTTTTGCGGCAGATTTTGCAGCTGAATCAGTCTGCCTGCCCACCGCCCGGAACGGTTTGCACCGTAAAAGCGAAACATTCCTCTTGCACGCTGATCGGCACACATTGTATTTTGCATTGTCTGATATTTTTTAACAGAAGATTTTGCAAGCTGCTGTCTGAGTTTGAGCACAATCGCAAGCGTTGAATGAGCGGATTTAAGCAGTTCTTTTACTTTATTTTTGCCGAGCGAATCAACCTTGAGTCCGTTCTCCGCAAGCCACTGTTTCATCTGCATTACCGAGTTTGGGTTTTCCAAATCCGTTATTTCTTTAATTGCCGCCGTCAGCCTTGCCTTCGTTATCTCATCAATTTTTATGGCATTTTTAACGATATTTGTATCTATCTCGATTCCTCGGTCATTTATCACCTGGTCTATCCAAAATTCTTCCCACACAAAATCCGGAACAGGAAAGTTATGCAGCTTTTTATGTATTGACATTTCCACCTCAACATCACGCTTGTTATATTCTTTGAATATATTCCATTTTTGTATATCGTGTTCAGGAAGGTTCCTCGTCCTGCCGCCGTTTGCTTTTGTGGGATTGCACGGAACGGAAAAGTATTTAATAAGCGCTTTTCCTTCGTCCATTTTTCGGTCGGTTAGTTTTAACACCTCGCCCACGGCTTTAAGCGACAGCGGCAATCCCATATATGCCGCCCACACAAGCGAACATTTCCAACCTTTCGGGGAGATATAATTGCCTGCCGCATCATCATCATCGGCATTGTATGACTTAAAATACTGCGGATAGTTTTTCTTAAGATATGCCGACAGGCACACTCGTTCAAACTGTGAATTAAATGCCCATTTTGTAACACTGTCATCTGTGAGCGCAAATAATATTTCGGTCGGTATGGTTTCTCCATTTACAAGGTCAACAACAGAAACCGCTCCGCCGTCCACAGAATACCCAAACAATAATATTTCAAAATTCGGACTTTCCGCATATTTGTAGACACCGCATTTTTGCAGGTCAATATCACTGTAAGTTTCAAGGTCAATAAATATGTTTTTCATTGATTTTCACCGCCTTAGAATTATGGCGGCAAGTTGCCCTGCCGCCAATGTATATTTATTATGCTAAGAAATCATCGTCCGCATCCGCAAAATCGTCCTCTGCACGGCTCTTTCCGCCGAGCGGTTCGCCGTCCTTTATTTTCTGAAGATTGTTAAGTCCGCAGGCAATTCCTTTGTTTCCGTTGGAATTAAATGCGTAAAAATTGATAGACGCTCTGCCGTAAACACCGCTGTATACCTCAGATGTATCAATGATTGGCTGCCTGTCAGCATCAACCACACCGGGAGCGGTTGAGGAGTTTGCATTTATGAAATATGCATTTTTGTAAGCCTCATCATCGGGTCTTTCCAAATCACCGTCACGCAGAGGTGTTTTTATAACCGATAGGGAAGGTACACTTTTGCTGCTGCCCTTAAGCTTTGATTCGCCCTCGTCATATGCCGCCTGAATTGCGACCTTTACCTTGTTTACGGTATCCGTATCGGTTTTTGGTATAATGAGAGATACGCTGTACTTCGGTGTGCCGCCGTTAATTGACTTTGGCTGCCATACATTTGCATAGCTCCATCTTGTGTTTACTCCTGTGATTACCTTTGTGGGATTATTAAATTTTGTCATGTTAAATTTCCTCCTTAAAATCATCTGCGGCATCTGCCGCATTACTCAAAGCCGGACGCTTGTCCGACATAGGTACTAATGTTGGCTTGCCCTTTGGTTTTTCTATAAAACCGCCGAGCAAATCTTCAAATTTGTTCTTTCCGAGAAGTTTTGTCATTGCCGTAATTCCCAGAATTTTATGTTCGTAAGGGTCAAAGCCTGCGTTTTTCACTGTGTCGGCAACCAATACTTCATCGGTATATTTTCTGTTTGACCGCCCCTCGACAACTTTCCAGTCACTCCATTGCTTGCCGTTCACCGCTTGCAATAGTGCATACTCTTTAATATCTGATGCCCAAGCAACAAGATCATCGACTTTTGAAAGTATCATCTCAATTTCGGCATCTTCCAAAACATCCGGCATCTTAAAGTCATACTGTGCAAGTTCAAGATTGTACTCCGCACGCTTTCGGCAGGTTGCTTTTATCTTGCAGAAACGGCAGTGTTCGCCGGCATGAAACTCTCCTTCGCCTTTTGACGCAAGATCAGCCGCCGGAGCAAGTTTTGTGTCCGCCCATTCCAACAATTCCGCTTTTGAAATTTCATAAACGCTGATATTTTCTCTCCTTGGCTGAAATATCGTCATTGAAATTTTGCCGATGTCATAGATGCCGTCAAAAAGTTCCAATGCGCCGAGTGCGTAACACATCATTTGCGAATTATTCTCGGCATCAACGGGTATACCGACCCCGTATTTCAGATCAATTATCGAAAGAACATCATCGGAAACTATGACCATATCTGCTGTGCCATAAGCGTCTGGAACCCACTTTGAGAAGTCAACTCTCTGCTCCACAAGTACAATCGGGTCACTGCATCGCTGTTTTGCCTTTTTAATTTGCTCGGATACATACTGCGCATAACTGTCGGTGCATTCAGCCATTTCGGCATCGTAATACTCTGTACCTTCTGTCGGATCCTTTAGGTTTTGCCCAAGAATGCGTTTCACTTTCGTTTCCGCCCACAGGTGTGCGGCGGTACCTTGTTTTGCATATTCACTAGGGGTGTCATTTGCCGCCGCATTAAGCTGTGCCGACGGCGGACATGACATCCACATTTTACTCGATGATGCAGATAATACTGCGTGCTGTTCAGGCATTGCCGATCACCTCGGCTTCTTTCAGCACGAACTCATATTCTGCCGGGTTTATATCCGACAGCTTATCCGAACCGTGTGCTGTGATAATTGCCTTAACCTCGTTTGTAAAACCGGCTCTTGATTTTTCGGCAAGAACCTTTCTCACATCTTCAAGGGTGATTGCTTTCTGTTCAGCCTTTGGAGCGGGTTTCGCTTTGGTTTTGGGTTGTTCGGCTGTGTCACCGCTTGCCATTGCATCAGCTAAAACCTGCAGGCTGTCACCTAAAGAGCGAATATCTTCAATTACGTCCAACAACAGTTTTACTTTGCTCATTTGCCTTTCCACCTCCTTTGACTTCATGAATTTCCACCGATTCGACACTCTGTCCGGGCGACAGCAGATATACCGTTGTGAAATCTCCGAACAAAAAACGGAGCAATCGCATCGACAATCTGCGGTCAGCGCCTTCAAGAACTCTTGTCTTGGATTTTTCGTCCGATACATTAATTCTTATCTTGTGCCTAAGTGCCATATCTTTTGCCTTCCTTTCTGCAAGGACTGTTTCGCTTGCCCTTACATACCTATAGGCAAAAGAAAAATATAAAATCCGAAGTATCAGCGATAAAATTTTTTCAAAATCTCGTCATTTGCTATTGCAGATTCAAATTTTTTAATCAATTGTCTGACATAACTTTCACTGACACCAAGCATTCTGCCTATCTGTGTTTTGTTATATTTCTCAGAATAAAACAGCCTGTATACTTGCTGCCACTTCTCCGGCATTGCGGCAATTATCTCTTTTAAGCAAATAACGGCATCCGACTCATCATCGGCATCATCATATACGGCAAGCTCCGCCTCAAGCCGGCTGCTGTCGCCGAGATCATCACCGCTTGCGGTAATCTGAGCATCAATTGATATGTACTGACGGTGCGGCTTTGGAATCTCGTTTTTGCGCGGCTCACGGCCATGTTCTTCTTTAAATTTCTCAATAAATTTCGCTTTCATTTGCTCATACATCGGCATACACTCTTTGGGCAGCCACCTGCCCTTGTTGTTTATGTACACCTCGTGGTCGTCCATTTTGTGGAGATTGAGAATATCGACCTCCGTAACTCCGTCTTTGCCGGGCTTGTACTCCGTGATAAAATGCCCGTCATCATCGAAAAGTTTGTAAGTTCCTCTTTTGGCTGTTGGGGTTTTCTTTGTTTTCATAGATTGTCCTTTCCGTCCGAGCAGTACGGAAAGATGCAAATAGAGTTTGTAACA
>CAKSFY010000118.1 GCA_934454035.1 uncultured Clostridia bacterium | reverse complement strand
AATGACAGTCCGGTGGACTGTCAGAGCCGAGGTGTGACCGAGCCGCAGCGAGAGGGGGACCACCGAAGGTGGTGGAGAGATTCAAAAACAAAGAAAATCATTACACATTAACAAATTAAAACCGTTTAAAATCCGTCTCTTCGGATTTTTACAATCGGCAGAATACATATCAATTTTGAAAGGAGCAATTCAAGTTGGCTTACGGTAATCTTGCTTATAAGTACGATAACCTGGCGCGGATACAAGAAGAGGACGACAAAATCCGCGAAGTTAAAAAAACTCAGTCCAGAAAGGTGAAACTGAAAGAACAAAGGAAACTTAATTTCTTTATAATAGCCGGAATATTGATACTGTCGGTAGCTGCGTATTTTATGATTTCCAAAAATGTTCAGGTTCACGAAACAAGCGACGAGATAAAAAAACTGCAAAGTGAACTTGCGATGCTTGAATCAAATACCAGTCAGAAAATGTTTGAACTGGAGCAAAGCGTGGATTTAGACTCCGTTGAGGAAATTGCCTCAACAAGACTTAATATGCAAAGACCGGAAAAATATCAGATTGTTTACATAAACTCTCAGTCGGATGACGTTGCAAAGGTTACTGCCGACAAAGTAGAAGGCGTCGGCAACCGCGTCGGAAGCATGGCAGAGAGCCTGAAAAAGAATTTTCTCGGCATATTTGATTTACGGACAGAATAGAATAATTCGGGGATTAGACCTTAAATAAACGAAAGAGTCGTGCCGGTTGGCGTGACTCTTTCTGTGGCATTAACGGAATTTGACTAATTATTAGGAATGGTGTAGGATTATGTCATATACTTTGAGAAAAATGAGAAAAAGAGAATATGTTATCTTTATAGCTCTTGTCATTGCGCTGCTGCTTCTTATAATAAGAGTGTTTTTTTGGCAGGTTGTACGCGGTGACGAGCTGAGAGACAAGGCAATTGCCCAGCAAACCAGCCGTACCGTTGTCAATGCTTCAAGAGGAACCATATACGACAGAAACGGAAAAGCGCTTGCGGAAAGCGCTACGGTCAACACGGTTGTCTGCAATCCGCAGCAAATAGCAAAGGACGGCTCTGCCGCACTTATTTCTACAAAACTTGCCGAAATACTTGAGATGGACTACGATAAAATTTACGCAACCGTAACAAAATCAAACCGATATCAGGTTATAAAAAAACGTATAACGGTTGAACAGTCGGATGCAATAAAAAAGCTGAAAAGTAAAGACACAAACCCCGACTACAAGCTTTTTTACGGAGTTTACTTTGAAGAGGACTCAAAGCGCTATTACCCTTACGGAATCGCACCCCATGTTATAGGCTTTACCGGCTATGACAACAACGGTCTGCAGGGAATTGAGCTGACCTTTGATAAAGAGCTTGCCGGAAAGCCGGGAAGCATATTAAGCCTTAAAAGCGCTTCCGGTGTATCGGTGGACGCACAGTACGAGGAGCAGGAGGATGCAAAAAAGGGTGCGGACGTTGTTCTGACAATAGATGAGTCGATTCAGCATATACTTGATAAATATCTTGAAAATGCAGTTTCGGAAAACGAGCTCAAAGAAGGCGCGTGCGGAATCATTATGAATCCGAAAACGGGCGAAATACTCGCTATGTCCACAAAACCGGATTTTGACTTAAACAATCCGTACAGTATTGACAAATTTACAAAATACGCGGTCGATTTAAACCAAAACGATACACTGAAAAACTACGAATCAACCAACGAAGAAGAAAAAAATAATGCAATTGCCGCACTAAGAAACAAAATGTGGCGTAACAAAGCGGTTTCCGACACGTACGAACCGGGTTCAACCTTTAAAATACTCACTGCCGCAATGGCATTGGAAGAAGATGTTGTAAAGCTTGACTCACCATTTTATTGCGGCGGCTCAAAGCAGGTTGCGGACAGAAAAATCCGCTGCCATAAAAGAGAAGGTCACGGAGCGGAAACATTTGTGCAGGGCGTTCAAAACTCCTGCAACCCCGTCTTTATGGAGCTTGGACTCAGAATCGGCGGAGAAAAGTTTGCCGAATACTTTAAAGCATTCGGTCTTACCCAAAAAACCAACATTGAGCTTATCGGCGAATCAAACAGTATATTCTATAAAAACAAAATGTCCGAAGTCGATGTCGCTACAAGTTCGTTCGGTCAGGGTTTCAGCATTACACCCATGCAGCTCATCACCGCAGTTTCGGCAGTAATAAACGGCGGCAACCTTATGAAGCCGCAAATAGTAAAAGAAATAAGAAACGACAGCGGCGTGGTTAAATCATATCAGCCGGAAATAGTAAACCGCGTTATATCGGAAGAAACCTCCAAGACAATGAGAGAAATCCTGGAATCGGTTGTTTCAAGTCCGAACGGAAGCGGAAAAAATGCATACATAAAAGGCTACAGAATCGGAGGAAAAACCGGTACATCAGAAAAAGGACGAAATAATGATAAGCGAATTGCTTCATTTATCGGTTTTGCACCTGCCGACGATCCGCAGATAGTATGTCTTGTCATGATGGACGAACCACAGGTTCCCGTTCGTTACGGCGGAACAATAGCTGCTCCGGTGGTAGGCTCGATAATAGAAGAAACTCTCGAATATTTAGGCATCGAAAGACAGTATACCGAGGATGAGCTGAACACCTCCACCCTTACAGTTCCGGAGCTCAGAGAAATAAGCGTTTCGGACGCAAAACAAACGGCGCAGTCACAAGGCTTTAACGTGCGCGTTGTCGGAAGCGGCGAGACGGTTTTGGATCAGCTTCCGAAGCCGAGTGTAACAGTCGGCAAGGGCTCGACAGTGATTTTGTATACAGAAGAAGGAGACGACGGAAAATATACAACCGTTCCCGATATAAAGGGTAAATCACCTCAGGCGGCAAAAGCAGAGCTTGAGGACTACGGACTCAATTTTGAAGCGGTCGGTGCCGGGCTTAACACATCCGGCGGAGCATATGCGGTAAAACAGAGCATTGCTCCCGGAGAAAAAGTACTGCGCGCGACAGTTATAAGCGTTGAGTTCAGACACTCATCATCCGATTAATAAAATTAAATATGAAAGGATCTGAAAATAATGACAGCCTGTGAATTATTTGAGGATTCCACGCTTTTGGGCGATACCCAAATCAGCGGAATTTTCTGTAATTCACAAAAGATAAAGCCGAACGGTGTGTTTGTGTGCATAAAAGGCGAGCACGACGACGGGCACAATTATGTAAAGGACGCAGAAAAAAAGGGCGCCGCAGTAATAGTGGCAAGTAAAAAAGTCGAAACAACGCTTCCCGTTATCTACTGCAGTGACACCTTGCAAGCCCTTGCCGAACTTTCCGAAAAATTCTACGGCTATCCGTCAAAAAAGCTCAGGCTTATCGGTGTAACCGGCACTAACGGAAAAACAACAGTAACATATTTAATCAAATCCATTCTTGAAGCAAGCGGAAAAAAGGTCGGGCTTATCGGAACAAACAAATGCTTTGTCGGTGCGCACGAGCTCAGCTTTGAAAGCACCTTCCCGACTACGCCGAACGCTTTGGAACTCGCCGAACTTTTTCGGACAATGCTGGATATGGGGGCGGAATATGTTGTCATGGAGGTTTCCTCCCATGCGCTGAGTCTGGAGAGAGTATACGGTCTTGAATTTGAGGTGGGTGTCTTTACAAATCTGACGCAGGATCATCTGGATTTCCACAAAACAATGGAGAATTATTTAAAAGCAAAGGAAAAGCTTTTTGATATATCCAAAACGGCGGTTATCAACTCAGATACGGCGGCAGGAATGAAAATTCTGAAAAATTGCCGAATCCCGGCAATCACTGTAGGCATACACGACGCGGTTATCCGTGCGTCACTTATCAAGCTCGGGAGCAGTTATGTGGAGTTCACCGCAGAAGAAGACAGCATGCCGCATATAATTACAATGCCCATTCCCGGGAAATTCAGCGTATATAACGCTCTGTGCGCCGTCGGCGCAGCAAGGGCGCTGGGAATCAGCTATGATGATATCCGCGCCGGACTTGCCGGAGTAGGAAATGTCAAAGGCAGAGTCGAGCTTGTTCCTACAAATACAGATTACAAAGTATTCATCGACTATGCACATTCGCCGGACAGTCTTTCCAACATTCTGCATACTGCCCGCGGCTTTACAAAAGGCAGAGTAATAGCGGTGTTCGGCTGCGGAGGAGACCGCGACAAAACAAAAAGAGAACCGATGGGCAAGATTGCAGGCAGCATTGCCGATTTTTCGATAATAACATCCGATAATCCGCGGACAGAAAATCCTGTCGCAATTATTGAAGATATAAAAAAAGGCATGGATAAAAGCGGCGGCGAGTATATAATTATCGTAAACAGAAAAGAAGCGATTGAATATGCGCTCAGTATTGCCCAAAAAAACGACACCGTGCTTTTGTGCGGCAAAGGTCAGGAAACATACCAGATTCTGGGAAAAAGAAAAATTCATTTTGATGAAAGAGAAATCGTAAAAAATATTTTAAATACAGGTGATTAAAAAAATCCCCTACAGGCTAAAGCTGACAGCTCCCCTCCCTTTTCCATAAAGGGAGAATACAAAATCGGGGGAAAACCACCATATATCAACAATTAAAAGCCGATTAAAATCTGAAGTTCAGACTTTTACAACCGGCTGATATTTCAACTGAAAACGGAGGATAAAAAAATGTATATTGCAAATCCGGGAATAATAATTCCGCTTTTAATATCTTTCCTGGTTGCGGCGGCAGTTGCACCGGTGATGATACCATGGCTTCACAGACTTAAGTTCGGGCAGCAGATTTTAGAGGACGGTCCCGTGTGGCATAAGAAAAAACAGGGCACTCCGACAATGGGCGGACTTATATTCATTTTGGGAATTTGCGTTGCACTGACAGTCGCACTTTTAATAGATTTTAACATTCATCTTTTGATGATGCTGCTTATATCGCTCGGTTTCGGAATAATCGGTTTTATTGACGATTATATAAAGGTCGTTAAAAAAAGAAACCTCGGTCTGACCGCATGGCAAAAGCTGATTTTGCAGGGTGCACTGTCGGTTATCTACGTAATCGTCCTTAATAAAACAGGTGACTTAAGCACAGAAATAATAATTCCGTTCACCGGGAAAATGATTGCCATGCCCTGGTGGCTGTACATTCCTTTTATTCTTTTTGTGGTAATCGGAACCGTGAACTCGGTCAATCTGACAGACGGTCTTGACGGACTGGCAACAAGCATTACGATTGTGGTTTCGGCATTTTTTGCCGCAGCCGGATTTTTCTTAAAAAGTTCTGCGACCGTATATTTTGCGATGGCTGCAATAGGCGGACTGGCAGCATTTTTGATATTCAATCACTATCCTGCAAAGGTATTTATGGGCGACACGGGTTCACTGTTTTTAGGCGGTGCAATTTCGGTCATGGCAGTCGGTCTTAAGCTGCCGCTTATATTGATTATAGCAGGCTTTGTATACCTTTTTGAGGCACTTTCGGTAATTTTACAGGTTGCAAGTTTTCAGCTTACAGGCAAGAGAATATTTAAAATGAGTCCGATTCATCACCATTTTGAAATGTGTGGCTGGAAAGAAACAAAAATTGTCCTTGTCTTTACTTTTGTGACGCTTATTTTATGCGTAATCGGCTTTTTGGCAATCCGTCCGATTATATAGGAGATAAAAAATTATGGATACTAAAAAAAAGAAAAAAAGCAATATTTTTAAGCTGAGAGCAAATGACGGAGTTGAGCGTCCCGAGCCGAAGCACATGGACGCGACATTTTTGCTTTTGATTATAATTGTTCTTTGCGTCGGACTGATAATGCTTTTGAGCGCGTCTGCTCCGACCGCAAACACAAAATTCGGAAATTCATATCACTTTTTTGCGCGGCAGCTCGGATTTGCGGTTGTAGGATTTATAGCAATGCTTGTTATTTCAAGAATAGACTATCGCTTGTATAAGCCTTTTGCAAAGCTTTTTATGATAATCTGCGTTATACTTTTGGTCCTTGTATTGATTCCCGGAATCGGGGTCGATCACAACGGAGCAAGGCGCTGGCTTAAAACAGGTGCGGAATGGCAGCCGTCAGAGCTGATGAAGCTTGCCATAGCCATGTTTTTTGCAAGCAGTATTGAGGATTCAAAACCCGATTTCCGCAATCTCAAAAACACAGTTCCGTATTTCGGGTGGCTCGGAGTTACTGCAATGCTCCTAATGCTTGAAACTCACCTTAGCGGAACTATCATCATATGCGGAATAGCCGTAACAATCATGATTGTTGCCGGAATGCAGTTTCGGTATTTTGTCGGTGCAGGCGTAATCGGTATGCCTTTGGGACTTTTGCTCTTAAAATCCGACTCGGTCAGATGGGCAAGAGTAATGAATTTCCGTGATCCGTTCAAGGACACGCAGCTTGTGGGGTATCAAGTTGTGCAGGGACTTTATGCAATTGCAACCGGCGGATTTTTCGGTCTCGGACTTGGGCAAAGCGTTCAGAAATATTCATATTTGCCCGAGCCGTACAATGATTTTATATTTGCAATAATCTGCGAAGAGCTGGGACTTTTCGGTGCATTTGCAGTCATGCTGCTTTTTGCCGGAATAGTAATAAGAGGGGCAAAAATTGCCGCTGAAGCTCCCGATACTTTCGGCAGTCTGCTTGTTGTGGGAATAACCGCTCAGGTTGCAATCCAGACAATTTTAAATATTGCCGTTGCAACCTCCACCATTCCGAACACCGGTGTAGCTCTCCCGTTTTTCAGCTACGGCGGAACATCACTTATGGTGCTCCTGGCAGACATGGGAATTATATTAAGTGTATCACGCTACAGCCGAAAAGGCTTATAAAAACAGAAAGAGGTTATCCAAATGAGAAT
>CAKSFY010000117.1 GCA_934454035.1 uncultured Clostridia bacterium | reverse complement strand
CCCGGGATATGCTCTTCGAGCTCTTCCTGGTTCCATGAACAGTTCAAAAGGAATACGCCGCCCGGCTTAACATCCGAAACCATATCGTACTGTCTGATATATGAAGCCTTATGACAGGCAACAAAGTCAGCCTTGTTGATAAGATATGTCGATGTAATCTTAGCATGACCGAATCTCAAATGCGAAACCGTCAAACCGCCCGATTTCTTTGAGTCATAGTCAAAGTAAGCCTGAACGTTCATATCTGTATGGTCGCCGATAATCTTAACCGAGTTCTTGTTAGCGCCGACTGTACCGTCCGCACCGAGACCCCAGAACTTACAGCTTGTAATACCCTTAGGAGTTGTATCCGGGTTTTCCTTGATTTCAAGCGACAGGTTTGTAACATCGTCGTTGATACCGATTGTGAAGTGTTTCTTTTCGGTGTTGTTGTAAACTGCGATAATCTGAGCAGGTGTTGTATCCTTTGAACCCAAGCCGTAACGTCCGCCGAATACGGGCACGTTTGCGAATTTTGAGCCTGCCAAAGCGGCAACAACGTCCAGATAAAGAGGTTCGCCGACAGAGCCGGATTCCTTTGTTCTGTCAAGAACGGAAATTTTCTTAACAGTTTCCGGAATAGCTGCGATAAAGTGCTCAACAGAGAACGGTCTGTAAAGTCTTACTTTTACAAGACCTACTTTTCTGCCGTTTGCATTTAAGTAGTCAACAGTCTCCGAAATTGTATCGCAGGCAGAACCCATACAGACGATAATTTCTTCTGCGTCGGGAGCGCCGTAGTAGTTAAAGAGCTTATAATCAGTACCGATTTCGGCATTGACCTTGTCCATATATTCCTGAGTAAGAGCAGGAATAGCGGCATAGTATTTATTAACGGCTTCTTTTGCCTGGAAGAATACGTCCGGGTTCTGAGCCGTACCGCGCTGTGCCGGGTGCTCCGGATTGAGCGAGCCGTGTCTGAATGCGCTGAGTGCGTCCCAATCAACCATTTTTGCCAGTGTTTCGTAATCCCAGCAAGCAACCTTCTGATACTCGTGAGATGTTCTGAAACCGTCAAAGAAATGGAGGAAAGGAACTCTTCCTTTAATTGTTGTAAGATGAGCTACCGCGCCCAAATCCATAGCTTCCTGCGGATTTGACGAAGCGAGCATTGCAAAGCCTGTCTGACGGCAAGCCATAACGTCCTGGTGGTCGCCGAAGATAGAAAGTGCGTGCGATGCCAAAGCTCTTGCCGATACGTTAAATACGCAGGGGAGCAATTCGCCCGCTATTTTATACATATTCGGAATCATCAAAAGCAATCCCTGTGAAGCTGTGTAGGTTGTGGTGAGTGCACCTGCCGTCAAAGAACCGTGAACCGCACCGGCAGCGCCTGCTTCCGACTGCATTTCAACTACTTTTACGGTTTCGCCGAAAATATTTTTCTGTCCGGCAGCTGCCCATTTGTCTGTTACTTCCGCCATGGTTGACGACGGAGTGATAGGATAGATAGCCGCAACATCCGTAAATGCGTATGACGCAAATGCGGCGGCGTTATTTCCATCCATCGTTTTCATTTTTCTTGCCAATGGAATCTCCTCCTTAGTTTTTATCCGCTGTGCCGCGGAATTTGGCTGTATTTATTTAATAATATACACATTATATATCATACCACTTTTTCGTGATAAAATCAAGTAATTTTCCCGATATTTTTATCGTGTTTTTTAACAAAATGCAATTATCGGCACAAAAGAGCAATATTATATATGCCAAACGGTTTCATCTACCCTTTAAGTCCTTTTTTAAAAGCTGCGAGGGTTTCCTCATTTTCGTCCAGCCAGTACGGGCGCGCAGGCTTTACGTCCTTGCCGTACTTTAAGTCATAGTCGGCACTGTTGAACCAAAATGCCATGCGGATATTGGGATATTTTTTAATATCCTTAAACATATCGTTAATCCATTTGACCTTGTCGCCGCCGATTGAGCTTGACGCAAACTCGGTTATTATCCACGGAAAATTCTTATAGGTGTCGTGGTGGCGCTCATATATATGCCCGTAAATATCGTCAAAGGTTTTCCACTTTTCGTTATTTTCCTTGTAGTATGTTCCGGTATTATAGCCGGTTACGCCGAACACCTGGACATAATCGTCCCCGGGGTAAAAGCTCTGAGTCGCATTATATCCGTGCGGAGGGAAGCTCTCATCATTCGGATTAAACACCCAAATAGTATTGTCAACCCCGGTTTCTCTGAACATATCGTAAATCTTTTGCCAAAGCTCGACATATATATCCGGGTCGTTCATGCACGCGCTTACTCCGTAGCTTGTCCAGTCGGAATTCATTTCGTTGTTGAGACGGAACAAAATCGGATGTCCGTAGTCCTTTATTGCTTTTGCAAGTGCATAAATTTCATCATCGCGCGTTCCGTCCAGAATGTCAAAGACCGGATTGTATCCGTCAAGATTCTCATTCATAACGGTTGAAGTCTGAATTGTCAGCTCGATTGTTTTGCCGTCCTCATATGCCGCAAGCATGCCGTCCGCCGGCAGCTCCTCACCGAAATAAAGATATTCCAGAACTCCGTCAAACCGATAATCAAGCTTTTTTTCAAGCTCTAAAATATCGCTCATGTCGTTGCTGCGGACATTAAGCGGCTGATATATGCCCCACTTGATTTTATCGCCGTTTACAAGCTCGTCATAGAATTTTTTTGTCTCCGCCGACCAGTAATCGGGGACATTCGGCTTGAAATCGGTAGTATTTTTGGATTTGCCTTTAATATCCAAATCGCCCTCAAAGCTGTATAATGAGCGGTAAACCTGATCCAAAAGCGCGTCCGAATAGTCGGCTGCCTTGAACATAATACGGTAAAACTTTGTCGTGCCGGTGTAGACATAGCAATATACATACGTATTGAATTTTACTTTGCTGTCCGGTGCCGGCTGCCGCGAAAATGCAAGCACCTGAACCCAGTATTTATTTATCTTTTCAATTGCGTTTTTATGAATTGTAAGTCTGTTATTTTCGATATAACTGTCCGCAAGGAGATATTTGTGCAGGTACTCCTCAACATATCCGCGTGTGGCAGAGCCGTCCGTGTACGGAGTATATTCCTTTGAAATAACTATCTTCATATCATCGGTGGCTGCGCTTATATAGTCTGCCGCGCTCGAAAAATCAAACTCCGCGTCCCTCGGAAATTCCATTGCAAAACCGCGTGCATGATTTATCAGATATTTTTTGTTGTTGCCTACCTGAATCTCCTGCACATCATGATTAAAATAATCCGGATTGCCGCTTATAAGCTTATTATCCTCGTAAAAAAGCACATAATGATTTTTTTCCGGTTCAATTTTATTGATTTTGTCGGCAAGCCAGATTTCCGCCGGGAAATTAAACTTCATTACAACCGCCAAAACGGCAAGCAAAACAAGTGCCGCCGCTAAAATCAGGGATTTTCTTCTCTTTTTGTTCAAAGCAAATTCCTTAACCTTTCTGCTCACAAATTAGAATAACATCTCTGTCCGTGAGCCGACAGAAAAAAAGCTGCCGCGCCAGACTGTGTGACGCGGCAGCCAAATAATCCTTAGTTGTATTTTTGTGCCAACTCGTCAATTTCGCCGTTAGCTTTCATTTCTGCAAGAACCTCGTTGATTGATTTAAGAAGCTCTGTATTGCCTTTCTTTACTGCAATTGCGTATTCCTCTGCGGCAAATACTTCATCATCCTCAACAATCTTAAGTCCGTTTTCCTCTGCAAGAGCTTTACCTGTTGCCGAGTCAATTACCATAGCGTCCAGCTTACCGTTCTTAACCTCCTGCACACCGTCGATACCTCTGCTTACGCGGAGAATCTTGGAATCGTCAAGCTTAAGATCGTCTGTTACAACGCTGTCTCCGGTATATCCCATAACAACGCCGACCTTTTCGGCATTCTTCAAATCCTCTGCCGAATTGATTGTTGTATTGTCGGCAGCTACAACCATAATCTGCTTTGCAACATAGTATGTATCCGAAAAATCAACGCTCTGCTTACGCTCTTCGTTCTCAGTAAGACCTGCCGCAACAAAGTCAACCTTGCCCGAATCAGCCGACGCGATAAGTCCCTCGAACTGCATATCCTCAATTACAAGCTCCTTGCCGAGCTTATCTGCGATTTTCTTACCGATTGCAACATCGATACCGTCAAACTTGTCAACAAGTCCCTGTCCTTCGTCTGCTACAAATTCAAACGGAGGGAATTCCGCATTTGTACCCATGATAATCTGTGACTTTTCTTCATTTTTGCTGCCGCATGATGCGAGCATGCCCATTGCCATAACTGCGGACAAAACAACCGCAGCAGTCTTTTTCAACTGTTTTTTCATAATAATTCCTCCATAATATAAATAATTATATTTATAACACACCTGTGCTATATACTTAAAGAACCTTGCTGAGGAACGATTTCGTTCTCTCATTTTCGGGATTTGAGAAAATTTTCTCCGGAGTGCCCTGCTCCATAATTATGCCCTGATCCATAAAAAGAACCCTCGAGGCAACCTCTCTGGCAAAGCCCATCTCATGCGTTACGACAACCATTGTCATGCCTGCGTCCGCCAAATCCTTCATAACGCCGAGCACCTCGCCGACCATTTCCGGGTCAAGTGCCGAGGTAGGCTCGTCAAAAAGCATTATTTCCGGGTCCATTGCCAATGCTCTGGCGATAGCTATTCTCTGCTGCTGTCCGCCGGAGAGCTGAGCCGGATATGAATCCGCCTTATCCAAAAGTCCGACCTTTTTAAGAAGCTCCTTTGCTTTATCTGTTGCTTCCTGCCTGGAAATCTTTTTCACCTTCATGGGAGCGAGAATGATATTGTCCATAATTGTCAGATGCGGAAACAGATTAAACTGCTGGAACACCATTCCCATTTTTTCTCTTATCTTATTAACGTCCGCTTTGGGGCTGTTGATAAGCTCGTCATCGATATAAATTTCGCCCTTTGTGGGAGTTTCCAAAAGATTAAGACATCTCAGAAAGGTACTTTTTCCCGAGCCGGACGGTCCTATTACAACGACCTTTTCTCCTTTTTCGATATGCTCGTCAATTCCCTTTAAAACTTCAAGCTTGCCGAAGCTTTTGTGTAAATCCTTTACCTTTATCATCTTGTTCCCCTCCTATCTGACATCGGACGCACGCAGACGTCTTTCAAGTCTGTTTAATAAAATAGTGAGTATTTTTATCACGACATAGTACATTACCGCGATTGCAAGAAGCGGCATAACGTAACTGTAGGTCTTTGCCTGAACGCTCAGCGCCGCCGCGGTAAGGTCGATTTTGGCGACATAGCCTATAACCGCCGTTTCCTTAACAAGCACAATAAATTCGTTGCCGAGCGCCGGCAGGATATTTTTTATTGCCTGCGGCAGAATGATATTAACCATAGTCTGACTGTGAGTTAACCCGAGCGAACGGCCCGCCTCTGTCTGACCTTTGTTTATCGAAAGGATTCCGCCTCTTATAATTTCGGCGACATAAGCGCCCGAGTTAATGCCGAACGCAATAACCGCCACTATCCGCCTGTCAATATTGATTGACGCAAAAATTACAAAATATATAATAAGAATCTGCACCATTGTCGGCGTTCCTCTTATAATATCCACATAGGCATTACTTATCCACCTTAAAATTTTAACCTTTGAAAGCTTGCCGAACGCGATTATCATTCCCAAAAGGAGTCCGAGTATTACCGAAAAAAGTGAAAGAACAAGAGTTACTTCAAGTCCGTTTAAAAACATTTTCCAGCGTGCACCGGTTATAAAGGTTCGGGTAAATTCAAATGCAATTGTATTTAAAAAATTCATATTAATCCACCTTTGCTGTGCATATAACCTGTTTATAATATCAGATTTTTTAACATTTTTCAATAGTTTTTATAAATTTTTGTATAATTTGGTTGTTTTTATTCATAAAATGTATATTTATACGTTGTTTTTATGCATTGACGGACTTATTTTAAACATAGCTTTATATGCTTTTGAAAAATTAAAGGTATCGTTATATCCGCATAAATATGCAGTTTCCTTAACCGAAAAGCCTTCCTTTAAAAACTTTCTCGCGTTTTCAAGCCGTGTTTGAGTTAAATATTCTTTGACGCTTATTCCCATTTCCGATTTAAAAAGCCTTGCTATATGCTGGCGGCTGTAGCCGAGGTTTTTCGCAAGTGCGTCTATGTGAATTTCCTGCATATAGTTGGAAGAAATATAATTCTTAATTTTGGAAACAAGATTCTGATGTCCCGCTTCAAAGAAAAATGTCAGAATCATAAATATGGACGAAATTGCATGTTCCTCGCGGAAATCCGCGCGCCGCATAAGCTTTAAAAGCCGTATAAACGGCTCTCCGTCGCAATCGACCACTCTTTTCTGAACATTATCCAAAAGCTTTGCCGCTTCGCCGCCGAACTCAACCCATATATATTCCCACGGATTATTTTTGTCGGCAGTATAAGTGTTTACCTCATTCGGTCTGATTAAAAAAAGCTGCCCGTCCTTTATTTTATATTTGCCCTCGGGCGCAAAAAGCCTGCCCTCGCCGCCTTGAACATAATGAATAAGATAATTCTGCCTGATTGCCGGTCCGAAGCTGTGTCCGCTCCTGCATGCCTCGTGTCCGGTACGTATCGGATTTATATCACTGTAGCCTTTGTCCTCGAAAATTATTTCTTCCTGCATTTTTTTAACCCCGCATAATTGTTATATGTTACATTATACCATGCATTGGTTGCTTTTTGCAATGGTTTTTTCAAAAAAAATGTGCTATACTCAAATCACAAATAAAGCTTCATATAATTGTAAAATTGTTTGATTCTAATTTGCTGAATCCCCCCGTCAGCAGCTTTGCTGCCGACACCCCCCTTTATGGCAAGGGGGGCTTTTACAGAGTTCCGATTTGCCCTCCGATTTGCCTCCCGATACGCCCTCCGATTCGCCTCCCTTGCCTAAAGGGAGGGGGACCACCGAAGGTGGTGGAGGGATATAGTAAAGGAGGGGAAACCATCCGTCAGGATGGTGGGAGGATTCAATAAAGGTAGCGTAGCGGCACCGAGGTAGTGAATGACAGTCCGGTGGACTGTCAGA
>CAKSFY010000116.1 GCA_934454035.1 uncultured Clostridia bacterium | reverse complement strand
TCCATACTCCGTCCAGAATTTCAAAGCTCATTCTTGAGATTGAATAATCCTTTTCGTCCGATAGCTTTTCGGATTTTACTTTCGGCAGTCCGCATTTTTCATAGCCGACAAGCGGATATCCGAGCATTTTTTTGAAATCTTCGCGGTATTTTTTCGGGTTTTTGAAAATATCTTTAATATATTTGCTGCGTTCTTTTTCATATTCATTTTCACGGCGGTTTATTAGCTTTTCCAAGCCGTCTAAGTACAATTGCTTGTATTTTTTGCTTGTTTCCTTATCTTCCTGAAACATTTTAATTATTCTCCTTTTGGCAGATTTGTCTTAATTTTTCAATATCTTCGTCCGAAACGGTAGTAAGGTACTTAAAGTCGCAGTCATCAAGTGCGTCAAGCTCTTCGGACGCTTCATCAAAGTGTCCGAGCTTTGCAAGCGCAGCCGCCTTGTGAAAGTGCCCCTCCGGAAAATGAGGATTGTTTTCAATTACCTCATCACAGATTTCTATTGCCTTTTCATAATCTCCGGATTTTGCAAGAGCAACCGCATAGTTATCCGCGATATCTCTGTTGTCCGAATTGTAATCATAGGCTTCTCCGCAAAAGGCGAGCAGACTGTCGGCAGGCTCGTTTTCAAGCGCCATACAGTAGCCGATTATAGCATATAAATCAGAGGTTTTGTATTTTTCCAAAAGATCTTTTGAATCCTCAAGAGCCTCTTTTGATTTTCCTTCTTTAATATATGCCATACATCTGTACTGATTTGCCATATTTTTTTGATTTTGCTTTATCTTTGGCGAGGCAATTATTTCGCTTAAAAGTCGTTCCGATTTTTGAGGGTCTGCATTTTTCAGACAAAGTATTGCATAGCGGATTTTTGTTTTTGCCGATGCACGTTTTGTGTTATATGCTTTTTCATACAGCCTGAGAGACTCCTCCGCTCCTTGCTTTTGGTATGCAATAAGCCCTTTGAAAGCATAAATTTCGGGGAGAAAAATAAAAATCAGTATAGCGGCTATAATCAAAACCGCAATAATCCAAGTCATACAACCGACCTCTTTCAGATAAGATTAATTCCGTTTTCTTCACATATTTTGTAGGTTTCATCATCCCAAACGGAGGATTGAACTTCGCCTATATGCGCTTTGCCCAGCATGAACATACAAAGTCTTGACTGACCTATTCCGCCGCCGATTGTGTATGGAAGCTTTTTATCCAAAATCGCTTTGTGGAATTCAAGATTTAACCGATCCTCAGCACCTGCTTCTTTGCATTGGGCAACCAGACTGTCCTCGTCAACTCTGATTCCCATGCTGGAAAGCTCAAAAGCAATATCCAAAACAGGGTAATATACTATAATATCGCCGTTCAGACTCCAGTCATCGTAGTCCGGCGCTCTTCCGTCATGCTTTTCTCCGTTCGAAAGCTTGCCGCCGATTTGCATTAAGAATACTGCCTTTTTCTCGCGTAAAAGTTTATTTTCGCGTTCTTTTGCCGGCAAGTCGGGGTACATGTCCAAAAGCTGCTGAGTTGTGACAAATGTAATTTCCTCGGGCAGATTGTTTTCAATAAACGGATATGCCGCACAGATTTTTTTCTGGGTATCTTTAATTGCTTCATATATTTTTGTGACAGTGTTTTTGAGTGTATCCATGTTGCGATCTTTTTTTTCTATGACTCTGCACCAGTCCCATTGGTCAACATACATGGAATGGAGGTTGTCAAACTCCTCATCGCGCCGTATGGCATTCATATCGGTGTACAAGCCTTCACCCGGCTGAAAGCCGAATCGTCCCAGTGACATTCTCTTCCATTTTGCAAGTGAATGAACTATTTCGCAGGTTGCTCCGCCGATTGCAGGCACGTCAAAGGATACAGGCCGTTCAACACCGTTTAAGTTATCGTTAAGACCTGTTTCCGGACGGACAAAAAGCGGTGCGGATATTCTTTGCAGATTCAGTGAATCTGTTAAATTGCTTTGAAAAATATCTCTTACAAGCTTAATGGCTTTTTGAGTTTCTTTGATGTTTAATTGGTTTTTGTAGTTCTTTGGTACAATTACTGACATTATTTTTGTTCCTTTCTTTTTATGACAATGGTTTGTCAACGATTTCTATATTATCAAGCGTTTGACGGAAGTTCTTTTTCACAAGAGCCAGATATTCGTCACGCAAACGCTTTTGTTCGTTTTTTTCATCTTCCGTAAGTCCCGAGCTCCGCTCTTTTCTGGAAAGCTCGCTTATTCGGTCGAGTTTTTTCTTGTCCATAGTGATGCCCTTTCTCTGTATTAAAAGTAATTATCGGTAGTTATGCCCTTTCGCCATCTTCTGCGGTCCGAATCCATTTATTAATCTTCCCAGCATCCTGCCGGATGTCCCCCCTCCTTTAGGCAAGGAGGGCAGTATCCCGAATTCAGCATACCAAATAATTTATTTACGCTTGCTGAAAAAATAATAGTTATACAAGCTGCATTTTTCCGCTTTTCGGCATACTGTAGTATTACAAGAGATGACAGGGGGGAGAGAAAAAATGAGTCCTATAATATGTGCAATTGTAATCATTCTTGTCATCTGTTGGTTTGCGGCACAATTATTTCACATGGCGTTATCCTCTTAAAATGTGCCGGTGAGTTTTAGTGAAAGGAGGCAAATACCATGGGTGATTGCGGATGCGGATGCAACTTTGATTTAGACATGATTTTGTGGGTATTGATTATCATCGTAATCGTTACTTGTATGTGCAACAACTAAAAATACTTATGCGGTGTAAAAGGAGCTGCTTAAAAAGTCAACTGACTTTTTAAGCAGTTCCTTTTCTTTTTGACATTCTCTGTCAGTCTTTTATTTTTTCTCTGATATAGCTCTCGATTATATCCGCGGCGGCTTTTACTCCTATTCGGCTGCTGTTGATTGAAAGCTCGTAATTTCTGGAGTCGCCCCATTTTCCTTTGCAATAGTGGTTGTGATATGCTTTTCTTTTTTTGTTGTTTTTAAGAATCATTGCTTCGGCATCCTTTGCCGGGAGATTGAATATTTCCGAAATATGTTCAATTTTTTTATCCATATCGCCAAGTACAAAAACGGTAGTCAGGCAGTCAAAATCCTTTAATATTTCTTCGGCACATCTGCCTACAATAATAAATGATTCTCCGCTTTCAGCTTTTTTTCTGATATAATCAAACTGAATCTGAGCGATATTTTCCTCGGGTGAATTACTGTAGCCGTTTACCCTTCTTGAAAAAAGCTTGCTTTTCGGGATTTCATCATACTTTTCAAGCTCTTTAAGATTCAGATCTTTCAGCTCGGCAATATTCTTTAAAATATTACTGTCGTACATTGCAAGATTAAATCTTTTTGCCAAATCCTCCGCAATAATATGACCGCAGCTGCCGAACTCGCGTCCGAGTGCGATAATAATTTGCCTGTTTTCCATGGTATCACAACCTTTCTTATATTATATAGCTTATATGTATTTTATCCAAATAAATGCATTTGATATAATAAGAACGATAATTGTAGCCGGTGCCATATATTTGCAATATCTGCCCCAGCCGACCGTATAGCCTTCTTTTGCAGCTACCGACATACCGACAACATTCGCAGAAGCACCTATGGGTGTTGCGCTGCCGCCTATGTCTGTTCCCATAGAAAGTGCCCATGCAAGTATGCTGACTCCGATTCCCTCGGTTTCGGCAAGGCTTTGAATGACCGGAATCATGGTTGCCGCAAAAGGAATATTGTCTATAAATGCGCTTGCCACACCGGAAACCCATATAATTATCGCTGTCATAAGATAGAGATTTCCTCCGCTTATTTTGCCTATGAAGTCGGCTACAACTTTCAAAATGCCCGTTTGCTCCAAGCCGCCGACAACTACAAACAATCCTATAAAGAACAAAAGTGTTTTATAGTCAAGCTTTTTTAAAAGGACAATTGCGTCTTTTCCTGCCGCTATCAGCGTTATTGCGGCAATAAATGTTCCTATAAAAGCTACGGTCAGTCCGGTTTGTGCGTGAGTCACAAGCATAACAACCGCTATAAGGAATATAACAGAGCTTATTATAAATGATTTCCTGTCGGTTATTGCCTCTTTCGGAGATGGGAATTTGCTTATATCAACCGACGAATGATTTTTTGTAAGCTCTTTTCTGAAGCAGAAATAGAAATATATAACCGTAAAAATCAGTGCAATGGCTGCAATCAGACCTGTGTTTGTGATAAAATCGGAAAAGGAATATCCCAAGGAAGTGCCGATTATGATATTTGGCGGATCTCCGCACATAGTTGCCGAGCCTCCGAGGTTGGCGCAGAATATTTCTGCCAGAACCATCGGAATAGGATCAAATTTAAGCATTTGTGCAAGCTCGACGGTAACTGCCGCAAGGAATAAAATTACGGTGATACTGTCTATAAACATTGACAAAAATGCTGACATCAGCATAAATGTTATAAATATCGGAATTACTTTATAGTGAACCAGATTTGCGATTGTTATGCACAGCCAGCGGAAGAAACCGGATTTTGCCATGCCTTCAACCATTATCATCATTCCGGCAATAAATATAATCGTTGCCCAGTTTATGCCTTTTGACGCTTCTTCCGAGCCGGAAGTGTGCCAAAAACCGGGCGTAAATATGCTATGTACGTTAAGCGTTTCGACAATTGCACTCATACTGTGCATTGCGACTCCGAGTACGAGAATAATCGTTGCCGCACCGCACAAAAGCGTTACGATATGCCGCTCGATTTTCTCCGTTATTATCAAGGCGAACATCAGCACAAAGACCGATACCGCCAGTATTTGTCCTACCATTTTTACATTACCCTCTCTAAAATCGAAAAATTTCCCATAATACTATTATATCATTATTAATTCGAATGTCAAGTAATATTTGGAGTTTATTGACAGATAAATTAAATAGTGCTATAATTATATCAGAAATGAACAAAGAGGAGAATATTCAGAATGAGAAAAAGCGGAATTTTAATGCATATATCATCGCTGCCGTCACCGCACGGAATCGGGACGCTCGGAAAAGCGGCATATGATTTTGTGGATTTTTTAAAAAAAAGCGGGCAAAGCTATTGGCAGGTGCTGCCGGTAAATCCTACAAGTTACGGTGATTCACCGTATCAGTCGCCGTCTGCATTTGCTGGCAATCCGTATTTTATAGATTTGGATATATTAAAGGATGAGGGACTTTTATCCGCGCACGAGATAAGTAATTATTATTTTGGAGATATTGATTATTATTTGCTTTTTCAAAATCGGTATCCGCTTTTAAGAACTGCCTACAGCCGTTTTGAAAAAAACGGCGAGTATGAAAAATTTATCAGCGAAAATGCGTTTTGGCTTGATGAATTTGCGCTTTTTATGGCATTGAAGGAGCAAAATCACTATCGGTCATGGATTTACTGGGAGGACGACAATTTAAGGACGCATAACTCGATTAATGAAGCGGAATATGAGCGTGAAACCGGCTTTTATAAATTCCTGCAGTTCAAATTTTTTGAGCAATGGGGAAAATTAAAAAAGTATGCAAATGAAAACGGAATTGAAATTATAGGAGATATGCCGATTTATGTTGCACTGGACAGTGCGGAGGTATGGAGCAGACCGGAGCTTTTTCAGCTTGACGAAAAGCATTTGCCGATAAAGGTTGCAGGCTGTCCGCCGGACGCTTTTTCAGAAAAAGGTCAGCTTTGGGGCAATCCTCTGTACAGATGGGATGTCATGGAAAAGGACGGCTATAAATGGTGGATTGAGCGCATAAAGATGTCATTAAAGCTTTTCGATAAGGTCAGAATAGACCATTTCAGAGGCTTTGAGTCATATTATACCATTGATTTCGGAAAGGAAGATGCGATAGACGGAGTATGGGAAAAAGGCCCGGGAATGAAGCTTTTTGACAAGGTCGGTGAAGCACTGGGAGACGTTGGTATTATAGCCGAGGACTTGGGGTATTTGACTCCGGAGGTAAAAAAGCTTCTTAAAGAGAGCGGCTATCCGGGAATGAAGGTAATGCAGTTTGCCTTCGACCCATGGGGAGACAGTGATTATTTGCCGCACAACCATATAAAAAATTGCATTGTATATACGGGAACGCATGACAACGATACAACAAAGAGCTGGTACGACAGTTTAAGCCATGACGAAAGAGATTTTGCAATCAGATATTTAAGAATTGAAAAAAATCCCGTTGACGCGGTTATTTCAGCTGCTCTTGCCAGTGTTGCAGAGACGGCTATTATCCCGATTCAGGATTATATGGGGTTGGGAAGCGAAGCAAGAATGAACACGCCGTCAACGCTCGGCGGAAATTGGAGATTCCGCGTGAAAGACGGCGATTTAAACGATTGCCTGGCAAATAAAATTTTGAGCATGACGAAATTGTACAGAAGATAAGCGAAAGGTGTGAATTAATATGAAGAAAAAAAATAAACTGCTTGCGCTTGCACTCGGAGCCGCCGCAGTCGGGATTTACAGAGCGGCTAAGGGAAAGGGAGCATTTAACAGATTACGGTTTGCAAATCAGCACGAAGCAATCTCAAAATATGTGGAAACTCATCATCCCGGAGCGGCATATTCCGGCATAGAAGCGGTCGGCGAGGGCTGGTCGTGCGTAATATATGACTCGGGCGAGAAGTATCTTTTGTATCTTACGTGCTCGGCTGACGGGGTTTATATTTTTGAAGAAAATAAAATTTAATTTTTGTTATAAAATTTTGTGCTTCGGAAATAATATTATTGTGCTTTTAAAGAAGCACAAAATAAAATTTTATTTTGGAGGCACATATAATGAGCTGTAATTGTAACATTAACGAATCAATCAAATGCACAGTACAACAGTGCAAAAATCATTGTAAGGATAAGGACTATTGTTCGCTTAACTGCATCACAGTCGGAACTCATGAAGCTAATCCGACAATGAGCGAATGCACAGACTGCAAGTCATTCCAGTTATAATTAAAAAGGGAATGAAAAAAAGTCCGGAACGCAAGAAAAGAAGAGAAAAGCATATATTACAGTAAATATAATTGTTGTAATCTGGTCTTTTTAGGTAAAAAAATCAATATAATTGATTTTTTTGAGAATTATTCCTTTTCTTGCTATCAACAAACTTCGCCGCT
>CAKSFY010000115.1 GCA_934454035.1 uncultured Clostridia bacterium | reverse complement strand
TAAGATTTTACATTTGTGCAATCAATATCCACCGTATTTTTATCAATATATTGAATATTCGCGCCAAGATTTGACAGTATATCAATATATAGTTTAACATCCTTTATTTCGGGAAGATTCTCCAGCCTGCACATTCCGTCAATCAAAAGACATGCAGGAATAATGGCAACCGCAGCATTTTTTGCCCCGCTTACCGTCACCTCGCCGCAAAGACGTGTATTTCCTCTTATAACTAATTTTTCCAAAGTATATTCTCTCCTTTAAAAAGGTTACATTCTGATTCTATTTTAACAATTTTCCGTATCCGTCATATTTTTCTCTGCCGTCCAAAATCATCAGCCCATCGACAAAACCCCATACAACACCGCCGATGCCTAATGTGATAAAACTTGCAATAATTTGAAAAACCGCAATTTTTTTATATCCCAAATAAAATCTGCCTGCTCCGAAGCAGCCCAAAAAAAGCTGCATAAATCCTGCCGAATATTTCGAACGTCTGCTGCATGCTTCCGGTTTATACTTATCAAAATCAATAAACTCCTGCATAGCGGCAGCTCTCTGCCAGGTGCGGCAATACGGGCATATATAATGCTCTCCGATATTTCGTCCGCATTCTTTGCAAAACATAAAAATCACATTCCTTAATTATTTTATTTTATCCCAGTAATCTTTAGCCGCCCGTTCGTTCTTGTTATCTCCGTATTCGTAGTATTTTCTGTCCTTTATGTTATCGGGAAGATACTGCTGCTTTATATAATGATTTTTGAAAGCATGCGGATATTTATACTCAATTCCTCTTTTTAGCTTTTTTGCTCCGCCGTAATGCGAATCTTTCAAATGTGCCGGAATGTCACCGGTATCGGTTCTTTCCAAATCGGAAAGTGCCGCATCTATTGCATTAATTGCCGAGTTTGATTTAGGTGCGGTTGCAAGTAAAATAACCGCTTCGGCAAGCGGAATTCTTGCCTCGGGAAAACCAAGCTGAAGCGCTGCATCTGTGCATGCCTTCACAGCGGAAATTGCAGCCGGGTAAGCAAGGCCTATATCCTCTGCCGCAATCACCAGAAGTCTGCGGCAAATACTCGGCAAATCCCCTGCGCTTACAAGCCGTGCCAAATAGTGAACCGCCGCATCAGGGTCGCTTCCGCGTATTGATTTTTGAAATGCACTTAATATATCATAATGAGAGTCTCCGTCCCGGTCATAACGCATTGCTTTTTTTTGAGTGGCTTCAGCTGCGTCATCTAAAGTAATCCGCAGGTTTCCGTTTTTATCGGGAACTGCTGCCAAAAAACAGAGCTCCAACGCATTTATTGCCTTACGGACATCTCCTCCCGCAGAATGCGCTATATGCGCTATGGCATCTTCATCCACACTCACTTTATATTCCGAATAATCTTCGTTTTTAAGAATATCGGAAGCACGCAAAAGTGCTTTCTCTATTTCATCCGGTTCAATTTGCTTAAATTCAAATATAACCGACCGTGATAAAACCGCATTGTATATATAAAAATACGGATTCTCGGTAGTACTTGCAATTAATGTAATCTGACCGTTTTCTATAAATTCCAGCAGAGACTGCTGTTGCTTTTTATTAAAATGCTGTATTTCGTCCAAATAAAGCAACACCCCGTCACGGTTCATAAATCCGTCAAGTGAACTGATTATATCCTTAATATCCGACACCGAAGCGGTAGTTGCGTTCAATTTGTAAAGTCTTTTCCCTGTCCGAGCCGAAATGATATTTGCAATAGTTGTTTTACCCGTCCCGCTCGGACCGTAAAATATCATATTCGGAGTTTCGCTGCCGTCAATAATTCTTCTTAAAATTTTGCCGTCACCGATAAGATGCTTTTGCCCGACAACCTCATCAATTGTTTTCGGTCTTATCCTGTCCGCAAGCGGTGTATGCATTTTGTCACTTCCTGCCTATGATATACTTACATTATAATTTTATCATAAAGAATGCATTATGTCAAATAAAAAAGAAAAAAAATCTTGAAAAAATGCTCGAAATATGATATTATTAAAATAATAAAATTCTTATCAGCCTGCGATAAGATATGTCAATTCATTTTGCAGGCAGAAAGGTTATGAATATTTATGGCACGAAAAGCAAGAGAAAAAAGCAGTACCGGAATATATCATATACTGCTTAGAGCAAATAACAAATTATTTTTAAACGATGCAGATAAAGATTATTTTGTGTCCCTCGCCGGAGAATATTTCAGAGACGGAGTCTCAATATACGGCTACAGAACAGAAAATGAAAGAGTACATATTGTTTTAAAAGAACACACAAAAACAATTTCCGAAGCCATTAAAGGTTTTTGCACCTCTTATGCACGTTACTTTAACCGCGTCCATAGTATTGACGGAAAATTATTTGACGGCCGTTTCAAAAGCGAACCGATAGAAACCGACAAAAAACTGTCAGAGGTTTTGGGGTATCTGTATCGCGATAATGCAGAGACATTCAAAAAAGATGAAATAATCAATCATGACGAAATAAAGAAAATAAAGCTTAAGAAGGGTTGTCTTGCAATGGATGATTACACTGCCATGACAGACAAAGAACTCTCGGCGATTATTGGTTTTCTCTGCGGCGACAAGTTAAAGAATCTCAATGATGAAGAAAAAATCGAAGCAGTCATGTCGGCTGATAAAGATTCCAGACTTCGTTCCGGCATGATAAAACAAGCTTTGAATATAAAAAACAATGCAGGCAAAAAAACGACTGCAAAAAAACAAACAAAAAAAGCAGTATCGGTAAAACCGACACAGAACAAACATAAGAAATCCGACAATACAAAAGAAGAAAACGAGAAAATTGTGAAAAAGCCGGAAGAAACAAAAAAACAAACCAAAAAGCAGGAATTGCCGGTTTGGCTGCTTTAATCAAATAAAGATTTCATTCAAAAGGAGGCGGTATTTACGGATGAGAAAAAAATGATTGAGCTTATTCAATCCGGTGACAGACAAGCTTTTAACGAGCTTGTGACCGAATATCAGCAAAAAGTCATCAATATTTCGTTCGCAATGCTGTCCGACTATGAAGAAGCATGTGACGCAGCGCAAGAGGTCTTTGTGAGAGTTTATCGGTATATCGGAAAATTCAGGGGTGAAAGCTCGCTTTCAACATGGATTTATCATATTACAAAAAATATTTGCAATGATTTTTTGAGAAAGCGGCGCGAAACATCACTGAGCATCGACGATGAAGATAACAAAGCAGAAATAAGCGACATTTCATACTCGCCCGAAAAAACTGCCGAAAAAAACGAAGTACGAAATATATTGATGAATGCGATATCCGAACTTGATGAAAATTCAAGAATTGTTCTGATTTTATATGAAATAAACGACCTGAGTTATGATGAAATATCGGCAGCTTTAAATTTACCGCTCGGAACGGTCAAATCAAGATTAAAAAGAGCACGTGAAAAATTAAAAAATATTTTATCGGAAAACAGGGAACTTTTTTTATAATTATACGTCTATATAATAAAACGAGCTTGAAAGAAAGGAGGCAGAACCCATGAAAAAATGTGATGAAGTAATTTCAAAACTGGAAGATTATATTGATAAAGAGCTTACACCCGAAGAAGAAAATGAGATAACCGCACATATTGAGAGCTGCCCCTCTTGCAAAAACGAGTTCGATTTTGCAATTGCAGTACGAAAAGCCTTGAAAAACATTGAAATGCCTCCTGCTCCTGCCGATTTTGCAGAAAAAGTAAACAAAGCAATTGATGAAAATCCGAGAAAGAGCGGTTTTTCTAAAATATTTGCACGCAGAATTGTTTCAACAGTTGCAGCATGTCTCGTATTTGCTGTCGTATTATCCGTCAATAATAAAGAAGAACTTACAGATAATATAAAATATCATGATGTTCAAAATACTGCCGGAAGCTATGATAATACGATTTTATCAAAAGATATTCAAAAAAATGAAATCACTCCGTCTCCGATACCGGAAGCCGAAACACCCAAACCTCAAAAAACACAGCAAAAAGGAACACTAAAAAAATCTTCTGAAAACAAAACCGCAGATATACAGCAAAAAGAAACAATTCCCGAAACAACTCCGGAATTACCAAAATCTGAGCAGCCGGAACCGAATGAGAAAATTAATGAAAATGTTTTTCCCGAAAACGATAACACAGATTGTACAGACAGTGAATCGGTGAACAGTATGTCATTACCCGATTGCGGTGCTGCACTCAGCAGTGAAAACGATAATCCCGTAAATCAAGTCAGATTAATGAAAGGTCAATATATACAAGAGCCTTATTATTTATATGTCGGGGCAGATTGCATAGACAAAGTCAATTCCGCTGCCTCAGATTACGGCACCGATAAAAACGGTTTCTATGTCATGGATTCCGAAAATTATGCGAAATTTATTGCATATATCAATACTCTCGAAATTGAATTTACTGCACCCAATGCAGAAAATACATCGGAAATTTTGTTGGTGATAGAGGAAAAATAAATAAAAAAGCAAGCTGCATAAAAAATTTTGTGCAGCTTTTTTGTAAAAGCTTAAAAAATAATCATTGACAAACCAATACAAGTATGGTATAATGGTTATTGTTGATTTGAATCTGCGCCTGTGGCGGAATTGGCAGACGCGCCAGACTTAGGATCTGGTGTCCCCGACGTGAAGGTTCAAGTCCTTTCAGGCGCACCAAACAGCAGAAATCCGAACCTTGTACCGGTTGGTGAAGGGTTCGGATTTTTATTATATCTTGACTATCCTAACTTTAATAGTAAACTCGAAAAGCACTAATTTTGAAAACTTAGGAGATAAGACCTTAATTGGTTTTATCTCTTTTTCTATATATTATTTATCCGCACATTCGTCAAAACAAATGCCTTCTGATAAAATGAAGATACCAAATTTTAAGGAGGGCGATTACGCTATGAAAGAAAGATTTATTGAAAACGGAATTGAGTATGCCAGAAATGGTGATTACTACATTCCAAACCTAACTGTACCCGATGACAAAGTTTACAGCATCGGCAAGTACGGCAGAATGCACGCAAAATTCATTAAAGAGAACAGACCTTGCTTTTATTCGATGAAAATAATGGACGGAACTTTGCTTGCATATCTTGAAGAAATTGACACATCTGCAAAAGAAATGGTTGACAGATTGATTAAAGAATTGGTTTCTAAAATGGGTATCACTGAAGAACTCAAAGCAAAAGACCAAATGGCTTGGATTTCTGCTATGGAACAGATAAAACACACCGCAGAAGAATTTGTATTTGAGGACATTGTTTATGCGGGAGGTGTTTCAAGATGAAGAAATCGATCATATCTATCTTATCAATTTTAATAAGTTCTTTTTCTGTAAGTGCAGCAGAAGTTCCGAGAGAGTCGGCACCCTGCTACGCCGCCGATGAAGCCATAGCCGTTGTTGAAAATCTTGTGGGCGATATTTTTACAGAAGTCCAAAACGGTTTGGGATACGCCGATGCAAGAGCAAAATCGAATGTAATTATATTTAATGCTTGGCTTAGCGGTCAGACGAAAGGTTATAGTTATGGTGAACTTGTTGATATAGCCAATAATGCAATATGGCAATATCGGGATATGTATCTGCGATCTGATTTCTATGTAAATAATCCTGAAAAAGTCAGAGCTATTATTGCTCCCGTAATTGAAGATTATAAATCCGGTAAAATCACTTATGCAGAAGCTGAGTTCAATGCCCGTGTGAAAATTTATCAATCCGTAAATCCTAACTTTAATCCCGATGTGGAATATATGAAAGACCCGATATACAGAGATATTCCGTCAGTTGACAATAGTTTATTCATACTTGCAAGAAGACTAATATTGAAATAGAGATTATAACGCCCTACAACAAAAATGTTGTAAGGCGTTTTTGTTAGTTTAAATCGTGTTTATATGCCTAAATTGATAAAATGTATTGTAAAATTCATAAATTAATGATATAATAACAATGCTACAACTTTTAACTGCTGCTATGAAATAGCAGGCATCTAATTGAATATAACAAAGTTTTAGGGGTACGCTATATGTAAAAAGCGTACACTCTTGTTTCGTCATACTCTAAAGCTTTGTTTAGATGTTATGGTTAAAAGTGTGTAGCAACCTTTTGAAACGGAGTCACTGCGTTTTTTAGTGCGTAGTTTCTCTGTAAAAGGGAGCTACGCACTTTTTTATTTGAAAACAATACATTTATTTCGCAAGAAGTTGCGAAAATTATTTATTAAATTAAATGATTTTGTTGACAAATTAATTCTTTTGATATATAATATAAATGACTTATAATGTTTTTGGAGGTGCGTAGTGTGAAGATTAGCTATAAAAAACTTTGGATTTTGCTTATTGAAAAGGAAATATCTCCGGCTACGCTGAGAAAGGACTTAAACATAGCAACAGGCACAATGACAAAAATGAGGAAAAATGAAGAGGTTGCATTATCTGTCTTACTTCGTATATGTGAGTATTTAGATTGCAATATCGGAGATATATGTGATGCTGTCAAAGCAGAGATTTAATAAGGAGTAATTACAATGAAATTAGTACGCAATTCAGATTATTATCAACCCAAAGAACAATATGACGTGAAGTGTTCAAAATATAATAAAGATGCTACAATAACAATTTTTTATCGTTCTGTGCAAATGTGTAAAACTGATAATCAATTAACACCCGTAGAATTAGGAAAAAAATGTAGTTTATGGGAAGAAAATAATCCGGGTTGTCCAGAATGTCCTCATCTTAAAAAATAACGAGTTTTAACTCTAAAGATTATTATATGGAGGTATCCAATATGGCTTTTTGTATTAACTGTGGTCAAGAACTTGCGGAAGGAGCAAAATTTTGTTCGTGTTGTGGAAAATCAGCAAAGGAAAGCGATTCGACCGCAGAAAGAAAAACAGTATATGATGGAGAAATATACAAATGTCATAATTGCGGAGATATATTAGATGCTTATGAATCAGTATGTAACACTTGCGGATATGAACGCAGAGGTGCCAAAGCAACTGTTTCCGTTCGGGAATTGCAGTTAAAATTAGAGGAACTTTATTCAAAAAGACCTCCGCGAAAAGTACATACAATATTCACTCAAGCGTTGAGTGGTGGGCAGATATCTAATGCAGATGAAGAAATATTGTCATGGATTTATTCTCACGAAAGGTAATTTCGTGGCATATATCTTCAAAAGCCAATGTTGAATTGGTTATTA
>CAKSFY010000114.1 GCA_934454035.1 uncultured Clostridia bacterium | reverse complement strand
AGCTTATACAGTACAGTTTCCATACTTCACCGCTTTCCCTCATGCCGCTATAGCCGATGCAATATGCCAGATTAACGTCCATACGGTTCGAACTCCGCTTCCGATAACCGCGTCAAACGCACCCGTCAGCGACAGAACCATTATAAGGATGATGGCATATCTTTCATATTCCAGCATTTTGTAATATGTTCTGTTTGGAAGAAACATTCCCAATATCTTCGCGCCGTCAAGCGGAGGAATCGGAATAAGATTAAAAATCATAAAGCTGAGATTCATCTGAACAAATACGGATGTGATTGTTCCGATTAAATATGCCGCATTTGTGTTTCCGAAAACTTTCAGCAAAAGCATTCCCAAAACCATTCCGGCAAATGCCATTATCAGATTCGCCAAAGGGCCTGCAACCGCCACAAGCGCCATACCCTTTTTTCTGTCCTTATAATACATCGGATTAACGGAAACAGGTTTTGCCCAGCCAAACCCTGTAATTATCATCAAGATTGCACCGACAGGGTCCAAATGGCGCAAAGGATTCAACGACAGCCTGCCCTCTGCCCTCGGAGTCGGATCTCCGAGCTTTGTCGAAACCCAGCCATGCGCAAATTCATGTCCTGTAAGAGAAATAAGCACTGTCGGCAATATTATAAATATTCTGCTTAGCAGCATTGAAAATCTGCTTATTAAAAAACTCATAGTAAATTCCTTTCGTATTAAAATTCCCCATAATATATTATACCTCTTTTTTACTGCATTGTAAAGCTTTTTTTAAACATTCAGACAAAAATACAGACCTGCTTGTTCCTGCAGGTCTGTATTTTTGTTATTCCTGATTTTTAACATCCAGTTTTATGCTCAGTTCCTCCAATTGTTTTTCATCAACAATATCGGGAGCATTTGTCATCAATTCCGACGCATTCTGAACCTTCGGGAATGCAATAACATCCTTGATATTATCGCATCCGGTCAAAAGCATTACCAATCTGTCAAGTCCGTATGCCATTCCGCCGTGAGGAGGAGTTCCGTATTTGAAAGCTTCAAGCAGGTAACCGAATCGTCTCCATGCTTCTTCCTTAGTGAATCCGAGTGCCGAGAACATTCTCTCCTGCAATGCTGAATTAAATATTCTTATACTTCCTCCGCCTGCCTCGCAGCCGTTAATGACAATATCGTATGCCTTTGCTCTGACACGTCCCGGATCCGATTCAAGATATTCTATATCCTCATCCATAGGCGCTGTGAACGGGTGATGCATTGCCATGAATCTTCCCTCTTCTTCACTGTATTCAAATTGCGGAAATTCCGTAATCCACAATAAATCGTAAGTCCCCGGTTCGATAAGATTAAGTCTCTTTGCAACTTCAAGTCTCAGTGCGCCGAGCGCGTCAAAAACCACCTTATTTTTATCAGCCACAAACACAAGCAAATCGCCCGGCTTGCCGCCTATTGCATCGATAACCGCCTTAACCTCTTCCTCTGAAAGGAATTTTGCAAATGATGAACGATGCTCCGTCTCTCCGACAATAAGCCATGCAAGACCCTTTGCGCGATAAGTTTTTACGAACTCGCCGAGTGCGTCAATTTCTTTACGGCTGAACTTGTCTGCGCCGCCTTTTATATTAATTCCTCTGACGCTGCCGCCGTTTTCAACCGCACCGGAAAATACTTTAAAACCGCAATTTTTAACCGCGTCCGATATATCGCAAAGCTCAAGTCCGAATCTTGTATCCGGTTTGTCCGAGCCGTATTTTTCCATTGCTTCTTTGTAAGGAATTCTGCGAAGCGGAAGCTCTATATCTTTGTCAAGCACTTCCTTGAAAAGTTTTTTGATAAATTTTTCATTCACCGACATAACATCATCCGCTTCAACAAACGACATTTCCAAGTCTATCTGTGTAAATTCAGGCTGCCTGTCCGCACGCAAATCTTCATCGCGGAAGCACTTTGCAATCTGAAAATATCTGTCCATGCCCGAAACCATCAAAAGCTGCTTGTAAAGCTGCGGCGACTGCGGCAGGGCATAGAACTTTCCGGGGTGGACACGGCTCGGAACAAGATAATCTCTTGCGCCCTCGGGTGTACTCTTGATAAGAACCGGTGTTTCGATTTCCATAAATCCGTTATCCGAATAGAAATTTCTTGCAATCTGCGCTATTTTATGACGTACAATCAGATTCTTCTGAACATCCGGCCTTCTTAAATCCAAATATCTGTACTTCAGTCTTGTTTCGTCCTTAACCGATGAATTTTCTTCTATTGCAAACGGAGGAGTTTCCGATTTGTTAAGTATCCTGAGTTCCTCAACCTGAATTTCTATTTGTCCGGTCGGAATTTTGTTATTTACCGACGAACGCTTTACTACTGTTCCTACAGCGGCAAGAACGTATTCGTTTCTGACTGTCTGCGCTTTTTCAAAAGCTTCTTTTGATACCTCTTCGGCAAAAGAAAGCTGAATAATTCCGCTTACATCCCTCAAATCAATAAATGTGAGCGCACCGAGCTGACGGTATGTCTGCGTCCAGCCCATAACCGTAACCTTTTCTCCGATATTGCTTTCGGAGAGCTCCGCACATCTGTGAGTTCTTTTTAATCCGTGTAATGTTTCCATTTCCATACCCTCTTTATCTTATTTAAAATAATTTATTAATTCTTCTTTTTTTACTTCGTGCTGATCGCCTGTTGACATATTCTTTATTTTGAATATTCCGCTTTCAATCTCATTATCTCCGAGCACCAGCGTGTTTGCGGCATTTATTTTGTTTGCGTATTTCATTTGCGGTTTTAAGCCTCTGCCCATGTGATCCGTATCGGTATTGATTCCGCTCTTTCTGAGTTCATATACCATTTTCTGCGCATACTCAGACGCTTTTTCACCCAAGGGAATAACATATAAATCAATATCATTTTCTTTCGGTATCTTAACCCCGAGTTCATCAAGCCTTAATAAAAGTCTTTCGATTCCCAATCCAAAACCTATTGCCGGAGTCGGGTCACCGCCGAATTCCTCAACAAGTCCGTCATATCTTCCGCCGCCGCAGACAGTAAACGGTCCGCTTATAATTTCAAAAACAGTCTTTGTATAATAATCAAGTCCTCTTACGATTCCGTTATCAATTTCATATTTTATTTCCAGCAAGTCAAGATTCTTTTTAAGCTTTTCAAAATGCTCACGGCAATCGTCACACAAATAATCCAAAAGAACCGGAGCGCCCTTTGCTTCGTTTTGGCAGATTTCCGACTTACAGTCCAAAATTCTCAGCGGATTTCTCTCAAAGCGTTCGCGGCATGTTCCGCAAAGCTTATCTAGTTTTGGGCGAAGAAAGCTTTTAAGAGCCTCATTATATTTTTTTCTGCATTCCGGACAGCCGATACTGTTTATATGAACAGTTAAATCAGTCAGTCCCACCCTTTCAAGAAACGTAATTGCAAGACTTATTACCTCCGCGTCAATTGTCGGTTGTTCCGCTCCGAAGACCTCCACGCCGAACTGATGAAATTCCCTTAATCTTCCTTTTTGCTTATTTTCATACCTGAAGCACGGGATATTGTAAAATGCCTTCATAGGCATTGGCTGCGCATATATATTGTTTTGCAGAAAGCTTCTTGCAACAGAAGACGTCCCCTCCGGACGAAGCGTTACGCTTCTTCCGCCTTTATCCAAAAATGTGTACATCTGTTTTTGAACAACATCGGTTGTGTCGCCTACGCCGCGTTCAAAAAGTTCCGTATGTTCAAATGTCGGCATTCTTATTTCGGAATATCCGAAATTATCGCAGACATTTTTAAAATTCTTCTCAAGATACTGCCATCTGTAGCTGTCGGAAGGCAGTAAATCCTCGGTGCCCTTGGGCGCCTGCGTAATAATCATATACCTCATTACCTTTCGTACTATAATATATTATTTTATAATTTTTTAGGTCTTATGTCAAGTGATTTGTAAATGTTTTCGGAATTTGTCTAAATTTTGCATAAGATACTACCGTTTTTCCATTATTTTTTGATTTCTTTTCAGCGGATTAATTCCGCGCCACGAAAAAGCGCGGTCCGCATATTTTCTTCTGAATTCTCTGTTCGGCATATTTTCGTCTATCTTTAAATTGACAATCCTGTCCTCCGCAAATTCCTCTATATCGGTTTCGGGCACATTTTTATTATACGGGCATACCTCCTGGCAAATATCGCACCCCCATATATAACCGCTTTTCCTGATAAAGCCTTCTTCCTCTTCCGAAAGTATGCCTTTTTTCTGAGTAATATCCGACACACATCTCTCCTTTTTAAATCCGCCGGACAGCGCGTTTGCAGGGCATGCCTTTACGCATTTGCCGCACATAAGGCATTTTTTTTCACACGGGTTTGATTCTTCAAGCGGACAATCGGTCAGTATAACCCCAATAAACACAAAGCTTCCGAACTTCGGGCTTATAAACAGTCTGTTTTCACCGATAAATCCCAATCCTGCCCGTACCGCCAGAAACCTTTCATTTAAATCCCACGAATCCGTATAAGCTTTACATTTAAAGCCTGCGTCAATAATAGGTTCCGAAAGCTCTGCCAATTTTTTTGTAATTACCTTATGATAATCTTTTCCGAACGCATACTTTGAAATATTGCCCTTTTCGTGAGTATTATAAGAAAAAATGCATACAATTACGGACTTCGCATCCTCCATATACAAAAAAGGATTACTCATTTTTTCCGCACGACTGCTTTCTACACCCTCCGCACGCAAATCAAGGCAAAGGTCATCAAAAACCCTTGCCTTAACAACACCCAAATCGGATATTTTAAGTTCTTTTGCTTTTTTTAGGAGCTTCTCTTTCATATATGCTTATCTATCAAATCCTCGTATGAATCTCTCGGATATGCGCCGACAAGCCTTTCCTCTATTTTCCCGTTTTTAAATAAAATTACTGTAGGAATGGATACGATTGCAAAATTTGATGCAAGCTCGCTTTCTTCATCAACATTTACCTTTCCTACTTTGATTTTTCCGCCGTAGTCCTCTGATAATTCGTCAATAACCGGCGAAACCATTTGACACGGTCCGCACCAGCTTGCCCAAAAATCTACCAGAACAACGCCGTTAAAGTTTAAAACTTCACTTTCAAAATTTGCTTTTGTGAATACTTGTGACATAATTATTTTCCTTTCGTTATCAATATTGATTAACCGACAGTTCATTCAAATCTCCGGCATTATAGACCGTCTGCTCTTTGAAGCTTCCGTCAGAATAAGTATATTCTTTAATTTCAAAGCCTGCGCTTGTAGAAATCATAAGTCGGACAGACGGATAAGTGCTGCCGTCTTTTTTGTAATTTTCGCTGACAAACATTTCAAACTTTCCGTGCGCATGCTCATCATAAAGAATATAGCTTCCGTTATTTCCCTCAACCGCCAAAATCCAATTCTGACTGTCGTCCCACATAAATTCTCCGTCGGAATCCTTTTGCGCGCTTGTATAAAGCGTCACCGATTCCTCCACATCATCATGGTCAAAATCGTAAAAACAATCCTGATACTTATTCATATCCTTATATGAGTTATTATCTGTTTTTTCGATTGTTTTATACTCTGCTTCTTCCGTTGCGTTCGGTGAAACCACAGGCGTTGCCGTTGCCGGCGGATTTTTGTCTGCTGCGCAGGATGACAGAGCAGCCGCAACAGCAATTATAAGCAATATCTTTTTCATATTTTTATTCCTCCTATGTATCAATATATTTGGTGTCCGCAACCGTGCAGGAGCACTGCGCATTTGTAACATCCGTCACTTTTTTAATAAACGAGTCGGTTTCTTCCAATGGTACACACACAAAAAATGTCACACGGTCAGTATATATGACATCCTCGGTCAGCAGATGTTTTTCGGCAATTATATGCTGCATCTTTCCCACAAACGAATAATCCGCATTTATTGAAACAATATTGCACATTTTTCTTGTTATTACTTTTGCTGCTTTCAGCGCAAGCTTTGCCGACTCCGAATAAGCGTGAACCAAACCGCCCGTACCTAAAAGAGTTCCGCCGAAATATCTTGTTACCACAATGGCGGTATCGACAATTTCATCCTTTCGCATAACATCAAGCACCGGCATACCTGCCGTCTGTGACGGCTCGCCGTCATCGGAATACCGAAAAATCTGATTTTCGTCAATGCAATATGCATAGACATTATGCGTGGCATCCGGGAATTCCTTTCGGATTTCATTCACAAAGCCGATTGCCTCTTCCTCGGTCCGGCACGGTGCTGCGGTAGCTATAAATTTTGATTTTCTGTCTGTTAAGCTGTCTCTTCCCCTGTCTTTAACCGTCTTATAAACCAATTTATTTGAAATACGCGTCACCCTCTTTCAATATAAGGCTTAAGTTTTTTAAACGCAGACTCATCAGCCAAGAGCTCTAGTCTTATTCCTTTTTCCGTATATTCTTCGTTTATTACCTTTTGATTTGTGTGAAGCATATTCAAAAGAGATGCGTCACTGTACGGAAGCACAACCGTTACCTTTTCCTTTTTTCCGGGAGCAAGAGAAGCGGTTGTCTCAATCAGTTTATTTATATTATTCCCTGTTTTTGCGGAAATATTTACCGTCTTGTCATATCCGCTGAGAAAATTCGGAACAAATTCTTCCGATATATCACACTTGTTAAATGCGGCAATTCTCGGCTGAGTATTCGCACCTATATCCTCAAGGACATCATTTACGACTTTTATCTGCTCATTTCTTGTCTTGCTTGACGCGTCAATGACATGAATCAGCAAATCAGCTACAACAGCTTCTTCCAGTGTCGATTTAAAAGCTTCAACCAGATGATGAGGCAGTTTTCTTATAAAACCGACGGTATCAACAATCAGAATCTGTCTGTTATCCTCAAGAGTAAAACCTCTTGACGTTGGGTCAAGCGTTGCAAAAAGCTTATTTTCCGCAAAGACTCCGGCATTGGTCAGCGTATTTAAAAGCGTTGATTTTCCTGCATTTGTATATCCTACAAGTGCCGCAGTTATAACTCCATCCTTTTTTCTTCTTGAACGCAAAAGAGTCCTGTGCTTTTCCAGCTCGGCAAGCTCTTCCTCCAAAGCTGAAATTCTTCTTCTGATATGCCGTCTGTCCGATTCAAGCTTGGTTTCACCGGGACCTCTTGTGCCTATTCCGGCACCGGTTCGGCTCATGACCGTGCCCATTCCTCTCAGACGCGGCAGCTGATACTTAAGCTGAGCAAGCTCAACCTGTAGCTTACCCTCGCCGCTTTTTGCTCTCATTGCAAATATATCCAGTATAAGCATTGAACGGTCTATTACC
>CAKSFY010000113.1 GCA_934454035.1 uncultured Clostridia bacterium | reverse complement strand
CTTCTTATATGGGACGGTGCTGCATATGAGCTTAACTTTAACAGGCAAGAAATTGATGCAAGACTCAAAAGAATCGGCAGTTCAATAACAGCGGTTGAAGTATTTGCTCTTACAAGAATTATTGATTGGTTTGAGGCGCAGAGCTATGTCAAGAATTTCGGCATGGTCGGACTTTCCTACGGAGGGTTTTACACGCTTTTCACCACCGCAGTTGACACAAGAATAAAATCGGCGATTTCCTGTTCGTATTTTAATGACAGAACAAAAATCGGCTGGACCGATTGGACTTGGGAAAATGCGGCGGAAAAATTTTTTGATGCGGAAACCGCTTGCCTTATATACCCCAGGCGGCTCTGTATAGAAGTCGGTGACAATGATGAATTGTTTATTTTCGATGACGCAAAAAATGAATGGAACCGCCTTAAAAAGCTTTGTTCCGAGGTCGGCTGCGATTGGATTGATTTTATTGCATTTGATGGAACTCATGAATTTTGTAAATTTGACGAACCGATAAAAAGGCTTACCGATGATTTGATTGAGGAGGCATAAACAATGCTTGAATTTAAGCTTATATACGGTCTTGACGGCTACGAAGCCGCAAAAGGAATAAGACAAAAGGTATTCTGTACCGAGCAGCAAATACCGTTTGACAAGGACGAAAATGATGAAAATGCCTGGCATATTGTCGGCTATGATAAAGACAGACTCATCGCCGCGGCAAGATTGTACCAAATAGGCGAAGGAATCTTTAAAATCGGCAGAGTGTGCGTTGATAAGGATTATCGGAAAATGTATATCGGAGACACTCTTTTACGTACTCTTGAAGATAAGGCAGTCAATCTAAAAGGCTGGCTGATAAAAATATCATCACAGGAATGCTCTGTCGGTTTTTACGAAAAAGAAGGATATAAAAAAGTCGGCGACTCATATCTTGAGGCAGATATGCCTTACTTTATGCTGGAAAAAGATTTGACAAAACCATATAAAAGATGCGAATGCTGTAAATAAATTGTATGTAAAAAGGCGGTGTATAAAAAGTACACCGCCTTTTTAGGGGACAGAAAAAAATGCTTCGGAACGTTCAAACCAAACCCAACGGTGTACGTGGGTACTCCGAGCGGTTTGGTGAGGGCGCAGCAAAAAGGTGTTGTAATATATAAATCGAAAATTTTGAGATTTTTTTCAAAAATCGTTAAAACATATTATTTTATAATATATACTTTTCAAGTAATACATGCCTTTTTGCGTTCCGGACTTTTTTTATATCCCCTTTTTTGGGTTCAAGACTTTTTTATTATGCTTACATATCGGTTTTTACATGAAAATATTCCGGGAACTCTTTGTCGTCATCGGAATCATATTTGAGCAGAATTTTTCCGTCCTCGTTTTCTTCTTCCTCAAATCCCATAAGCTTATATGTGATATACATAACCCTGTTTTTATCAGTTTCGAGAAAATCGGCAAAAAGCTCTTTATTATTCTTCTTTGCCAGTCTTATCAGATGAATTAAAAATGCCGAGCCGACACCTCTTGACATAACTCTGCAGCTCATCAAAAGCAGTTTAATACGCATAGCGTCCGTATTTTCAACAAGTGCAAGACCGATTTTTCCGTAATCGCCGAATCTGTCTTTAAGGCTTGCAATAAGAAAAATATGGCTGTCGGAATTGATATACTCCAAAAGCTCATCATATGAATAAGTATATCCGGTGGAATTAAGCTGATGAGTACGGACTGTCAGCTCATATGCTCTCTGCAAATCCGCCTCCGTGACTTTTTCTATGGTAAGCTCCATATCGAGAGTGTTCAAAAATTCATGACTTGTACCCTCAAATGCTGCCTCTTCTTTTTTTCTTTGCATATCGGACATATACATTTTACGGCGGTTGATTGTATCTTCCGTTATAAATTCCGGATTCATACAATCCATATCGGGAATCTTTTCATAATCTGCCGCATCAACAGTCAGAACCTCAGGCAGCGCATGAGATACCTCCGCTCTTTCAAAATCACTGTCATCAACAAATGCAAACGTATTAATTCCCAAATTCAGCTTTTCTCTGATATTTTTAATCGACATGCTTTTCGGATTCCAATTTATCTCGGGATAGAGAAAATACTCGCTGATTCCGAATTCTTTAAGCTTTTTAATTGCGTCCTCTTCATTATTTTTACTGGCTATTGATTGGAGAATACCTCTTCTGTCAAGCTCCTTTATAATATCTGTAATTCCCTTTTTCAGTGTGACATTTTCATTTTCTGTAAGAACTCCGTCCCAGATTGTATTGTCCAAATCCCATACCACACATTTTGTTTTTACGGACATTTATTTTCCCTCCGATTAAAGATATTTTTCCACAGTTTCCGCAATATTTGAAACCGTGCGAAAATTCTTTTCCGATATATCCTTGTTCTTCATTTTGATTCCGAATTCCTTTTCAAGATACACAACTATCTCTATTGCGAAAAGCGAATCCACATATCCGCCCTTAAAAAGGTCAGTATCCGCTTCTACTCCCTCAATTTTTTTCTCCTCAAAAAACTTTAAAATTCTTTCTGCTGTACTCATTTTTTTAGCCTCCGTTTATTTTTTACCTATTTTAAAATTTCATTTATCTCTGTATCATTTGTGATACTGAAGCGCTTCAGATTATAGAGTGTCTGCCCAATTCCCTTTATTATGATATTGTCTCCCTCTTCGGTTGTAAATGTGAGCTTGTATCCGTTCTGAACGGCACATACATCCGCAGCAGGATTATGATTCCCGTATGGGTAAGAAAGAGCCGAAACAGTTTTATCAAGCCTTGAGGCAATCTGCTCATTAAACTTGCCGCAGTCATCTTTAAAGAAAGCCGCAAGTTCTCTGTCCGATTCGCCGTTTAAGTTTATTACTCCCATTCTCGGGTTATCTGTTAATGTCTTTGTCTGGTGCATATCATATGTGTGGCTGCCTATTTCGACAAGTCCCGAATCAATCATTTCATTTGCCTCGTCAAATCCGAAATGCCTTATTATGCTTATGCCGTTATAATTATCCCTGCCGAAAGTTGCGCCGACCGGAAATATAACTGCCTTGCAGTTATATTTTTTCAAAATTGGAAAAGCGTATTTATAATTTGAATAATATCCGTCGTCAAAGGTAATAAGCACAGGCTTTTCGGGTAAATCTGCTCCTTTATAAACAAAATTTTCAAGCTCTGCGGCAGAAATCGGAGTATATCCGGCAGCAAGCATTTTCCCTGTATCGCTGTCAAGTTTTGACGGCGATACGTCCATATCACTTTCCGGATTCTCGGAAATATTATGATAAAGCAGTACCGGCAGCTTAATCTCCTCTGTTTCGCAGCTTTTATACTCAAGCGCCTTTTTTGCATATTCTTTCACATTGTCACTTGTAATATGGTTGCCGAAGCCTTGCGGAATATAGACCGAAGAGTCACCGAACATATACGCCAGTGCCATATCTCCGACACAGTTGCGGAAATGATACGTGTCATAGTAATATCTCTCGTCATTGGTTATGCATGATGTATATCCGGCGAAGTTATAAAAATCCGTAACCGCCGAAAGCTTCTCCCAAAATTCTGTCAGCTTATCGGCAGGATAATGTTTAAGCTCCCCCTCATAAATAGGCGATACAATCAGCTTAAAGTCAATATTTTTCTCCCGGCACAAATCGGCTATCTTTTTTACATCGGAAACGCAGCGGTCAATATTCTCCATTTTTTCCGTGAATTCACCGCCCTCGAACTCCTTCTCATTTGCCGCACGGTATTCGTCGGTTGTGCCTATAGGCATTATATCTCTGAGCTGCTTATTATATGCGCCTGTTTCCGGAATAAAAATATTCTCGCCCGTCATAAGATAATCTCTGCTTTTTATATTTTCGAGTTTATCTATAGAATACTGCGGATTCAATGCCGCATATTTAAAATAAAACGGAAGAAGCGGCTTGCCCTCAACAAGCGGATGCAGATTTTGCTTTATCGGGTCAGGCTCGGTATTGTACTCGGTCGTCTCTTCAAGTCCGAGATTTATAATAATATTCTTCGGACTGTACGTCTTAATAATGTACTCCGCTGTCTTTTCAATATCATACATATCTCCTCCGTACATCAGCATGTTGTAAAAACGTGCTCCGCCGTAATACTCATTAAGCTTTTCCACCCGATAACAACTGGTTTTTGAGCAGCCGATAATATAAGAATCGTATTCCGAATGATGCTTTTTGAGATATTCGATTTTTGATATTCTGGGATTCATGGTCATGTCATAGCTGTAATCGTCAAAAATTCCGTCTCCGAATACTCCGAACGGGTCAACGGCGATATTAAATCCCATAACCGCCGCACACACTGCCGCAAGCGAAATGCAGAATATAATTATCCATCTTTTGAAACTCATATACAAAACCTCTTAATTTTAAAACTGGAAATACAAAAACTGCGAAACACTGCCTATATAGAAAAGAGAAGCAGCCAAAATTGCTCCGCAGAATATGGCATGCACCGGTTTCGGCTTAAAATCTTCAAGCATTTCCTGTGTATTTTTGCAGAAAAAGCATATAAATGCCGAAATAAATATAACAAAAATCACTTTAATATTATCCGCAAAAAATGCTCTTATGCCATATAAAATCTCACCGTTAAATGTGAACATAGTCTTATATACTGCCATTGCCTGCAGCAGTCCGTTCGCATCGAACAGAACTCTCACAAGTATCGAAAAGAAAAATGTCAGCGTCCACGCAATCGGGAACGGAAGTTTTTTTCTTTTAACCGTCATAACATTTGCAATCGAAACAAATATCCCGTTCACAATACCCCATGCTATATAGTGCCAGCCTGCTCCGTGCCATATTCCCGACACTATAAATGTGATAAGCGTTGCAAAAATCAGCTTTATCATTCCGTTGCCGAATTTAAAAATCCTTTTAAAAATATTGTCATTTAAAAATCTGGACACCGTTATGTTCCATCTGCGCCAAAAATCCGCAAAATTACGCGATTTGTAAGGCGAATTAAAGTTTTGCGGAAGCTTTATGTTAAAGAACAGTCCCAGCCCCAAAGCCATGTCGATATATCCCGAAAAATCGAAATAATATGCAAATGTGTAAGCAAGCACCGCCGTCCATGAATTTATAAAATTCATAGCTATATTGCCGCCGTAAAACGAAGTCGCAAAATCGATAAGCGGATCGGCAAGCAGAATTTTTTTTGCACAGCCTATCGAAAAATAAATAATTGCCGCAATTATATTATTTTTATCGGTTTTAAGAAGATTATCACTCGTAAACTGCGGAATTATTTCGTCATGCGTCACAACCGGCCCCACAATCAGCTGCGGAAAAAAGGTCACAAAAAGCATATAATCTGCAAAACCGTATTTTTTTGCATCGCCGGTGTAGCAATCGAAAACATACGACAAAATCTGAAAAGTGTAAAATGAAATTCCCAGCGGCAAAATTATATTTTTCATAATTATATCCGTTCCGAATACCAAATTAACATTTTCAAAAAAGAAATTTCTGTACTTAAAATAAAAAAGCAGTCCCAGATTTTCCAAAACTCCGAGCGCAAGCAAACCTGCTCTCAAAGGCTTATTATCCGAAGTTACAAGTCCTCTGCTTATCCCGAAATTAAAAATTGCCGTCAGGAAAAGAATCGGCAGAAATTTCATATTTCCGCTGCCGTAAAAATAAAGCGAAGCCGCAATAAGCCACACCTTCAAAAAATTCACATTTTTTGCCTTTCGGCAAAGCGCCGTGCCGAGTATGACAATCGGGAAAAACAAAAATATAAATTTATATGATGAAAATATCATTCATTAACACTCTTCCGTAAAATATTTGTATATATAGTATATCATATTTGTAAAAGTATGTCAACTGCGAAGCAGCAAAAAACCGCCCGAAATACGGGCGGTTTCAGATAAAATACTATCAAACAACCAAGAAGAATTTAACAAGGAATATAAGCGAGATTATGTATGTAAGAACAGAAACCTCTTTTGCTTTTCCGGTAAATACTTTGATTACTGCATAACTGATTATACCCAAACCGATAGCATGTCCGATAGAACCTGAAATCGGCATTGAAATCATCATAAGTGCAGCCGGCAAGCCTTGTGTAATATCTTCAAAATCAATCTTTTTAAGTCCACCGAGCATTAAAAAGCCTACGTAAATCAACGCAGCCGATGTTGCAGCTGCAGGGATAATAGCCGCAATCGGAGCAAGGAACATACAGGCAAGGAACAAAATTCCCGTTACCAATGCTGTAAGACCCGTTCTTCCTCCTGCTTCAACACCCGATGCAGATTCAACAAATGTTGTAACTGTTGATGTACCCGTTGCAGAACCTGCAATTGTACCGACAGCGTCAGCGATAAGAGCTTCCTTCATATTCGGCATATTTCCCTCTTCATCAACCATTCCGGCACGGGATGCAGTTCCGACCAGTGTACCTATTGTATCGAACATATCGATTATACAGAATGTCAAAATAAGGGTTACAACTGTAAACCAACCTATATTTGCAAGATTTGCAAAATTGAATTTAAAGAGAGTTGTTTCCGCCATATCGCCGAATGCAGGAACAAACGAAGCGGTTTTTAACGATTCAAAAGGATTTGTTCCGAGGAATATTGCCTCGCCTGCCCAATAAATAACCGAGGATGTAAGCATACCGATAAGAACCGAACCCTTAACCTTTTTCTCAGACAAAACAGCTATCACGAACACTCCCACAAACATGGTGATAACTGTCAGAACCATCTGACTGTAACCCGAGCCGATTGTTGTTACTGCATAGCTTGGGGTAAGCGCTCCGAAAAAGTCCTTCATTACGTAGAACGGGCCGCCTGCTTCCGAATATACGCCGGCATTTGAGCCGAGACCGATATTAAGGAGCATAAGACCGATTGCCGGAGCAATGCCGAGTCTGATTCCGAGAGGAATCGCATTAACAATTTTTTCTCTTATATTAAGAAGAGATAAAATCAGGAATACTACTCCCTCAATTAAAATTACACAGAGCGCAGTCTGGAATGACTCAACATAGGATACGCCTGTTATTGCCGCAATATTGGCAACAACAACCGCAAAAAAGCTGTTAAGTCCCATTCCCGGTGCCATAGCAAACGGTTTGTTTGCCAAAAATGCCATTACGAAGATACCGATTGCCGAAGCAATACATGTTGACAGGAACACGCCGTTCCAAAGTGCCGGCGTACCCTCCTGACCGAAGCCTGTAAGCAGATTCGGATTCAGGGCGATAATATACGCCATTGTCATGAATGTTGTAAGACC
>CAKSFY010000112.1 GCA_934454035.1 uncultured Clostridia bacterium | reverse complement strand
GTTTTCGACGCTCAATACTGGGGAGTCCCCCAACGAAGAAAACGCATCTACCTTGTCGCAGATTTTGGAGGCAGGTGTGCCGGAAAAATACTATTTGAGCCGGAGGGCGTGCCTGGGTATCTTAAGAAGGGCGTCTTCCCGTGGCAAAGAACTGCCGAAGATACTCAAAACAGCATTGGAGCGACAGGCTGTGACGGATACAACGGCTGTTTGACAGGTGATGTATCGGCCACACTCGGTGTTAATTGTGGAGTATCTACCGGCAGAAACGGCATTGTGTTAAACGACCAGGGCGGCAATCGGATTGATGTTACCGAAAATGTGACGGCAACACTACGTGCCGAGGCGCATCATCCGCCCTGTGTTATGGAGTCGGCGGGATTTTGCACGGAACATTCGGCAAAAGCAAGGTCGATAGGTTTTGAAAAAGAAGTATCTCCGACGCTGCGAGCCGGTACTGTTCCGGCGGCTGTCTATGAAAATCATGGACAAGATACAAGATTTAAGGGGCCGCTCGATACCGCACCGACAGTGATTGCAACCTACGGCACAGGTGGAAACAATCAGCCGTTTGTGGTTGAGCAATGCTATGATGTACGGTTTACTTCGGAAGGTACGAAAAACGCAAGACAGAATTGCTATGAAACCGATGTTGCAAGAACAATCGACACCGGCGGCAATGCTCCGGATTCCAACCAAGGCGGTGTTGCGGTTGTATACGGAATATGCTCCAAAGACAGCAATTCCATGAAATCGGATAATCCGCACAGCGGTTTTTATGAGGCTGACACATCACGATGCCTTGACGCAAACGGCGGCAATCCGTCATGCAATCAAGGCGGTATGGCTGTGGTATGCGTAGACCAAGGCGGAGGTAAATCGGGATGCTGTGTATCAAAAGGAGTCTCACCCACCCTTGCCTGTACACACGGCGGCGAGCCGGCAGTATGTGTTCAAGGCTCAATGATAGGCCGCAAGGATGAAAACGGTCCGCAAGGTAATGGAATCAACGAGGATGTATCGTTTACACTCAACGCAACAGATAAACATGCTGTCGCATACGGAATTGACAGGGCGGCTTTCAATCAAGGGCAGAATGCAAAATATTCATTTGCGGTTGAACAAGAGGTTCAGCCGACTATGGTGGCAAAAGGACCGGGTGCTGTTGCGGCACCGACCTATTCAAGTTCAAAGGCATCTTTTTTTACAAATGCCGAAAAGGAACTTGCAAACACGCTTGTTGCCACAGATTATAAAGACCCGCCGATGATAAACGATACAAATGATAATGCCGAGTACATAGTGCGAAGGCTCACGCCCACAGAATGTGCAAGACTGCAAGGTTTTCCGGACGGTTGGTGTAAAAACCTTGAAACCGAAAACCCAACCGATGAGGATGTTGCATTTTGGAAAGATGTGTTTGAAACACACCGAAAAGCAATGGGAACATCAAAAAAGCCGAAGTCTGATAAGCAGATTGTAAAATGGCTTAAAAATCCGCACTCCGATTCGGCAGAGTATAAATTGTGGGGCAACGGAGTTGCGCTGCCGTGCGTATGCTTTGTGCTTTCAGGGATTGTGAGGGCAAACAAAAAATACTCCGAGTAAATTCGAAGTATTTAGTGGGTTTCTATTGTGCCGTGTTCCGATTCAAATTCGGCAATGCGCTTTTTTATAAGCTGTTCAAGTTCCTTGTTCTTGGTTCTGCCTTCGTATTCGGCAATATATGCAAGCTTATCAAGCAAAACTTGAGAAACTCTGAGCGTGTAACGCGGAAGATTATCTTTCATAATTGACTCACCTCTGACTAAGTATTGACTAAATTATATCATTGTAGTATAATGAAATGTGGAAATGACGAAGTTTTGACGCATAGAAAATGAGGTAATTTTATGAAAACAGCTATTGTAGGTTCAAGAAATATAACAAATGTGGATTTGCCGAGGTTCATTCCGGCTGGTACAACGGAGATTGTATCGGGCGGCGCAAGAGGTGTTGATACCATTGCAAAAGAATATGCAAACCGCAACGGACTGAAGCTAACGGAATTTTTGCCGGACTATGAGCGCTTTGGTCGGGGCGCACCGCTTAAAAGAAATATTACAATAATCGAAAACGCAGATATCGTGCTTGCGTTTTGGGACGGAAAATCAAGGGGTACAAAATTTGTAATAGATAACTGCCGCCGCAAAAATATACCGATAAAAATATATTTGGCACCGGATTTTGTGCAAATGGCAGAATAATATTTATATTGCAAAAAGGACTTGATATTTCCTCGAATTTGAGTAATATATGTACTTAACCAAATTAACCAAAAGAAAGGCGGTACGATATTATGAACGAGGAAATCAGTAAATTTGTTTTGGGACGGCTGAATCTGCACGGTAAATCCGAGCCGACAGAACTCCAAGACGCATATCTGAAATTTAAGTCCTGTATGGATAATTTAAGAAAAACACTCTCCGATGAGCAGAAAAAGCTGTTAAACAGATGCGAAAACGCATATGCACTGCTTGACGGCGAAACAGTCGACCATTATTACCGCACGGGTTTTTCCGATGCGGTTATATTTTTGGACGGATGGAAAAACGGCAAATGGATAACCGATAAGGAAGGCAAAAAAAATATGCTGATTGATGAAATAAAAAAGCTATACCCTATCGGCGCTCGTGTGGAGCTTGTGAAAATGGATGATAAGCAAGCGCCGCCTGTCGGCACAAAGGGCACTGTTAAGGGTGTTGACGATATCGGAAGTCTGCTAATCGATTGGGATAACGGCTGCGGCTTAAATGTTGTCTATGGCGAGGATGTTATAAAAAAGCTTGATTCGGTTAAAACAGTGTACTACGGAAAAGAACAAATATGGGACAGCCGTGATGATGCAATCAAATTCTTTTCACAGGCTATGGCGACAAGCGAGGGCAGTGAACATCAGCGTTATTACAACATTTATGCCATGCTCATAAGCGGCGAAAAAACTTGCGTTGACACAATAGAATAGATGGTACAAGATGTTTTTTTGCTTTGCTAAATTATAGGAGTTTTACTCTTTTGCCTTTTGTGTGAAAACTGTTGAACTTTCCACACAAATATGGTACAATAAACAAAAACACCTGAAAGGTTAGATACTATGAGTAAAATCGATAAACAAAAAATACCTTATATTATTTGTGCTTGCTTTCTGTTGATTGGAGTTTTACTATTTGTTTTTAATGCAAATAATTTGAAACACAACTCCTTTTTCAATGAAGATTCTGTAAGAGATAATGTTAGCCATATGAGAAAAAATTATGCCATTCTTGGTTATTCTTTTGACAGCGAAATGTATGAAAGCATTTATGAAGATGATGCAAAATCCGGAAATACTGCAATTGTGGGTATTGCAATCAGTATAATATCATTGATTGTTATGCTTGCATTTTACTTAAAACAACTCAAATCTGGAACAACTAAACAAACAGAATTACTAGGAAAATTAACCGAAACCTCTGAACAGTCTATTGATTCAAGATTGTCTGAATTATTGAATTTGAAAGAAAAAGGGTTAATTACAGAAGAAGAGTATAACTTACTCAGAGAACAAACATTAAAAAGAATATCCGGATAAAAAATATATAAACGGACAGTCGCTTAAAAGGCGGCTGTTTTTGTTGTGCGGGGGTGAGAACAATACGAAAACTGAAAAAATACAAGCCTACAGAATTCAAGGCAAAAACATCGGTTTATGATAAAGACTCCGCCGATTATGCGGTTATGTTTATCGAAAGTCTGTGCCACACCAAAGGCACCTGGGCGGGCAAGCCGTTTGAGCTGATTGATTGGCAGGAACAAATAATCCGTGATATATTCGGAACATTAAAGCCGAACGGTTACAGGCAGTTTAACACCACATACATTGAAATCCCAAAGAAAATGGGCAAATCCGAACTTGCCGCCGCTGTTGCACTGCTTTTAACCTGCGGTGACGGTGAGGAACGAGCCGAGGTTTACGGCTGTGCCGCAGACCGACAGCAAGCGTCCATTGTATTTGAGGTTGCGGCTGATATGGTTCGTATGTGTCCGGCGCTTTCAAAGCGGGTAAAAATACTCACTGCAACCAAGCGAATCATATACACGCCGACAAACAGCTTTTATCAGGTGCTGTCTGCCGAGGCATATTCAAAGCACGGATTTAACATTCACGGAGTGGTGTTTGATGAACTGCACACACAACCGAACAGAAAACTGTTTGATGTTATGACAAAAGGTTCCGGTGATGCACGAATGCAGCCGTTATACTTTCTGATCACAACAGCCGGCACAGACACACATTCGATATGTTATGAAACGCACCAAAAGGCAAAGGATATATTAGAGGGCAGAAAAATTGACCCGACATTCTATCCTGTCATATACGGCGCAGAGGAATCGGATGACTGGACTGACCCAAAGGTGTGGAAGAAAGCAAATCCGTCACTCGGTATTACGGTGGGTGTTGATAAGGTTAAGGCTGCGTGTGAGTCGGCAAAGCAGAACCCGGCTGAAGAAAACAGTTTCAGACAGTTAAGGCTTAACCAATGGGTAAAGCAATCGGTGCGATGGATGCCGATGGACAGATGGGATAAATGCTCATTTGCCGTAAATGAGGATGAACTTGTCGGCAGAGTCTGCTACGGCGGTTTGGATTTATCAAGCACAACAGATATTACGGCATTTGTGCTTGTGTTTCCGCCGCTTGATGAAACGGACAAATATATAATTCTTCCGTACTTTTGGATGCCGGAAGACAACCTTGACCTGCGTGTGCGGCGCGACCATGTACCGTATGATGTGTGGGAGCGCCAAGGAAAACTTCAAACCACCGAGGGCAATGTTGTTCACTATGGATATATTGAAAAGTTTATTGAACGCTTGGGCGAAAAATATAACATTAGGGAGATAGCGTTTGACCGCTGGGGCGCGGTGCAGATGGTGCAGAATCTTGAGGGCATGGGATTTACGGTAGTCCCGTTCGGACAAGGCTTTAAGGATATGTCACCGCCTACAAAGGAACTGATGAAACTTGTGCTTGAAGAACGCATTGCCCACAGCGGACACCCGGTTCTTCGTTGGATGATGGATAATATTTATGTTCGTACAGACCCGGCGGGTAACATTAAGCCGGATAAGGAAAAGTCCACCGAGAAGATTGACGGAGCCGTTGCAGCTGTTATGGCGCTTGACCGGGCAATACGCTGCGGAAACGATATGAGCGAGAGTGTATATGATGAACGCGGGATTTTGTTTATATAAAAAGGTGGTCTTTTTGACCACCTTAAATGCGAAAGTATTAATTTGATGAAACATGTAAGTGTAAGCCTAATGGTTGCATTATTTTTAATAATGTATCAAGCTTTGGTGTGGTTGCAAAGGATTCAATACGTGCAACTGATGATTGAGGAATGCCGCAAAGAGAGGCTAATTCTCTTTGGCTGATTCCCATTTCAGTACGCTTACTGATAAGTGCAGAAACAATAGAAGATAAAGCTTCAATTTCTTCGATGTCTTGCTTAGCGGTTAAGCTTTGTGATTTTGCGTGTTCTTTGTAATCATTCCAAGTTTTCATTATTTTTGCTCCTCTCTTGATAAGAAATCTGCTCGTTCTGTTTTTGCCTTTTCAATTTCAGAACGAGGTGTTTTTTGAGTTTTCTTGCGAAAGTGGTGTAACAAAATAAAAGTATTGTTTTTGAAAAAGAAGTACAATACTCGGTTGCTACCCGGACGGAGTTCCCAAATGCCATCATCGATGTGTTTGGTTATATTATCCGATAGCCGGGTTCCGTTATCCTGGAGTAGTTGAATGTAAAAGCTTATCTGCTTATATTGTATGCGAGCATCTTTGTTGGTTTCTGCTTTTATGCGGAGTTCTTCAAGAAAATCCCAAACATCAGATTCGCCTTTTGCATTTTCATAAAATTCAACTGTATACATTTTAGTATGCTCCATCTTTATTAGTATATGAATATGATAGCACAAATGCTATCAAAAGTCAATAGGTTTAATAATATTTTTATAGAATCAATTAAGAACATTCGGGAAAAATATGAGTTATAAACTGATTGCACCAAGCACAAACATGCAAAAGTTACATTTTAGTATTGCGTATTTTGATTTTTTGTGGTATAATTATACTTGTCATTCAATAATGGTAAAGACAATAAACTTTTGTTATATGATATCGGATAAATAAAAGACAAAATGGTATGTCTTCAGTAATGGCAAAGAAAATAGTAAAACTGTAGAAATATCAAGGGTTAAAGTATTCCGATGTATGCCTTGAGAAAGCAATGAAAATCTCTCGGTAGGTAAATTGTTGTTCTATCTGCTTTACACCATACTAACAAAGACGGCATCAAATCAATGGCTGTCTGTGTTTTTGTGCGTGTAAGACAGCAAATTGAGTCAATGCAATCTGTACACGCATAAGTGTATGGATTTTTATTTTGACTCGGTTTGGGGGTGAAACAAATGAAAAAGAAAAGCAAAAATCAATTAAACAGCAACAATAAAAAGCTTGATAAAAAGCCCTGCTCTAATGAAGAAAAACTTTCAAATAAGTCGAAAGCAAAATATGATGAGATCCGCCAAGTTGATTGGAGTTACATTGACGGTCCAATCAGATGGGATTAAATCGGTTTATCAAGTCAAAGCATCTATCAATTTAGATAGGTGCTTTTTTCATGCCCGCATTTAAGGAGTTGATGCAATATGGGTATTTTACAAGGACTATTCCGGTCAAGGGATAAACCTCAAAACAGAACCGCAGGCTCCGGTTACAGTTTTTTCTTCGGAGGAACAACTTCCGGCAAAGCGGTAACCGAACGGAGCGCCATGCAGATGACAGCGGTATATGCTTGCGTTCGTATTCTGTCGGAGGCAATTGCCGGACTTCCGCTGCACCTATACCGATACAAAAAGGATGGCGGCAAGGAAAAAGCCGTAGACCATCCGCTGTACTTACTTTTGCATGACGAGCCGAACTCCGAGATGAGTTCATTTGTGTTTCGTGAAACGCTTATGACTCATCTTTTATTATGGGGAAATGCGTATGCACAGATTATCCGAAACGGCAAAGGCGAGGTGATAGCACTCTATCCGCTTATGCCGAATAAAATGACGGTTGACCGTGATTCGGACGGACACCTTTACTACAAATACATGAAATCCACCGAAGAAGCGCCGACTATGCCGAACTCAACCGTTATACTCCCTCCGTCCGATGTTTTGCACATACCGGGACTCGGTTTTGACGGACTTGTCGGATATTCGCCGATTGCAATGGCAAAGAACTCAATCGGTATGGCGATTGCCTGTGAGGAATACGGTGCAAGGTTTTTCTCGAACGGAGCTGCTC
>CAKSFY010000111.1 GCA_934454035.1 uncultured Clostridia bacterium | reverse complement strand
CCTCCTGTTTTTGTGTTTATTTTATTATATCATATTTTGCATGATTGTGTCTACTTTTTTAGTATAGCACCAAAAATGCCAGACGCATGGGGTACGGGATGAAGATAATCATAGGTGACAAGAATATCCGGAATGCACAGAGTATTTCGAAGATTATGAATGACGCCGGGTTTGAAACTTTGGCGGTTGAAACCGACATATCATCCAGAAGTTCTATTTTGTCATTAATTGAAACCGCAAAATATAACTGACACTCTTCATGCATATCAGCTTGCAAAGCGGTGCAATGAAAAAAGAGTTATGAGCGAATCTGTTAAATGGGGCGAAAAGGGTGAAAGAATAAATTCTATTTCTCCCGGAATTATCGTAACCCCGCTAGCTATTGATGAATTTAACGGTATTCGCGGTGATTTTTACAAGAATATGTTTGCAAAATGCCCGGCAAAAAGACCGGGGACTGCGGATGAAGTTGCAAATGTTGCAGAACTGTTGATGAGTGATAAAGGCGCATTTATAACAGGTGCTGATTTTCTGATTGACGGCGGTGCAACGGCAAGTTATTTTTACGGCGTGCTTAAACCGGAAACAAGAGAATAGAAAGGAAGATTATTGATGAATACGGATAAAACAAATAATAAAATGCACGGAGGAATGTTTGGCATAGGAGAGGCTAATGTAAATTATGCAAAGTATTTTATCGGCAACAGTTACTTAAATCCGCTTACGAACTCGGAGGAAACAGTATTTGTCGCCAATGTAACCTTTGAACCCGGCTGCCGCAATAACTGGCATATTCATCATGCGTCCAAAGGCGGCGGTCAGCTGCTTCTATGTATTGACGGTGAAGGCTGGTATCAAGAGGAGGGAAAACCGGCGCAAAGCCTGAAACCGGGAGATGTTGTCGCCATACCGGCAGGTGTAAAGCATTGGCACGGTGCAAAGTCAAATTCTTGGTTCAGCCATCTTGCTGTCGAATGTCCCGGTGAGGATACTTCGAATGAGTGGCTGGAAGCAGTTTCTGATGAAGAATATAAAAAATTGAAGTAATAATAAAAAAACTTGTCAAAAGATACTTGACAAGTTTTTTATTTTGTGTTAAAATAACATTGTTATCAAATAACAATGTTATTAAAAGGAGATTGAAATGAGACCGCTTAACGATAAGCTTGCATGCAGTATACTTGCTGCCGCTAAAACCGAGTTTATGGAAAAAGGCTTCCGGAGTGCATCTATGCGAAGCATCGCCGCAGCGGCAGGCGCAACAACGGGAGCGATTTATCGTTACTATGCCAACAAAGAGGCCTTGTTTGACGCGCTTGTTTCACAACCGGCGGAAGAGTTTTTCAATGAATATAACACTTACAGCCAAAATTTTTCGGAGCAGGAACTTGATAAGCAGCTTACAACGCTGCCTCATCTTGCCGATAAGCCGAGCGGTAAAATAGAAACGCTTATGAAGTATATTTATGAGCATTACGACGCATTTAAGCTCATTGCCTGCTGTTCTGCAGGTACAAAATATGAAAACTATATTGAGCGGCTTACCGAAATCGAAACCCAATCGGGCATGGTGCTTGTTCATCTTTTAAAAAAAGAAAATCGTATGACGGCTTGCATGGATGATACGCTTATACATATTATTTCAAATACGATTTTTACCGGCATTTTTGAGATTATTTCACACGATGATAATGCAAATGATGCTCAAAAGCATATCAATGCGCTATATGATTTTTACACAGCAGGTTGGTACGAAATTTTAGGGATCAAATGATCCTTAAATTTTAGGACAAAGGTTAGGTGCAACTAACTAAAATATAAAGAAAAGAGGATTATTATGGACACAAAAAAGAAAAACTGGACAAAAATTCTTTTTGATTATGCCGAAAGTGAAAAGAAAAAAATGATTTTGTCGGTAATTTTGTCGGTACTTAGTGTTACTCTGGGATTGATTCCGTTATACTGCATGTATAAGATAATCTGTCTGTTTACATCAGATACGGTGACAACGGGCGCAATTGTTGAATTGTGTTTAACAGCACTTTTATTCTATGCCGCAAAAATACTTACGTTCAGCTTATCCACAGGTATATCGCACAGTATGGCATACACTGTTTTGGAACGTCTGCGTCTGCGTCTTGCCGACAGGTTTTTGCATGCACCGTTAGGCAACGTGGAAAATCATTCCGTAGGTGAGATAAAAAATATGATGGTTGATAAAATTGAAAACCTGGAGCCGCCGCTTGCACATATGATTCCGGAGGGTGCCGGACATATCGTGCTTCCGGTTGTGAGTTTAATTGCGCTTTGCCTGATAGATTGGCGAATTATGCTTGCCTCGCTTGTGACATTCCCTGTTTCGTTTTTCTGTATGGGACTGACATTTAAAATAAGCGGTAAGAATTTTGACAAGTATGATAAATCCGCTGATTATATGAACAGTACGATTGTTGAGTACATAGAGGGAATAGAGGTTATAAAGGCATTCGGCAGAGCAGGAGTTTCATACGAGAAATATGCCGGTGCAATAACCGATTTTTGCACATTTGTGGTAAAGTGGCTTGCTTCAACCTATGCGACAATGAAATTAAGCTTTGCGCTTTTTCCGTCAACGCTGATCGGCACCTTGCCGGCGGCATTGGCGCTTGCAAACGGCGGCGTGATAACGGCACCGGAGGCGGCACTTGCGGTTATGCTTTCGATTTCTATGGTTGGCTCGCTTGCAAAGCTTGAGGTATTTTCGGAAAATATGCGTCAGGTAAAATTTACGGTTGAAAACCTGGAAGAATTCCTGGAAATGCCGTCATTGCCCGAGCCGAAAACACGCGCGGAAATCAAGAATACCGATGTAAGTATAAAAAATGTTCACTTTTCTTACACGGGCGATGAAAAGGATGAGGTACTGCACGGCATTAACTTAAATCTTCCCGAGGGCAGCTTTACCGCTCTTGTTGGTCCGTCAGGCGGCGGAAAATCCACCGTTGCAAAGCTTATTGCGCGATTTTGGGATGTTACCTCCGGTGAAATCATCGTCGGCGGTGTTAATGTGAAGGATATGCCGCTTAGTGAGCTTTCCGAATATGTGAGCTTTGTAACGCAGGATAACTTCTTATTCCGCTGCTCTCTGCTCGAGAATATACGTCTCGGCAATCCGAAAGCAACGGATGAGGAAGTAAAGGCAGCTGCAAAAGCAGCACAATGCGAAGAATTTATAAATAAGCTTCCTCTTGGGTATAACACCCCGGCAGGCGAAGCAGGAAAACGGCTTTCGGGCGGAGAAAAACAACGCATTGCTATTGCGAGAATGATTCTAAAAAATGCGCCGATTGTTATTCTGGACGAGGCAACGGCATTTACCGACCCCGAAAATGAAAATAAAATTCAGCAAAGTATCGCGGCGCTTACCAAAGGGAAAACTCTGCTTGTTATCGCACACAGGCTTTCAACGATAAAATCCGCAGATAATATTGTCGTCCTTAAAAACGGCGAAATTATCGCAGAGGGTAAACATGATGAATTACTTGAAAAATGCACGCTTTACAAAGATATGTGGCTTGCTCACATAGGCGCAAAAAACTGGGCGGTATCTTCAGCGGAAAGGGAGGAAAATCAGTATGTTTAAAACGGTAAAACGAATTATTGACTGGTGCGGCGAATTTAAAGGAAAACTCTATCTCGGTTTTGTCATGACATTTTTGTCGCATATTTTCACGGCAATGCCGCTTGCTCTTGCCGCTTACACCGTGGGACTTTTAATTGAGTCTGCCAAAGGCGGAGCTGCGTTTGATACTTCATGGATTTGGAAAAGCATTGTCATTCAGATTGTACTTGTATTTTTCAGATTCCTCTTTGACTATTTCCGCGCAAGACTTCAGGAACCTATAAGCTATCAGCTTACGGCGCGCGACAGACTAAAGGTCGGCGACGCTTTAAAGCGCGTATCGCTCGGATATTTCGGACAGGTCAGCACCGGAAATATTTTAAGCTCAATCACAACAGGTCTTTCCACACTTGAAAATATGGGGATCAGAATGATTGATAATTTCGTCGGCGGATACTTAAACTTTGCGGTGATTTTTCTCTGCCTTGCAATTTTCAGCCCGGTAACCGCTCTGATAGCTTTAGCGGCAGCGGCACTGTCCCTTTGCTTTATGCTTTTGATTTCACACTACAGTGCAAAAAACGCTCCGGTTGAGGCGCAGGCAAACAAGGATATGACCGGCGCAATTATTGAATATGCAAGAGGACTTGCCGTGGTTAAATCTTTCGGCAAAAGCGGAGCGTCAATGGAATCTGTAACAAAATCAGTGGATGACAGCAAAAAGATACATATAAAAATCGAATGGGGATATGTGCCGGGAAATGCTCTGCATCTTTTAGCATTAAAATGCGGAAGTACAGGTCTTGCAATGGCTGCAGTGCTTATGTGTTTTGCCGGTCAGATGAGCTTTTCCGTAATGCTTATGTTTGTGTTCTTCTCGTTCAGCATTTTTGCAAGTCTTGAACCTATCAGCGACAGTGCCCACACACTCGGCGTTATAGATGATGCTATGGATCAGCTTGACGCATTAAAAAATGAAAATCTTATTGACGCGGAAGGCAAGGATATTAAACTTAATCACTATGACATAGAATTTAAGAATGTAACTTTCGGGTACGACACACGCAGGATTTTAAAGGATGTCAGCTTTAAAATTCCGGAAAAGACATCGACTGCCATTGTCGGTCCGTCCGGTTCGGGTAAAACAACAGTTTGCAGCCTGATTGCCAGATTCTATGATCCGCAGGGCGGAAGTATAATCGTCGGCGGTCATAATCTTAAAGAATTTACCTGCGACAGTCTGCTTTCAAATATTTCAATGGTGTTCCAGAATGTATATTTATTTAATGATACAATCAGAGCAAATATTTGTTTCGGGAAGCCTGACGCTACCGAAGAAGAAATGGTTGAGGCTGCAAAAAAAGCAAGATGCCACGATTTTATAAAGGCACTTCCGAACGGTTATGATACCGTCGTCGGTGAAGGAGGAGGAACGCTTTCGGGCGGAGAAAAACAGCGCATATCCATTGCGCGCGCAATTTTAAAAAATGCTCCGATAATTATTCTTGATGAGGCGACCGCAAGCATAGACCCGGAAAATGAGCATCTCATTCAGCAGGCAATATCTGAACTTACGCGAGGAAAAACCATTATAACCATAGCGCACAGATTGGCTACGATTCAGAATGCGGATCAGATTCTGGTTGTTGATGACGGAAGAATTGCCGAGTGCGGCACACATAACGAACTGATACAAAAAGAAGGTCTTTATAAAAAATTCACAGAAATCCGCGGGCAAGCGGAAGGCTGGAGAATTGAAGCGCAGTAAAAAGATAGTTAAAAAACAATTAATTTTGAGGTGATAAAATGCTGTTTGAAACTTTGGGGGATAAAAAGAGCCCGGCAATTTTATTCTTTCATGCAATGGGTGTGACTGGAGCAAGCAGCGAACGGGCAGCAAGGCAATTGTGTGATAAATATTTTTGCATTATGCCGACCTCTACAGTTTACTGTGCCGGGCAGAGGTATATCGGCAAAGATGACGAGATAAGGCAGATTGAAAATTTTTTACATCAGCAGGGGGTAGAAAGTCTCAGTTTGGTAGTTGCGTCCTCAATTGGTGCGGATCTTGCGATTTCGTTTTTAAAGCAGACAAAGCTTTCGGTCGGACATGCATTTTTTGACGGAGGACAGTTTGCACAGTTGAGAAAAGCAACACGCCGTATTACTGCACCTCTTTTGTATTTTGCCGTCAAGAGTCTGTATTGGTCAAACGGCAGAACGTTAAAAAATATAATAAGGTACGGCAGTGACGAAATAAAACCGTATTTTATTGCGGCAGGGAGGGCTCTTAAATACGGAAATCTGTACAGGCAGCTGTCAGACAGTTTGGAGGATAAGCCGTTTCCGGCTTTGCCGGAGAAAATGCAAAAAAACATATATTTTGAATTTGGCAGCAGGGAAGCTCATTATAAATATCGCAGTGCGGTCATGAAAGCATATCCGTATGCCGAATATCCGATATTTGAGGGGCATAATCATATGCAGTATCAGATTTGCAATCCGCGCGGTTTTGCGGAAATGCTATGTTCGGTTGCGGAAAACGGCAGCTTGCCGAAGCTTCCGTTCTTAAAAAAGTGAGGAGCGAACATGAAATATAAAATTGAAAAAGACACTGTGCAGGAAACGCTTGTTATACCGCTTTATGCACGGAAAATGTGTTCTGAATTATTCCCGGGTGTTTATAGCGATGATATAGCCGTCAGACTTATAGATAAAATTGATTATGACTTTTCGGCTGCGGCAAAAAAGTCCGGAAGTTTTATGCATAGATTCGGCTTTTTAGAGGTTGCGATGCGGCAGAATGATATTGCGTGGGAAATTCGGGATTATTTGAATACACACCCGAATGCGGCGGTAGTTAATCTCGGCTGCGGTCTGGATAATACGGGAAGATATTGCGATAACGGAAAATGCAAAATTTATAATCTTGATTTCCCGGATGTTATTGCAGTGCGTAATGAGCTGTTGCCTGCCGGGGCACGTGAGAAAAATGTGCCGTGCAACTTAAATGATACGGAATGGTTTGAAAAAATAGATGCTTCGGGCGGCGTTGTGTTTTTTGCTTCGGGTGTCTTTTACTATTTTCTCACAGAACAGGTCAGAGCACTTGTTTGTGCTATGGCAAATGCATTTCCGGGCGGCAGGATAGTATTTGACGCTGCCGGAAAAACGGCAGTAAAGCTGATAGCAAAAACATGGATTAAAACTGCGGACATTAAAGATGTAAACGCATATTTCTCCGTTTCGAATGCAGAAAAAGAACTATCCTTGTGGGGCGGCAATATCGGTGTTTCAAGCCGCGGATATATGCTCGGATATACTGATTTAAAGAATCCGCAGGTCAGCAGTTTTTTTCGGTTTTTAGCCAAACTCGGTGATGATATAATGAAAATGAAAATTGTACGTTTGGATTTCGGCGGTGCATTGTAAATAGAAAAACCGATGCATGGCAATACACAATAAAAACATTTTTTCATAAAAATATTGACATTGTCATATTTTTGTGGTATAATAAAAAAGTCGTTGGTTTGGATGTGTTAATTATATTTTAACGCAAAGTCAATATTATGTGCGGATATGGCGGAATCGGCAGACGCGCATGGCTCTGCTCACGTCACATCGGTGAAAAGTTTCTACCTACAATTTAATATTTGATTATATCTTGATTAATTCTTCGTTTTGTGTTAAACTATAGATGCGGTCAAGATTGATATGCGGATATGGCGGAATTGGCAGACGCGCATGGTTCAGGTCCATGTGAAAGCAATTTCATGGAGGTTCAAGTCCTC
>CAKSFY010000110.1 GCA_934454035.1 uncultured Clostridia bacterium | reverse complement strand
TACAGGCTTTCGGAAAAATGGGGTGCAAAGCCGTGGAAAATGGGATATATATGTGACATTTTCGGTCATATAGCTCAAATGCCGCAAATTTTTGCGGGCTTTGATATTGATATGGCAATACTCGGCAGAGGCACACAGGAAACAGACGATACATTCTTTGATTGGGTGTCTCCGGACGGCAGCAGCTGCGTTGCTTTCAGACTTGAACCGGAGGACGGTTACGGCAGTGCAAAAGCTTTGCATGATGCCGATGAGAAAAAAATCAAAGAATATATAGATTCGGAAATTGAACGTTCAAATGCCGATACAGTAATATTGTCCGATGCAATCGATCATCAGTCTGTTGTAAAATCTACGCCGCAAATCATTGAAACCATTAAAAAGCTTTATCCGGAAGCAAATGTGCACCATTGCGATTTGTGCGAGGCAAAAAAGCAGCTTGAAAAATACAGCTTTAATAAAATGTACGGTGAGCTGAGCCGTACGGCGATGGAAAGACACAGTTATCTGCATTTGATTACATACACTTTATCAAGCTATTATACTCACAAAAGAGAAAATGACATTTGTCAGAATCTGCTGGAAAAGCTTATTGAACCGATGGCTGCATTTTCAAAAACTTTTAAGTTCAGACGCTCATATATAAGATTGGCATACGATTATCTTTTAAAGAATCATCCGCATGATTCTATATGCGGCTGTTCAATAGACCAAGTGCATAAGGATATGATTTATCGGTTTGACCAGGTAAAAGAAATTGCCGGTATATTAAAAGATGAATTTTTGTATGCAAACCGTCCTCAAAAGGGCAGCTCCGGCGAATATGTGCTGAAGATGTACAATACCATGCCTTTTGAAAGATGTGAGACGGTAGAAACGGTTCTTCCGCTTAAAAAGGATTATCCGGCAAAATACTCCGAACCGTTCGGGTATGAAGAAATTGCAAGCTTTAAAATTTTTGACAGTGACGGAAATGAAATCCCTTATCAGCTTGAGGATATAAACAAAAATTATATAAAACGCGTACACTGCCTTGAGTCGGATATCGGCGAGGGATATAAAATTGCATTTGAGGCAAAGCTTCCCCCGATGGGATATACAGAGTATAAAATTGTCCCGTATGAAAAGCCGTCGAGATATTTAAAGCATATGTCCTCGGGTGCGGATTATATGGAAAACGATTCCGTACGCGTTTGCATTTTGTCGGACGGAACGATTTCGATTTATGACAAGGAAACTCAGAAACGTTATGATAATTTGCTGAGCCTTACTGATGACGGAGAAATCGGCGACGGCTGGTATCATGTCAATCCCGTGAACGATACCGTTGTAAGTTCATGCCAGAATGTTAAAATAGAGAAGATTGCCGACGGCTGTGCAAGAGTAGTATTCAGAATTACAAAGTATATGAATATTCCGGAGAAAATGATTGATGATATTTCGGGAAAAAGACGTTCGGACAAATGTGTTTTGATGCCGATTATTTCGGAAATTGAACTGTCGCAAAATTCAAAATTTGTAAAAGTCAGCATGAAAATAGACAATATTGCAAAGGATCACCGTCTGCGCCTCAGAATTCCGACCAAAATTGAGACTGATACATATTTTTCGGGTCAGGCATTTTACAAAAATGTACGGAAAACAGGACTTGATTATTCGACTCAAAACTATAGGGAGTTTGCTCCGATTGAAAAGCAGACAAACGGAATTGTCGGAAAGTGCGGCGCGGACGGAAATGGAATTGCACTTGTATCTTGCGCGGGACTGCATGAATGTGCAGGCTGTGAAAACGGTGATATAATGGTGACACTGTTCCGCTCATTTGAAAGAACGGTCGGTACTATGGGTGAAGTCGGCGGTCAGCTTTTGGGAGAACTTGAATATGAGTTTTTATTTGTTCCGACCGATAAAGCAGCAAGCTATTCCGATTTGATTCGTATGCAGGACAGTCTTGCAATGAAACCGATTTATTCGGTGTCGGAGACAGATTTCGGCTATGTTCCGAAAAAAGAATCTCAAATGCGTATAGAGGGCGAGGACTTAAATTTAAGCATAGTAAAGCCCCCGGAGGATGAAGAGGAAAAGTCGCTGATAGTCAGAGTGTATAACTCCTCGGATAAAACAGCAGCGGGGAAAATTATCTTTGCGGATAAAATCAAAAAAGCATATGAAACCAATCTCAATGAGGAAGTAAAAAAAGAAATTAATAATGATGAAAATTCCGTTTCGGTATCGCTGTCAGGGTGGAAACTTGCGACATACAAGGTGGAATTTGAATAAAAAAGCCGAGAGCTTTTTTCCTATCCCCTCAAAAATGCGGCTGTTTAAAAAGTCGGTTGACTTTTTAAACAGCCGCATTTTTATTCAGTATCACTTTCTTCAATAGCTAAAATTTCTTCCGCTTTTTCGCTGCTGCTCATTCGCTCTACGCTGCGGAGTTTTCTTTGGATTGCTCTTGTTCTTACGCCGACAAGCTTGTCCAGTTCTTTATTGGCTTGATTAATTCGGTTCTGTGTGCTTTCCAGTACCTTTGCAAAGGTGTCAAATTCCGACTTGACGGCACTTAAAACCTCCCAAGCCTCATATGAACGCTTTTGAATTGCAATTGCCCGGAAGCCCATTTGCAGACTGTTCAAAAGCGCTGCCATTGTGCTCGGACCTGCGATATTTACTTTGTAGTCTTTTTGAAGAACTTCAACCATTCCGCTTTTGACAACCTCGGCATAAAGTCCCTCAAACGGCAGAAACATAATTGCAAATTCGGTTGTGTAAGGAACCTCCACATATTTTTCGTGAATGTCCTTTGCACACATTTTTATTCTCATGGTCAATGCCGCCAGATTTGATTTGACTTCATCGGGATTGCCGCTTTCGTATGCGTCCTGCAATGCGGCGTAAGCATCGCCCGGAAATTTTGAGTCAATTGGCAGATACACAAATGAGTCATTGTCGGCAGGCATTTTTACTGCATATTCTACTACATTTTTGCTTCCCGGAACCGTTGCGATATTGATATCGTACTGTTCGGGAGAGAGTATTTCCTCCAAAATCGCACCAAGCTGAATTTCGCCCAGAATACCTCTTGTTTTTACATTGGACAAAACTTTCTTTAAATCTCCGACTCCGGCGGCAAGAGTCTGCATTTCGCCGAGACCTTTATATACCTGTTCCAGCCGCTCGCTGATTATGCCGAAGGAGCGGTTCATTTTATCTTCAAGAGTTTTCTGAAGTTTTTCATCAACGGTTTTGCGCATATCCTCAAGTTTTTTATTGCTGTCGTCCTGAATTGCGGCAAGTCTTTTTTCTATGGTATTGCGAATATTGTCAAGTTTTTGCTCATTGACGGTTTCGAGGGTTTTTAGCCGATTTTCCATCTGTGCCATGGAATTCGAAAGCGTTTGGTTCATTTTTTCCTGCTTTTCGGTCATATTTTTATCCATGACATTGATTTTATCCATTTGTCTTTCATCAGAATTTTTTTGGTTTTCCGAGAGCAGCTCACCAAGGTTTTTGACCGACATTTGCGTGGTTTCGTTTATGCTCTGTCTGAATGTTTCAATATCGGCATTTTTGCCTTTTGACAATAATAAAATAATTGTAAGCAATATATTTGCAGCTATTAAAATAAGTATAACAGATTCCATTTGTATCCCTCCGAAAAATATTATACATTATTTTATAAAAATTTTCAATATTTTGGGAACTTTTTTTAAAATATATCGTCTAACTTATTAGGTAAAACATTTTGAAAGGATGGATTGATATGAAAAAACTGATAAGCGCAATGCTTGCGGGCGCGATGACTGTTTCGGCATCGGGAGTTGTTTTTGCGGACGGCGGAATGGAGGAGATACTCGTATCCGTAAAAAACAAAGTAAATGTGCCGGAGGAGTTGTCGGAATTTGAAACAAATTATGCAACAGACGAGAACGGAGTAACTTCATATTCTTTTATGTGGAGGGATACCGATTACGAAAATTCGATTGATGTAGAAACGGACGCTTACGGAAACATCACCAACTATCGTAAAAATTGCGACAGTTGGTACACCGATGAGGACGAAATTAAAATTGACAAAAACTTTGATATCGGTAAGCTTGAGGGTGTGGCTGATGAATTGCTTGCACAGCTTGTTCCGGAGCTTGTAAAATATGACTCGGATAAGCTTGTGCGGACTCCGTACGAGGGTGACTATACACTTTTGCCGAATTCGGGCTATAATATACACTACATACGCAAATATCATGATGTTGAGGTTAAGGATAACGGTGCTTATGTGCATGTGAGAAAGACAAAGGACGGATATATTGCCGATTCTGCGGAAATCTCGTGGGAATATTCAAAGGAATATCTTCCTGTAGGCGACGATTATAAGCCGATGGATACCGAAAGTGCGGAAAAAGCTTTAAACGAAGCAGCTCCGTTTAAACTGGAGTATCGGAAAACTTATGATGATAAATACGTTCTTGAATATGTGAGAGACGGAAATATTTATATTGACGCGGCAAGCGGAAAAGAAATTAAGGAAGCTGAAAAAGACCCGATTATATACCGGAACGGGCAGAAAGAGGCTTCGGCTGCTGACGGCGGTATGGGCGGCGGAAGCGGACTTACCCCGAAAGAAGTTAAAGAGCTTACCGATATGGCGGCACTGAAAACTCCAGAGGAGCTTTTCAGGTCCGTAATTGCAAAACCGGAGTTTGGGATTGATAAAAATATTGATTTGTCAAAGCTCGGCAGCAACACCTACAAAGCAGGTGATGAATACTTCACTTCTGTTTATATAGACGAATCGGAAAAAGATGGTGAGTATTCGTCAATCAGCGCATACTTTAATGCAAAAACAGGGGAAATGCAGAGCTATTATCATTATTCCTCCGACAGTTCGCAGGAGGACAGAGAGGACGCAAAGCCTGCATATGATTTTTTGAAAAAATATTACGGCGATAAGCTTTCCGAATGTGATACTTCCGAGGTAAAATCGGTTTATACAAGACTTGTAAACAATATTCCTTATACAAATAACACAATATCGGCTTCGTGGAACAGCAGGAAAAACAGAATAGAAAGCGTTAATATAGATTGGGATAAGGACATTTCAAAGATGCCGAAGCCTGAAAATATAATTTCCGCAGATGACGCCGCAGCTGCTGCGTATAAGGCATATCCGGCAAAGCTTTTGTATATTATTTCGACAGACTCTGATGATATGTATACTCTTTGCTATACTCAGAATATCTACATTATAAGAATAGACGCTTTTGGCGGAAAAATAGCCGATGAGACGGATACGGCAATAAAATATTATGACGATATAAACGGTCATTGGATAAAAAACATCGCAGATACTTTGTGCGATTACGGAATCCGGCTGGACGGAACGTCTCTGAAGCCTGACGAGAAGATAACTCAGGGCGACTTTTTAAAGCTTGTGTATTCGGGAGTTTTCGGGTATTACAGACCTGACGAATATATTCCGGTTTACAAAACTATGATTAACCGAAGAATAATAAGCAAAGAAGAAGAGAACTCGGCAGAACCTGTAGAAAGAGAAACCGCAATTTGCTATTTGCTGCGTGCCATGGGAATAAAAGAGGTTGCCGAAATAGACGGAATTTATATCTGCAATTTTGACGACAGTGATCAAATATCAAAAGATAAATACGGATATTGCGCTATTGCAAAAGGACTGGGAATTGTAAAAGGGTATGACAACAAGCTGAATCCGACAGAGAACATAACCCGTGCCGAAGCTCTCGTTATGGTTTATAATTATTTAACAAGATAAAAAATTTCCAAAAATTTTTTAAAAGTATGTTGTATTTGCAACATACTTTTTTTGTTGGCTGTTGTATAATCGGTTCGTAAGCTAAATCAGACAATGCAGTAACGGTATGCGGAGGAAGAAAAATCGGAGGAAAACTATCATATATTAACAAATAAAAACTGCATGAAATCTGATTTTTCAGAATTTTATAATTGACTATACACCGTTTTTTGAAAGGAGAAAATTATTATGGATAATAAAATGTTTTGTTTTCAGTGTGAGCAGACAGCAGGCTGTGCAGGCTGCATGGGACGTGCCGGTGTTTGCGGCAAGACCGCAGAGGTGGCAAATTTGCAGGATAAGCTGACAGGCGAGCTTATCGCTCTTGCAAGAGCAACGGGTAAGAAATCTCCGGGAGAAAATGTGAGAAAGCTTATTACGGAGGGACTTTTCACCACAGTAACAAATGTTAATTTTAATGAAGAAACAATTAATAATTTAATTGAAAGAGTAAAAGAGGAAAAATACAGGCTCGTGCCGAGATGTGCTTCCTGCAGCTCTCCCTGCGGAAATAATGATGAATATGATATGTCGCTTATATGGAACGCGGACGAGGATATCCGCAGTCTTAAATCTCTTATTTTGTTCGGCATAAGGGGAATGGCTGCATATGCATATCATGCGGAGCTGCTCGGGTATGTCAGTGATGAGCTGACAGAGTTTTTTATTAAGGCGCTTCGTGCAATCAGCTACGATTGGGATATGGAAAAGCTTTTACCGGTGGTTATGGAGGTCGGCAGAATAAATCTTATCGGCATGGAAATGCTGGATCGTGCCAATACGGAGACTTTCGGAACTCCGAAACCGACAAAGGTTCCGCTTAAAGTGGAAAAAGGTCCGTTTATCGTTATATCCGGTCACGATTTGCTTGACCTGAAGCTTTTGCTTGAACAGACCGAGGGCAAGGGGATAAATGTATATACTCACGGCGAAATGCTGCCTGCTCATGCGTATCCGGAATTGAAAAAATACGGACATTTGAAAGGGAACTTCGGGACTGCATGGCAAAATCAGCAAAAAGAATTTGCAGATTTGCCTGCACCGATACTCTTTACCACGAATTGCCTGATGCCGCCAAAGTCAAGCTATGCCGACAGAGTTTTTACAACCGAAGTAGTATCTTATCCGGAAATTGTGCATGTAGACAGAGATTTTACCGAGGTTATCAACAGAGCTCTTGAACTCGGCGGATTTGAGGAGGATAAGGAATTTACGGGCATAAACGGCGGTGGTGAAGTTATGACAGGCTTTGGGCACGGAGCGGTTTTGGCTGCTGCCGATAAGGTTGTCGGAGCGGTAAAGGACGGAGCGATAAAGCATTTCTTTTTGGTTGGCGGCTGCGACGGAGCGAGACCGGGAAGAAATTATTACACCGATTTTGTTAAGATGACTCCGAAGGATACGATTATTCTTACGCTTGCGTGCGGAAAGTATCGCTTTAATGATCTTGATCTCGGTGAAATCGGAGGATTGCCCAGAATTATGGATATGGGTCAATGCAATGACGCCTACAGTGCGATTAAGGTTGCGGCTGCGCTGGCGGAAGCCTTTGGGTGCGGAATAAATGAGCTGCCGCTTTCGATGGTGCTCTCGTGGTATGAGCAAAAGGCAGTCTGCATTCTGCTGACCCTGCTGCATTTGGGCATTAAAAATATTAAGCTCGGAC
>CAKSFY010000109.1 GCA_934454035.1 uncultured Clostridia bacterium | reverse complement strand
ATCAAGGGTGAAATAAACGCCCTTCTACGAGGGCGCCCTTGACAAGCCGGAAGTTTTATGCTAAATTATAGCTAAGGACTGAAAGCCGAAATCCGCCTTTCAGCCCACAAAAACTACTTAGATTATATTATCATTTTGGAGCCAATTTTGAGGTTTACACAAAATGAGGGATTGCCCCGAACCGCTCAACAGAGCGGTTTTTTGTTGCACAAATATTCACGTTTTTCTGTGTAAAAAAAAATGGGGACTGTCAAAAAGTCCCCATTTTTGATGTCATCTTACTTTTTTCTGGATTCTTCAATTTTTTTGAGATGGTTTTTAATTCTTGCAACCGGGCTGAGAAGCTGACTGATTGAATCGTCATGATTGATAGTATTTATCAAAAGTGAAATATACTTTGACATATCAACCTCGCAGTACCAATCTCTTGTCAAAAGCCCCGGCATACGATAAATCAAATTTGTTGTAAATATCTTGTTTATATATCCGTTTTTATATGCTTCATCAAATTTTTCAAGGCCATTGCAGAAAAGTCCGAACGCGGTAAACACAAATATTCTCTTTGCTCCCTGCTCTTTAAGTCTCTTTGCAATATCAAGGACAGACTCTCCGCTCGAAATCATATCGTCAACAATAATAATGTCCTTGCCGCTTACGTCTCTGCCCAAATATACATGTGCTTCTATCGGGTTTTTTCCGTTAACAACAACAGAATAATTTCTGCGCTTGTAAAACATTCCGAGGTCAATTTCAAGAACTGATGAATAGTACATACATCTGTTCATTCCGCCTTCATCCGGCGATATAATTATTGTATCTTCTTTATCAAAAGATATATCGGGTACTTCTCTTGTAAGAGCTTTAATCATCTGATACGTTGTCTGAACATCATCAAAGCTGTTTAAAGGAATCGCATTCTGAACGCGTGCGTCATGTGCGTCAAACGTAATAATGTTTGTTACACCCATTGAAATAAGCTCCTGCAAAGCCGAAGCGCAGTCAAGTGACTCTCTTGCGGTTCTTCTGTGCTGTCTGCCGCAATAAAGCATAGGCATTACAACGGTAATTCTTCTCGGCTTGCCGCCCATTGCCGCAATAATTCTCTTTAAGTCCTGGTAATGATCGTCCGGGCTCATATGATTTTCCGACTCATACATCTTATATGTTACTCCATGATTGAACATATCGCAGATGATATACACATCATGACCTCTGACAGTTTCCTCTATTACGCATTTTCCCTCGCCTGTTCCGAATCTGGGGCATGTAATATGCGTTACATAGGTTTCCTGATCTTCATATTCCTTTCTGAATTGCTTTAAATAGTAATCAATTCTGCTTGTGAACTCCTCGCAGCCTTTCATGCTTATAACGCTGAGCTTTCCGACAATCGGTGAATTATCCATTGTTTTCCTCCTTGAAATTTATGCATATATTTACATATTATTTATACCACATTTTTCGGCATTTTTCAAGTATAAATAGCATATTTATATATATTTTTACATTTTTACTAAATATCCGTCCCGTCAAAAGAGTATTTATGCATCTTCTATATTTACACTGCCCATTTTTCTTTCCCATTTTCCGTCCGATAAAACAACCGATTTTTTATCAAGGGACTTTTGTACATCAATAATTCGCTGATTTGACGAACCCCGAAATAAAAGGGATGCATTTTTCAGTTCCTCAACAAATTTACCGTCCACCAAAACATCGATATGTTTCAAAATTTCCGCACAGTGTTTGCCGACCGTGCCTGACTGCAAATCTTCAAATAAAAAACCTGTATAACACCATATATCTTTTTCCGGCAATTTTTCTCTGACAGTGCGAACAAGACGCAGCACCTCCGATTGATTTTCCGGCTCAAACGGCTCTCCGCCCAGTATCGAAAGACCTCTCACATAGCTATGGTCAAGTGCACTTATTATCTCATTTACCGTATCATCCGAAAACTCTCTGCCATACTTAAAATCCCAAGCCTCACTGTTGAAACAATTTTTGCATCTGTGACGGCAGCCGCTTACAAACAATGACACTCTTACTCCGACGCCGTTTGCTATATCGTTCTTTTTTATAACTGCATAATTCATATCTTCTCTCCCAAAAAGAGGAGGCATTCAGACACAGTCTGAGCCTCCATACTTTTTAATTTGCAGGAAACCGCACATGCACGCAATGGCAAAAAATCAAACGCGCTGCATTATTCACGCATCCGCAAACACGGCTGTCATAAACCTTTTTATAAGTGCAGTACCCTCTCTTTTATCTCCTGCGTTCTGCCTTGATTCCAAAACTGTGTTCCGATATATCCGCAAGTACGCCTTGCGACATTAAGCTTATTCTGGTCTGTATTGCCGCAGTTCGGGCATTGCCATATCAGCTTGCCGTCCTCGTCCTCAATAATTCCTATCTCACCGTCATAGCCGCATACCTGGCAATAATCGCTTTTTGTGTTAAGCTCGGCATACATTATATTATCGTATATAAATTTCATAACCGAAAGAACCGCTTCGATATTGTTCTGCATGTTCGGAACTTCCACATACGAAATTGCTCCGCCCGGGGAAAGTGCCTGAAATTTAGCCTCCAGCGCAAGTTTTTTGAATGCGTCTATATTTTCCGTAACATGAACATGATAACTGTTTGTTATATAATTCTTATCGGTTACTCCCCTTATTATACCGAAACGTTTTTGCAGACATTTTGCAAATTTATAAGTTGTACTCTCCAGCGGCGTACCGTAAAGCGAATAATCAATGTTCTCTTCCGCTTTCCACTTAGCCGTGTACTCATTAAGCTTTTGCATAATTTCAAGACCTAATGCCTCGCCCTCCGGCTCGGTAAGCTTTTTGCCTATAAGACTGTACACACACTCCCAAAGACCTGCATAACCCAGTGACAGCGTCGAATATCCGCCATGCAGATATTTATCGATTTTTTCGCCTTTTTTAAGCCGTAAAAGCGCTCCGTGCTGCCAAAGAATCGGCGCAACATCCGAAACGGTTCCCGTGAGCCGTTCATGCCTTGCCTGCAGAGCTCTGTGGCACAAATCCATACGCTCATCAAATATTTTCCAGAATTTTTCCATATCCTGTTGTGCGGAAAGTCCTATATCAACAAGGTTTACAGTAACCACTCCCTGGTTAAATCTTCCGTAATACTTTGGTTTTCCGTCCTCATCCACATACGGAGTCAAAAAGCTTCGGCACCCCATACAGGTATAACAATTTCCGTTTCCGTTTTTGTCAATTTTATTTTGGAGCATAATCTTCTCTGATATATAATCCGGCACCATTCTCTTTGCTGTGCACTTTGCGGCAAGCTCCGTCAGATAAAAATACGGAGTACCCTCGCTTATATTATCTTCCTCCAAAACATAAATTAGTTTCGGAAATGCAGGCGTAATCCAGACACCGTTTTCATTTTTAACACCCTTATAACGCTGCTTTAAAGTTTCTTCGATAATAAGCGCAAGGTCTTTCTTTTCCTGCTCATTTTTCGCCTCGTTAAGATACATAAATACCGTCACAAAAGGTGCCTGACCGTTTGTTGTCATAAGTGTAACGACCTGGTACTGAATCATCTGGACACCGTTTTTTACTTCTTCCCTGAGTCTTTTTTCGGTTATTTCTGAAATCTTATCGTCAGCAACATCTTCACCTATAAGCTCAAATTCGCTTTCTACCTGAGCACGGATTTTCTTTCTGCTGACATCGACAAACGGAGCAAGGTGTGTAAGACTTATACTTTGTCCGCCGTACTGACAGGATGCAACCTGTGCAATAATCTGTGTTGAAATGTTACATGCGGTTGAAAAGCTATGCGGTTTTTCGATAAGCGTTCCGCTTATGACAGTACCGTTTTGCAGCATATCTTCAAGATTAACCAAATCGCAGTTGTGCATATGCTGTGCAAAATAGTCCGCGTCATGGAAATGAATAAGTCCCTGTTCATGTGCAGACACAATATCGCTCGGAAGAAGAACACGCTTTGTAATATCCTTGCTGACCTCGCCTGCCATATAATCTCTCTGCACGCTGTTCACTGTCGGATTCTTGTTTGAATTTTCCTGCTTTACATCTTCGTTATTCAGTTCTATAAGACTTAAAATCTGCTCGTCCGTAGTATTTGATTTTCTTGCCAAAGCACGATTGTAGCGATAAGTTATGTATTGCCTTGCAACATCAAATGCACGCTGATTCATAATCTGATCCTCTACCATATCCTGTATCTCTTCAACACTCAGCGAACGGTTTATATTGAGTGCCGCACTCTCAACATCCTCCGCAATTCTCTTTATCTGAACCGGAGTCATTCTCGCACTCGGCACAACCGTGTCATTTGCTTTTGCAACCGCGACAATAATTTTATTCGGGTCAAAAATAACCTCAGCGCCGCTTCTTTTTATAATCTTCATTTTTCATTACCTCATCCTTCCGTAATACAAGCAATATTTTATGTAAAAAATTTCGTTCATATAAAATGTCATCCGTTGTGTCTAACTGCTATGACAATACCAATTATACCAATATATTGTGGTTTTGTCAAGAGGGATTCACAATATATTGAATTTGTAATATTACTGTAATATTACAAAAAAGACCGATTCTACTCCCCGTCCTGTTGTTTTTCGCTGTATACTTCAAGATTTCGCATAACTTCTTTTCTTGCTTTTGCACTATACTGAGCATAATATCTGTGTGTAACCTCAATATTTTTATGACCCATAAGCTCGGCGACCATTTTAATATCTATGCCATCCTCCAACAGACGGCATGCAAAAGTTCGTCTCAGTGCATGCGGACGAGTCTTGTCCGGATGGGTAATGCCTGCGGCAAAGCAATAATTTTTCAGCATTTTTTCAATTCCGGAAATTCCAAGCCGCTTCCCTGCCCTATTCAAAAAAAGCGGGCCTGTGGTTCTTTCAATTTTAATATTGGATTTTGATTCTTCCTCCAGCTCCTCAGGTTCTTTTCCGGCAAGATATGCAAAAATTGTGTTTTCAACCTGAATCGGCATAAAAATTTCCTGCCGGTCGCCGCCCTTTCTTCGTACAACAAAAGAAGAAGTCACAAAATCCACATCCTCAACATTCAGTCCGGCAAGCTCGCTTACGCGGACTCCCGTTCCGAGATAGGCGGTAAATATTGCAATATCTCTGCTTCTTCGGCGATTGTACTCGGATAAATTTCTGCCGGTATAATATTTTTCCCCGTTATACAGAACATCAATAAGATTGATAGTTTCCTGCGAGGTCAGCGGTTTTTTTATCTGCTGATGCAGCTTCATAAAATCAATTTTATCCGTTATATTTTGTGATATTTTATCGGTTTTATACAGGTAAATAAAAAGTCCTCTGACCGCCGAAAGCTTACGGTTGATTCCGTAAGACGAGTTTCTGCACACTCTTGTTATCGGCTTGCCGGACGCAGAAAACGAATGTACCTCATACTCCTTTAAATAGCTTTTAAAATGAATGAAATCCGAAACCGTTATATTTTCAATATCATCAAGAGTTATCTCCTCAGGCTCCCTTTTTACCCCATTTTCGCATAAATATCCGAAGAACACTCTTATATCAAGGCAGTACCCGATTTGCGTGTTGATGCTTTCACCGCTATAATACTCCAAAATAAAAGAGGCAACAAATTCCGGAAGTCCTGCGAGGTAGCTTTTTAAATATCTGTATTTTGCCGCATTATCCATTAAATAAACTCCTTTGCAAAAAAAGAATCCTCCCGTCATATGAACATATTCATATGACACCCTCCTTTAGGCAAGGAGGGCTTAACGTTACCTGTCTGAAGGACTCATCAATTATATATTGATTATATACCAAACAAAGGCGTTAGTCAATAGCAAAAAATCACCGTGAACCTAAATTCACGATGATTTCAGATTATTTGATAACGATGTCAATTCTTTCAGTCCAGGAATCCCAGTTTACCAAAGCACCAAAGCTTTCAGCTATTGCGCGTAGCGGAACATAGGCTCTGTCATTAACTATGCTCGGTGAAACATCCAATAACACACTCATGGTAATTCCGGTATCCGCATTGGTTTTAAGAAGTTTGCTATTTCCGGGTTTTAAAGTAATAATAATTTCCCCGCGTGATGCCAAAATTATATTTTCCGTCTCGATCCATTCAACCTCAGCTCCCAATATTTCAAAAACCTCACGCATTGGCAGCATTGTCCGGCCGTTTTCAATAAACAATGAATTTTCAAAATCACATTCTTCATCATTTATATATAGAACAGGTTGTGCAAAGCAATGTACTCCGAAAACAAACAAAAGAACCGATAAAACCAATATTTTTTTAAGCATTTTTTAACCACTCGCTTAAAAATCCGCCGCTGTTTCCGTCTATATCCGGAGCTTTGATTCCGCTTGCAAGCAATATATCTTCTAGCTCGACCGACTTTATAATTAAATTCGGTTTTTCATATGTTTTCATTTTATATTCCCCCTAATTAACAGAATTTAATTTTGTATTATTTACAGACGCGGTCTTTGCTTCTGACCAAGTATATTTTTTGTTGCTGTCCCTTGTGTAGGATTTTCCGACAAAAACCCAGTCCCTGCACTGCTCCGGTATACCGGTCAACGTTGCACCGAAGCTTTGACCGTCTTGAATATTGTATTCGTCATTGTCATATATTACATTTACGGATTTAGCGTCGGTATCGTCAAATAATGAAAGCGGAATAAATGTTGTTCCGAAATATGCGATATCCGGATTGCCTGTCTCTTTTACCTCCGATATAAATTTCAAAGAATCATCGGTTGAATCAGCTGCAATAATTTCAACTGAAACACTGTCCCCTGCCGGCTCGTCCGCATATTGCCATTTTAAATACGGATATCCGTCATTTATTTCGTCATTAATTCCCCATACATTTTCAAAATCCCAATCTGTATATATTGATTTAAGCTTCATTCCGAGAGTAGATTTGGGGATTCCTTTCCCAGTATCGCTGCAGCCTGTGGTATCTTTGTTGTAATATGAGTTGGTTACGTTTGTTCCTGCATCTTTTAATCCGCATATACCTCCTTCATATTCAGTTGCATAAACAGCTCCGAAAGCATATGAATTATTAACAGAAGCTCCACCTAACGCTAAACATCCTACAATTCCTCCCGCATAAGCTGTACCGTATTGCCCGGATCTAGCCTTTACAGTCAAAACCGAATAACAATTTTCTGTTTGCCCGCCGTTTTGCCGTCCCACTATTCCTCCACTATATGAATGATAATATTGTGGATTATAATAAGAATTAGCATATCCGTTGACATATGTGTCTATACTGCCACTTGAAAAACATTCGGAAATAACACCTCTATTTTCCCCCGCAATTCCGCCTATTTCACTATTATTACTAACACTGCTGCTGTCAGATACAAAAACATTTGCTGAGCATTTATTTATTATTCCGCTTGTCATATTTTCACCTGCAATTCCGCCCGTTCTATAACCCGGATACATC
>CAKSFY010000108.1 GCA_934454035.1 uncultured Clostridia bacterium | reverse complement strand
GTGTTGTACGCTGATAGAAATGCAGCGGTTCAGCCGCAAATTGACTGGACATTTAATATGACAGAAACATCTGGCAATTATGATATTTGGGTGTTGGAAACAAATGCGGCTGCAAATAGACAAGGTCATGTTTCAAGCTTTACCTATTCTTTAAACGGCGGAAATTACATACTTCCGGAATCAACAACAACCACTTTTGGCAGATATAGCTTTTTCCATGCCGCATACGGATATCCGGATACCTTGTCATATTTTAAAATCGGCAGCGAGGTTGAGCTTGGTTTGGGTGATAACACTTTAAGTTATAAATTAAATACAAGACCGGGGCAAACAGATTATCTTAATGCTATCGACAGAATCTTGATAGTTCCGTCAAGTTTTCAATGGGTTCCGAATATTGTTACTGTTGATGATACAGAGGCATATTTGAACGAAACTCCTGAGGATATGAGCAGTAAACCTGCTGAGGTATTTAAGCCGGATTCCACAGGAAGTATTATAATGGAAGCTGAAAAAGGTGAAATCGATGATGCAGATATAAAGACGTCATCCAAAGCTTTCGGCGGCGCGTATGTTGCAAAATTTGCGTATGGTGCTGAAAAAGATAAGTATGATCCATATATTTCATGGGATGCTGAAATTCCTGATGACAGAGAATATGACATTTGGGCTCTCACTCTTTGTAATCCCACACCGGGTTCTAGTGCAAGTGAGATGAACACTATGCAGATGTATTATGATGAAACCGATGCTGTCAATGTTGCAAAAGAAAATGTTTCGTATATAAGATATCCGGCGACAGAGATTGGACTCAACGATCAAAAGCTATGCTGGACAAAAGTATATTCAAAAGAAAAGCTTGGAAAAGGCACAAAATATTTTGTTTATAAACTCGGAAAAGTCGGTGCTAACAACCTTTGTGCGCTTGACAGAGTAGTAATTGCTCCGTCGGAAAACCTTTGGAGACCGAGCAGCAAGGATTACACAGATTCAACAGAATATCTTACGGACGATATTCCATGCATAATGGACACACCGTTCAAACCGGATGATAACAACGTAATCTGGATGGAAGCAGAAGAAGCCGAAATGGAAAGATTCTCTGTAAGAAAGAATGAGAACGCAAGCGGCGGCAAGGATATAATAATGGGAATACAAGGCGGTGTGTCAAATGATGCAACCTATAATGTAGACTTTTTATTTGATGTCAGCAAAGCCGAAAGCTATGATATCTGGGTTCTTGCAGCAAATACCCCTGAAAAAACATGGTATTCACATTATGAAACTTCCTTGGATGGAGAAGAATATAAAAAATATGTGAACGGATTTACATATAGCGGCTATGATATATCAGATTTCCCGACTTTGTATGAACTTTCTGTTGGTTTAGGCGGTGACTTGAGTACAAAATGGGTAAAAGCTAATGTAAGTGAAGCTCTTTCGGAGGGCAGACATAAGTTTTCTATGCAGTTCCCGCAAAGACAAATGGGTGATGGATATTATATAGCTCAGGTTGACGCAGTTGCGGTTGTTCCGTCAAGACTTAACTGGGTACCCGATTCAATCAATAAGCCGCAAAAGAGAGAAAACGGCTATGCATGGATTGAAGCAGAAAGTCCCGATAACGGAACAGATTTCCAAAAGGTTTGGGCAACTACAACAAACAACAGCGACTTTTATAAGGATGCAAGTAATTCGGCATATTTAAGAGCTGACAATGACGGAGACAAAAAAATTTACGGAAATCAAAGACTTGATTACAGCTTTACTTTAGCAAACAGCGGAACATATGACATTTACTTCCTCGGCTCTGATGTAAAGGCTGACTATTTGTCAAAGCTTTACTACGACATAGACAGCGCTGCCGATTCTGTAGCTGACGAAGCTCACAAGGCAGTTCCGTCATGGAAGAGCACAACCGTTATGCGTGCATTGGAAAATTCGCCTACAGCTCAGGATTATTGGCAGAAAATCGGCAGCGCGGTTGAAATATCCGCAGGCGAGCATACTCTCAATACTGAATGGGCAGAACGCAGCGGAACAGCGCCGACAGGAAAAGTTTATGAAGGTCATTACATGGAAGCTGACGCATTTGTAATTATTCCGACAGATTGGGGATTTGTAATGCCGGATGAAACTGCCGTAAAGGCAATCATAACTGCTATGAATATGGATGAGACAGAAAAATCCGAAGCATTAATTAAAGCATATGCAGACGGTGTACGTTCCGATTTGGTCGGACTTGACACATACGGAAGTGCAGGCTGCGCATTCACATATGATTCAAGGTCGGATAATATCACAAATGACGGAGTGGTAACACGCCCCGAAATAGGTGCAGACCCGGTTGAAGCAGATTTTGAAATTTTTGCGCACAAGATTCCGTCAGCAACAAGCTCTACAGGGTATAAATACAATATTAATGAGGATACATCTTTTGTTATTACATTGAATGTAATGCCGATGGAGTCAGTTGTTTTCAGCGATTTTGCAGCGGCTTATGCAGACGGCTCTGCAATTGCAAAGAATGCACTTGTAAGCGGCGGAACAGTTAATGCATCTGTTTCAATCAAAAAAGCAGATGATGCCGAAAGAAGCGCAATCATTGCAGCTGCGGTTTATAAAAACGGCGTTTTGGTTAGTGTAGAGAGCAATTCGGCTGTTTTGTCGGACGAAATGCAGATTCTCGGAACATCAATAACACTTCCGGCAGCGGAAGATATGAGCGGATATTCGGTTAAAGTATTCCTTTGGGATTCACTTGCAAATGCAAATCCGTACACAAACGCACTGGAGTATTAATTTAAAAAAAACGGACGGCTCGGATTTTTCCGGGCCGCCCTTTTTTTTGTGAGTTTTTTATAGACAAAATAAATATTTTGGTGTAAAATTAAACTATATAAAAAATTTACGGAGTGAACAAAATGAACATAATTCCTATCAAGCAAGAAATATCCGACGGTTTCAATAATATGGAAATGACAATTTCATGGGGCGGTTGTGCCGACCTTGACAATAATTGGAAAAGCAAGGAAATAAGCTCTGCTTTTTCAAGAATTTATTTTATCAAGGACGGAGAGGGACTTTTAAAATGTAAAGGCAAGGAAATAGTTTTAAGGGCAGGATATATGTATCTGATTCCTATCGGACTGAAATTTGCCTATAGCTGCAATGATAAAATGACACAGATATTTTTTCATATTAATATGCACAAAGGTGTCGGGGGAGATTTTCTGCGCAGCTGCGGAGAAATCAAGGAAATATATGTCGGAGATAAAATGATTGATATGGTTGAAAAGTCTGTTTCGGCGGATACATATTTTGATATTATGCGTATTAAAAAGATATTGTATGAAAGTATTGATATGTGCCTTGAAAATGAAGAGGGCGACAGTCTTATGCCGCATAATTCGCCGTTTGTAAGTGAAGTTATAAAATATATTAATATTAATTTATCTATTAAGTTAAAGGCAGAGGATATTGCTGCTCATTTTTCTGTTTCACGCAGTACGCTTTGCAGGCGTTTTAAAAAAGAAACAGGTGTTACTCTGCATGATTATATTGAGGATTTGGTATTTTATTGGGTAGAGAAAATGGTTGTTGAAGAAAGATACTCTATAAGCCAAATCAGTGATATGACAGGTTTTTGCGACCAATTTTACTTTTCCAAAAGGTTTATGATGCGTTTTGGAAAGTCTCCTGCAAATTATCGCAAAGAACATTCTTGATTTGACACAAAAACACATATTTTTGAGACAAATGTTCATTGAATTTATTTGATTATTGTAATATAATTAATATGAAATAATAAAATGATTTGGTGATAGAAAAATGAATTTCAGACAAGTACATCTTGATTTTCACACAAGTGAAAAAATCTCCGGAATAGGAGATAAATTTGATAAAAAACAATTTCAGCAGGCGCTTATTTCGGGGCATGTCAATTCAATTACGGTTTTTGCAAAATGCCATCACGGCTGGATGTATTATCCGTCCAAGGTGAGCAGAATGCATCCGGGACTTAAATTTGATTTGCTGAAAGAACAAATTGAAGCGGCGCACGAAATAGGTGTAAAAACTCCGGTGTATCTCTCGGCAGGACTTGACGAGCAGACGGTACGTCTGCACCCTGAATGGAGATTCCAGGATAAAAATCATGAGTTTAATAACTTTGCAGAGCCAGGATATCATTTGTTGTGCATGAACACCGGTTATCTTGATTTTCTTTTGGCGGAAATCAAAGAGGTATGCGAAAACTATGACGCGGACGGGATATTCCTTGATATTTTGGGAGTTCGCCCGTGCTGCTGTGATACCTGCATGAAAGAAATGCTTGACAATGGTATGAATCCTGATTCTGAAGCGGATATTCTTGCTTTGGGTGAGAAAACATATAAAAATTATTATAGACGCGTCAGAGAAACAATTGACAGTGTGAAGCCGGGACTGCCGGTATTCCATAACGGAGGACATATAAGACAGGGACGCAGGGATTTGGCTTATGCAAATTCACATCTTGAACTTGAGAGTTTGCCGACCGGCGGTTGGGGATATGACCATTTTCCGATTTCGGCAAGATATGTTCAAAACCTCGGCATGGATTATCTCGGTATGACAGGAAAATTCCATAAATCATGGGGTGAATTCGGAGGCTTCAAGCACCCGAATGCATTAAGATATGAAGCAGCTTTGAGCGCGGCACACGGGGCAAAATGTTCAATAGGCGATCAGCTTGCGCCGGCAGGCAATATGGATATGACTACATATGAACTCATCGGAAAAGCATATTCGGAAATTGAACAAAAAGAACCGTGGCTAGATAATGTCAAGCCTATATGTGATATAGCTGTGCTGTCTTACGAATCAATGCAGAATGAAAAGGACGGCGGCATAGAGCTTACCTTACCGGATATAGGTGCAGGAAGAATCCTTCTGGAGGGAAAGTATCAGTTCTCGGTAATAGATAAAGAATGTGATTTGACAGGCTATAAGCTTGTTATTTTGCCGGATACGGTTATACCTGATAATGAAACCGAAAAGAAACTTAAAGCTTTTGCAGAAAAAGGCGGAAAGATACTTGCAACCGGAAAATCGGCAATTAAAGATAATAAATTTTTATTTGACTTCGGTGCGGAATATATCGGTGACGGCGAGTATACACCGAGCTATATAAGACCTTTCAGGGACAATAAATATTCTTCCGATTATATTATGTATACCGATTATAAAAAAATTAAACTGACTGACGGCGAAAGCATGGCAGAGGTTGTGCCGCCGTACTTTAACAGAACCGCAGAGCATTTTTGCTCTCATGCGCAGACTCCGTCTTCGCAGAACCCGGAAGGTCCCGGAGTTGTCTCTGGAAAAGACGGAATATATATCGCATGGGAGATATTCTCGGATTATGCGGAAAACGGCGAGCTTATTGCCAAAGAAACAGTATGCTGCTGTATTGACAAACTTTTAGAGGATGATAAATCACTTGTTACAAACTTGGGAAGTATGGGCGTTGCAACATTGATGGAACAAAAGGGCAGGTATATAGCTCATCTTTTGTACGCTGTGCCGACAAAGCGCGGCAAGAATGTGGAAATAATAGAGGATATATATCCGGTGGATGGAATTAAGCTTTCCGTAAAAGTTCCGGAAAAGATAAAAAGAGTATATCTTGCTCCGCAAAATGAAGAAATTAATTTTAAGTATGAAAACGGATATGTTACTGTCGGGGACATAAAAGTTGACTGTCATCAAATGATAGTTTTTGATAAGGAGAATGCATAATGAGTAAATTTACGTATGAAGAGAAGAATACTAAAAGCATTTACGAGACATATGAATGGGATAATGTCTGGATTGAGCATGCAGATGAACCTAACAGAAAAAGAGTTTTATATATAGGCGATTCGATTTCGTGCGGAGCAAGACATCAGGCTACGGCTGCGACAAAAGAGGAGATTCTTTTTGACGGATTTGGGACATCAAAGGGACTGGACAATCCGTATTATAGAGACGCTCTTTCGATATTTTATAAACAATTGCCGGAAGAAGAGGCAATTTTGTTTAATAACGGTTTGCACGGATGGCATTTGAGCGAAGAAGAATATGAGAAGCTTTTGGATGAAATGGTTAGTTTCATTTTAGCAAGCTTTAACAAAAAGCTTTATCTTCTGCTGACTACATATATTACGGATAAAGAACGAAACGAGCGTGTGAAGCTCAGAAACGAAGCGGTTAAAAGAGTAGCTCAAAAACACTCTCTGCCGGTTATAGACCTTTACTCCGTAACAGAGGAAAACAAAGACAAACTGACGGGAGACGGAGTTCACCCGACGGAAGAGCTTTATAAAAAAATTGCAGGTATTATTATAGATAATATCAGATAGTTTTAAAAATTCAGAAAGGAATGATTTTAATGAGTAAACCAAAAATCGGAATAAGACCGACAATTGACGGACGTTGGGGCGGCGTAAGAGAAAGTCTTGAGGAAAAGACAATGGCAATGGCAATGGCAGCCAAAGAGCTTATTGAAAAAAATGTGCATTATCAGGACGGCACACCGGTGGAATGTGTAATTTCACCGTGTACAATCGGTGGAGGTGCCGAGGCTGCAAAATGTGCAGAGTATTTCAGCACGCAGAACGTGTGCGCAAGCCTTGCGGTAACTCCGTGCTGGTGCTACGGCTCGGAAACTATGGATTTGTCAGGCGATACAATTAAAGCGGTTTGGGGATTTAACGGAACAGAAAGACCGGGAGCGGTATATCTTGCTGCGGTAATGGCGGCGTTTGCTCAGAGAGGCTTGCCCGCATTTTCAATGTACGGTCATGACGTACAGGATATCAACGACAATACCGTACCTGATGATGTTGCCGAAAAAATGATTCGCTGGGCAAAGGCGGCAATTGCAGTCGGGCAGATGAAGGATAAGGCATATGTAAATCTTGGCGGCGTTGCTATGGGTATTGCAGGTTCATATTGCGATATGTCATTTATGCAAAAATATCTGGGTATTCGTGCCGAATTTGTTGACTTGACAGAAATTTTGAGAAGAATTAAACTTGAAATTTATGACCATGATGAATATGAGAAAGCATTAGCGTGGATAAAGGCAAACTGCCCTGAAGGTTTTGATAAAAATGCAGGCAAGAACTTCCCTGAAATTATCACAAAGTCAAAGGTTATTGACAAGGATAAGGATTGGGAGTTTATCACAAAGTTTACTTTGATAGTTAATGATATTCTCTACGGAAACAAAAAACTTGACGATATGGGCTGGCACGAAGAAGCTTTGGGCAAGAATGCGATTGTCGGAGGATTCCAGGGGCAGAGAAACTGGACAGACTGGTTGCCAAATGCTGACTTCACTGAGTCGCTTATGGCAAGTTCGTTTAACTGGAACGGCAAGAAAATGCCGACACCTTTTGCAACGGAAAACGATACTTTGAACGGTATTTCAATGCTTTTTGCGACACTTTTGACAGGTAAAGCACCTGCCTTCCATGATGTGCGTACATATTGGTCACCGGAAGCAGTTAAGAGAGTTACAGGA
>CAKSFY010000107.1 GCA_934454035.1 uncultured Clostridia bacterium | reverse complement strand
AATTTGAGCTATGAGGAATATCTTGATTTTACATATAAATGGTTGGAAAAATGCCTGTATTGGGCGAAGTCGGACGGTAGGCTGTGTATGAACATTCCTGTCGATACGGGAAAAGGTACGCAGAGAAGTCTGGGAGCCGACATTACTTATATAGCAAAGCAAGTCGGTTGGCAATACAGAACAACAATTATATGGAACGAGGGTAATATTTCAAAAAGCAGTGCAAGAGGCAGCTTTATGAGTGCAAGCTCTCCGCATATAATAGCGCCCGTTGAGCTTATTGTCGTAATGTATAAAGATGAGTGGAAAAAAGCAAAACGAGGTAAATCAGATACCACAAAAGATGAATTTACACAATGGACAAACGGAATGTGGACTTTTTCGGGTGAAAGCAAAAAGAAAATAGGACACCCCGCACCTTTTCCCGTCGAACTTCCGAAAAGATGCATTAAATTGTTCAGCTATGTCGGTGATATAGTTTTGGATCCGTTTATGGGTAGCGGTACAACAATTGTTGCCTCAAAAATGCTTGACAGAAAATCAATGGGTATAGAAATATCGAGAGAATTTTGCGAACTTGCGTTTAACAGAGTTTTGAAGTATTAAAAATGAGATGATGTAATGAAAAAGACGAAAGAACAAATCAGTTTCAATATGAAACAGGTTAAAAATAAGGATTCCAAAATTGAAATTGCACTAAGAAAAGAGCTTTGGAGCAGAGGTTTAAGGTATCAAAAAAATGTAACAAGTATATTCGGTAAACCGGATTTGATTTTTAAGGGTAAAAAAGTTGCTGTATTTTGCGACAGCGAATTTTGGCACGGATTTAATTGGGAAGAAAGAAAAAAAGACTTTAAATCTCACCAAGAATTTTGGATACCGAAAATAGAACGCAATATGGAGCGTGACAAAGAAGTTACGGAGGAATTGCAAAAACAAGGTTGGACGGTTTTAAGGTTTTGGGGTAAAGAAATCAAGAAAAACGCCGGCGGTTGTGCCGATATAATTGAAAAAGCAGTAAGAGGAGAATTGCGATGATGTATAAAATGATAGATTTATGTGCCGGTATCGGCGGAATACGGCGAGGATATGAGCTTGCCGGAGGTTTTAAAAATATTTTGTCGGCTGAGATAGATAAGTATGCGTGTATGACATACAAGCATTTATACGGTGATAACCCTCAAAATGATATAACCTCGGAAGAATTTAAGCAAAAAGTTGAGAATACGAATTATGATATATTATTGGCGGGTTTCCCTTGCCAGGCATTCAGCAGAGCCGGGAAGCAGTTGGGGTTTCACGATAAGACAAGAGGTACTTTGTTCTTTGATATTGCCGATATGATTAAAAGGACAAGACCGAAAGCGTTTATGCTTGAAAATGTTGATAATTTAATTACGCACAACAAAGGCGAAACATTTGACACTATAATAAGGACACTTGCGGAGGAATTGAATTATAAAGTTATCGGTGTGCAATCGGAAAACGGTAAAATCAAATACAATGCCAAAACCTTTGTAAGAAATTCGAGAAATTTCGGTGTTCCGCAGAACAGACCTCGTGTTTATATTATGGGATTTGACAGAGAATTTTGGGGCGATGAGGTAGACAATTTACCGAACACTCTGCCGGAAAAACGCACAAAGAAAATTTATGACGATTTGAATGATTTGCTTGAAATGAATGCCGAGCCGGAGTTTTTCCTGGCTTCCGGATATGTCGAAACATTGGAACGCCATAAAGCAAGACACGAATCGAAAGGAAACGGCTTCGGATATAAAATAGTTAATTTACCCGAAATAGAAAGTCCGGTATCAAATGCATTGCTTGCAACCGGAGGTTCCGGAAAAGAAAGAAATCTTGTAATCGATATGCGTGAGGGAATTGCCGGAATGAAACTTCCGTTGCGAAAAACCCCTCTCAACGATAAGGGTATAAGGGTTATGACACCTCGTGAATGGGGAAAACTGCAAGGGTTTATCAATTACGGATTTATGAATAAGGATGGCAAAGATACATTTTCATTCCCGGACGGAGTTGGAAAAGCACAGCAATATAAGCAGTTCGGAAATGCGGTTACAATCCCTGCTGTCGAGGAAATGGCAAAATTTATGAAAAAATGCTTAAAGCAGTTGGAGGAACATAAAGATGAAAGGCAATAAAGGCGAATGGAGTGAATTATATACATTGTTTAAGTTGGCAGCCGACGGTAGATTATATGCCGCCGATGCTGATACAAACAAAATTGATACAATTTATTATGATATATTAAAAATAATCAGAAGTCAAAAAGATGGTAATTGGCAATATATAAGAAACGGTAATATTAAGGTTATTGCAGAAAGTTCCGGGACAGAAGTTGCAACGATTCCAATTTCTGAATTTGAGGAAAATGCGGAATTGCTCTTATCATCAATTAAAGCTGTTAAAAGCAGAGACGGTTCATTCGAGGTGCCGGATATTGAAAGTTTTATAAGCAAAATAAAATGTAATACACCAAAGGCAAAATCTTCCGATAAGGCGGATATTACGCTTATGGTACACGATGTAAAAACAGGTAGCGATCCAATGCTCGGATTCAGTATAAAATCACAGCTTGGCAGTCCTTCAACGCTTTTTAATGCTTCTGGCGCAACGAATTTTATATATGAATTAAGCGGTCATACTTTAACCGAAAGCGAAAAGGATACATTCCATAATTTCAGATTGTTCAAAGATAAGTTTGAATATCTTGATTCTTTGGGAGTTTATGTGTCTTTTGTCGGGGCTGATAATGAAGTATTTGAATCGAATTTAATGTTGATTGATACAGATATTTCTAAAATATTGGCATATATGCTTGAAGCATTTTACAGAGGAAAAGCGAATAGAGTATCTGACTTAATAGCTATTTGTGAGAGCAATAATATATGTAATGCAAAAGAACTCAACAGAGATGTATTTTACAGTTATAAAATTAAGGAGTTTATGACTATTATTGCTCTTGGTATGATGCCTGCGTCACAATGGAAAGGAAAATTCGAAGCAACAGGCGGTTACATAATCGTTAAAGAGGACGGAGATGTTCTCTGCTATCACATATACAACAGAAATGAGTTCAGAGAATATCTGTATAATAACACAAAATTTGATACGCCGAGTAAATCAAAACATCATTTTGGTGTGATTGATGAAGTTGCCGGCAAGCAGATTTTGAAATTGAATTTGCAGATAAGATTTGTGAAATAGGAGGAGTGAGAGAATGCCAAATGCAGTTGTCGATTTGTTTTGCGGAGTTGGCGGTTTAACTCACGGATTGCAATTAGCAGGTCTTAATGTTGTTGCCGGTGTTGATATTGAATCTTCATGTAAGTATGCATATGAAGCAAATAACAATGCTGTTTTTATAAACGAGGATATTACCAAACTTAAAAAGGAATCTATTGCAAAGTATTTTCCTGGTAATAGTGTGAAAATACTGGTCGGATGTGCACCGTGTCAACCATTTTCAAGGTATAGCAGCAGATATAGAAAAAATGGACATTGTGATGAAAAATGGAGATTGCTATTCTATTTTCAAAAAATAGTTAAGGAAACTTTACCAGATATTATTTCTATGGAAAATGTTCCTAATTTATGTAGGGAAAAAATATTTATTGATTTTTTACATGAGTTGGAGAAATTAAAATATCACTGTTATTGGAGAATTGTTAATTGTCAGGAATACGGTGTCCCTCAAAAAAGAAAACGCTTGGTTATGTTGGCATCAAAATATGGTCAAATTGAGTTAGTTCCACCTATGTATGATAGTGAACATTACAGAACAGTTCGTATGGCTATTGCTGAGTTGCCACAAATTAATGATGGCGAAAAGCTTTCGTCGGATATATTACATTGCGCAAGTAAATTATCTGAGCTGAACAAAAAAAGAATCCAACAATCCGTTCCTGGAGGAACTTGGAGAGACTGGGATGAATATCTGCTGTTAAATTGTCATAAAAAAAACACAGGAAAGACATTCCCATCGGTTTATGGTCGTATGAAGTGGGATGAACCTTCTCCAACAATTACAACACAATTTTATGGTTATGGCAATGGGAGATTTGGACATCCAGAGCAAGATAGGGCATTATCTTTGAGGGAGGGTGCTTTGTTGCAGTCTTTTCCACTGGAATATAAGTTTGTTGAAGATGGTTGTCATATAATTAATAAACATAAGTTGGCAATTCAAATAGGCAATGCTGTACCAGTTGAATTAGGAAGGGCTATTGGAATCAGCATAATTAATCATTTAAATGAATATAATATTAAGTTATGAAAAGGAGTTGTTATGATGGCTGAAGGTAAAGATATTTCGATTGAAGAATATATAAGTGACAAAACTGAACAAATGATTGAAGAGTCTTCAAAACAAATTAGTGAGAAAAAACAGGATATAAAGTACGATACCAGGGATTATGTTATAGATTATTTAGTAAAGCAGTTTGTCGATGGCGAATTTTATGTTCCATTAGAATATCAAAGAAAATTTATTTGGGGCGATAAGGATAAATGTAATTTTATTGAATCTATACTTATGGGATTACCTATTCCTTTTATGTTTTTCGCAGATACTGATGATGGTAGAATTGAAATTGTAGATGGAGCACAAAGGACTCAAACATTAGTACAATTTGCGCAGAATGATCTATCATTAAATGGATTAAGAGTGTTAACCCAAACAAATGGTTTTAGATTTAAAGATTTGGATCAAGCTGTTCAAAGAAGATTTTTAAACACAAATATTCGAGTGGTATTTTTAGAAGAAGGAACAACAGAAAAAACAAGGCAAGAAATATTTAAACGTATTAACACTGGTGGTGTAAACGCAAATCCAACGGAGACACGGAGAGGATCCTTTGATGGCAAATTCAAAAACTTTATTGAGGATTGTGTTAAAAATGAATTGTTTAATAAATTGGCTCCACGAACAACATTGACAGAAAAAAGATTTGAGGGCTTTGAATTAGTATCGCGCTTTTTTGCATATTCTGACAACTTTGACAACGATTTTGAAGGATATACTGGTGATGTGGCAGGATATATTGATGCCTATATAGATGAGAAAAATAGTGAGTGGGAAAATTCAGACTATAGTAATGAATTATTAATTTATAAAAAACGATTTGAGGATATGCTTGAATTTGCATACAAACTACTCGGAGAGCGGGGCTTCCGCAAAAATAAGACATCCAAATCAACTCCAAGAGCAAGATTTGAGGCACTTGCTGTTGGAATTTCAATAGCACTTAAGGAAAATAAGAATTTATCTGCGACAAGTAATGGATGGATTGATGATGATGACTTTATTAAATGGACAAAGTCTGATGCTGCAAATAACAAAACAAAATTAATGGGACGTATATCTTATGTACGGGATAAGTTGATAGGGTGATATAATGATAACTTTTAGAGAAATATATGATGAACGAAAAGATGAAATAGAAAAATTTATTGATCTTATAAAATTTCTTGAAAAAACAGAACAGGACAAAATGGATGGATGTAGCAGATTTGATGATTTCTTTCACTGTGAAAATGGTGTAACGCTCTCATATCAATCATTAATCAACATTTTAAAATCAAATCTTGCGTTGATGATGTATAATCTAATTGAATTCACAGTATCGAATTTAATGGAATGCATATACGACAGAATTCGAACTAATAATCTTTCTTACACGGATGTGAACGACTTAATTAAAAAACTTTGGGCTAAAACTATTTTAAAGACCACCAATGATCCAAATGCAAATTTTTATACATTTGTGAAAAAGAATGAGGAAATTATAGGTAAAATAATTAACAAATCTGTGATAGAGTTGAAATCAAGAGATACATTGCCAGCAGGTAATTTAGATGGAGCTACAATTAGGGATACATTTGAAAAACACGGCATTACGGTTAATACGCATAGTTTGAACTATAGACCCGATATTCTGACATCAATAAAAGATAAAAGAAATAGTTTAGCTCATGGATCCGTTTCTTTTGTGGAAGCGTTGCGAGATGACAGCATTTCTGACATTGAAGGTAACAAAAAGTTTATTGTTAATTTTTTAGAGGAAATAATTAATGATGTTTCGAATTATATTTTGAATGAAGATTACAAAATTGATTAGGCTTTTGACTTTAAGATTTTGATGCACATCGAAAAGTTATTGATACTATTTTGATACTAAAAATTCTGCAAGCGAGAAATAGTTGAGAGAATACAAAGAAAATAAGTAAATAAAAAGATAAAGCACTAAACAAACAAATTTAACATTAAGAAAACTTTGCCGAGTGGGAATAGCATTTGTGTTACCGGGCAAAACGATTTTTAAAAAATTTAATACCCCAATAGACCTTAGAAGCGTAAACTTTTAAGGTCTAATTTTTTTATAACATAGCTGATAAACCTCATAATCACGGTATTTTTGACAATAAAATTGTAGTTTTATTGTAATTTAAGATTTTGTAAATGCTCAAAGTAGGGGCAAGATTTTTTTGCAAAATGGGTTTGTCCTTTAACAATTTTCTCGATTTTTAGTCCTCAAAAACCGCTGTTTTATGCGGTTTTTGAGGATTTTGTGTTTTTAATGGCTACAAATTGGCTACATCAGAAGTGATATTTTTAGCCATTAACTCGTCAAGCTGATTTGCAACCTCAATCTGCTTGTTCGGATAAAGGTGACTGTATGTTTCCATTGTTGTCTGAACTCTCTCATGTCCGAGTCTTTCGGCTATCAGCAAAGGGGAAAATCCCATTTCAACCAGCAGCGACGCATGGCTGTGCCCCTATGGTATAATAAAGACAAACGGTGAAAGCCGCATAAAATCAAGGGTTTTGCGATTTGTCTTGGTATATTTCAGTTCTTTTTCCACCCCGAAATTTACAAGATTTCTGTCTTGAATAACGGCAATGTTAAGTTAAAGACAAAAGTTGTACCCTGCAAAAGGAGGTCAAAATTAAATAAAATATCAACTGAGAACGCTTTATAACAAACCATAAGGCGTTCTTTTTTTATGCAATCACACACGGAAAGGAGGCACAACAATGTCGATACAATTTGAATACTTTTACGGCAATGAAGCCGAACAATTTACCTTTTACAGAATACCAAAAATACTTGTAACTTCCCCCACTTTCAAACGAGTGTCGGACAGTGCAAAGCTGTTATACGGTCTTATGCTTGACCGTATGGGTTTATCCATACGCAACGGCTGGGTTGATGATGAAAACCGGGCATACATATTCTTTACAACAAATGATGTTATGGAGCAGATGTGCTGCGGAACGGAAAAAGCGACAAAATTGCTTGCGGAGCTTGACTCAGAAAAAGGCATCGGTCTTATTGAACGCAAAAAGCAAGGGCAAGGAAAACCGGCAATCGTATATCTGAAAAAGTTTTATATTGATGAAGATACCGACCGAAAACCAAGACTTTCGGAAACCGAAACTCCAGACTTTCGGAAATCGAAAGTCAAGACTTTTGAAAATCGAAATTCAAGACTTTCGGAAATCGAAAGTGCAGACTTTCGAGAATCGAAATCTAATTATAATAAATATAATAATACTGATTTTAACGATACTGAAAAGAATAATACTGAATCGAGCGATACTGAAATCATATCCTATCCTATCAATCGT
>CAKSFY010000106.1 GCA_934454035.1 uncultured Clostridia bacterium | reverse complement strand
GATGAATACAGTGAAATATTTCTGGCTAAAAATGAAAATGTCATAAAAGGCATAAAAGGGACAATTATTTCTGTCATTCCGATAAATGGCGATTTAAAGGGAGTAACCACAAAGGAACTTGAATATCCGCTTTTTGACGAGGATTTGTATTTTGGCACGGGCAGAGGAGTAAGCAATGTAATGCTTTCCGATGAATGTGTAATAAAAATCAAGTCGGGAACGGGATTGATTATAAAGAGTACAGATTAGAGGAAATGTAAAATGATTTATCTTGACAATGCGTCAACAACAAAGCCGTCGCAGGCGGCAATAGAGGCTTTTTCTTATGCGCTGGAAGCGTTCGGAAATCCGTCAAGTCTTCATCGGCTGGGACTTGCGGCAGAGAAAATTGTAACAAAATCAAAACAAAATATTGCAAATGTGCTCGGTACTGATGTAAACCAAATATACTTTACATCAGGCGGAACTGAATCAAATAATATGGCAATACTCGGTTATTGCCGGGCTAACTTTAAAAGGGCGAATCATGTTATTACAACAAAGGTTGAACATCCGTCAGTGCTTTCTCCGTTTGCCGAGCTTGAAAAAGAGGGTTTTTCGGTAAGCTATATAGATGTTGACGAAAGCGGCAGAATTGATACGGATATGCTTGAAAATGAGATTGACAATAATACTCTTTTGGTAAGTGTCATAGCAGCAAATAACGAGGTCGGTACAGTAATGCCGATTGACAAAATAAAAAAAATTATTAAGAATAAAGGTTCGGAAGCAGTGCTTCATGTCGATGCCGTTCAGGCTTTCGGGAAAATTCCTTTGAAGCCGGAAGAATGGGGTATTGATATGATGTCGTTAAGCTCACATAAGATTCACGGTATAAAAGGCTGCGGTGCGCTCTATACGGCGACAGAGCGCATAAAGCCTCTTTTGTACGGCGGCGGACAGCAAAAGGATTTGCGCTCGGGAACAGAAAATGTTCCCGGAATTGCAGCTTTCGGAGCTGCTGCCGGGGAAGTTAATACCGATAATTCAAATATGCTTAAAATGCGTGAGAAATTAAAAAAAGCAATATCCGATAAAGTAGAAAATGTTAAATTTAACGGCTCGGACGAATTTCAGACCGGATATGTATTAAATGCTTCGTTTGCAGGCATTAAAGCCGAGATTCTTTTGCATATGCTTGAAGCAAAGGAAATATATGTTTCAACCGGCTCGGCATGTTCTTCAAATAAGCCGATGCCAAGTCATGTTTTGACGGCGATGGGTGCAGCTGCTGAGGATATTAATGGAGCAATCAGAATAAGCTTTGCCGATTTGATACCGGATGAAGAAATTGAAAAAACTGCCGCGGAAATAGCAAATTGCGTAAAAGAAGTAAGAAAATATGTCAGATAAAGGAAGTAAGCCATGAAAGAAATAATACTTGTAAAATACGGAGAAATTATTCTAAAGGGAGGTAACCGTGCAAGATTTGAACGGGTGCTTGTCAGCAATATAAAAAATTCAGTCAGGAATATTTCCGAAATAAACGTACGGCTCATGCAGGCGACAATTTATATAGAGGTACTTGATGAGAGCAAAACAGACGCAGTTATAAAGCAGCTTACAAGAGTGTTCGGAATTGTTTCGATTACCAAGGCATGCGTGGTTGAAAAGGATATCGAAAAAATCAAAGCCGCTGCATCTGAATATTGCAGAAACGAGCTTAAGCCGGGAATAAGGTTCAAGGTAGAAGCCAAAAGAGCAGATAAGAGTTTTCCGTACAATTCGCTGCAGACAGCTATGGAGGTCGGAGGTTATCTTGACGATGTGTGCAGCGGTCTGATCGTAGATGTGCACAATCCCGAAATAACGGTTAAGATTGAGGTTCGCGACTTTGCGGCATATGTGTATTGCGAACAGAATAAAATCCCGGGACAGGGCGGCATGCCTATCGGAACCGCAAGCAAGGCAACTCTTCTTTTATCCGGAGGAATTGACAGTCCGGTTGCAGGGCATATGATTGCAAAAAGAGGAGTTGAAATTAATGCCGTAAACTTTTTCAGCTTTCCGTATACAAGCGACAGAGCGAAAGAAAAGGTTATTGACCTTGCCGGAATTTTAGCAAGGTACACGTCAAAAGTGAATTTGTATGTTGTGCCTTTTACTGAAATACAGCTTGCTATCCGTGACAATTGTCCCGAGGAGCATATGACGCTTATAATGCGTCGTTTTATGATGAGAATTGCGGAAAAGCTGGCAGAAGTACATCATTCATCGGCACTTATCACGGGTGAAAGTGTAGGTCAGGTAGCAAGCCAGACAATTGCCGCACTGAACGTAACAAATTCTGTTGTGAAGATGCCTGTGCTGCGTCCGCTCATCGGTATGGATAAAGAAGAAATAATAACAAGATCAAGGCAAATCGGTGCGTTTGAGACATCTATTTTGCCTTATGAGGATTGCTGCACCGTATTTACCCCGAAACATCCTACCACAAACCCGAAGCTTGCAAGCGTGGAAAAAACCGAGTCGGTGCTTGATGTTGACGGGCTTATCAAAAATGCACTTGACGGAGTGGAATACATTGAAGTTTTCCCGAAAGCATAAAAGGAGATGCTGAGTATGAAAGCTGAATTAATATCTGTGGGAACGGAGATTTTGCTGGGAGAAATTTTAAATACCGATGCGAAATTTTTATCCGAACAATTGTCTGCGCTTGGAATTAATGTATATTATCAGACTGTGGTGGGTGATAATAAAGAAAGACTTACCGAGTGCTTAAATATGTCTCTTAATAGGGCGGATATTGTAATTGTGTCGGGGGGACTTGGTCCTACGCCGGACGATTTGACAAAGGAGGTCATTTCGGCAGCTATGGATGAAAGGCTTGTGCTTGATAAGGATAGCCTGGATTCAATAAAAGAATATTTCAAAAAAACAAATCGTGAAATGCCGGAAAGCAATATTAAACAGGCAATGATGCCGGAACATTCTATTATTCTTAAAAATAATAATGGGACTGCTCCGGGTTGCATAATAGAAAAGGGCGGTAAAGCGGCAATAATGCTGCCCGGTCCGCCAAATGAACTTATGCCGATGTTTGAAGAAAGCGTTTTGCCTTATCTGAAGAAAAAATCGACAGGAACTTTGTATTCTCATACTTTTAAGCTGTTTGGAATAGGTGAGGCAAAGGTTGCGGAAGTGCTTAAAGATATGATGGAAAAGAGTGCAAATCCGACGCTTGCTCCGTATGCGGAAACGGCGGGAGTTCGGTTAAGACTTGCAGCAATGGCAGAAAATGAGCAGGATGGCAAAAGACTGATAACAAATGCGAGAGAAAGAATAATTAAGGAAATAGGCGAATATATATATGCTGAGGAGGACAAGACTCTTGCAGAGACTGTTGTGGAATTGCTTATAAAAAACAAGCTTACGGTATCGGCAGCGGAAAGCTGCACCGGTGGAATGTTTGCTAAAATGATAGTTGATATCCCGGGAAGCTCAGATATTTTGAGTGAGAGCTTTGTAACTTATTCCAATAATGCAAAAATGAAATATCTTGGTGTAAAGAGCGGCACACTCAGCAAATTCGGAGCTGTAAGCCGCGAGACCGCAAAAGAGATGGCGGAGGGAGTATCAAAAGCCGCAGGCTCGGACTTTGGTGTCGGTATAACTGGAATAGCAGGTCCGGGCGGAGGAACAGCCGAAAAGCCTGTTGGATTGGTTTATGTGTCGGTTTGCTTTAACGGTGTTGCCGATGTCAGAAAACTCATGCTTACGGGAAGCCGAGAAAAAATAAGATATACAGCGGCATTAAATGCATTTGATATGATTTTTAAGCGAATTAAATAAAAAAACACTTGATTTTTGTCTAAAAGTGATATATAATAGATGTAGTATATGAAATTTGTTTCGGAGAGGAACGCGTATGGGAAAAGACAATAATAAGAAGGTTGTACCGACTGCCATATCGGAACCGGAAGAAAAGAAAAAGGCGCTGGAGTCAGTTTTCGGCGCGATAGAAAAACAATACGGAAAAGGGAGCATAATGAAGCTGGGCGATGCACCGTCAATCAGCGTAGATGTTATTCCGACGGGATCGCTCACTCTTGATCTTGCATTAGGTGTGGGAGGTATGCCAAAAGGACGTGTTATCGAAATATACGGTCCGGAATCGTCGGGAAAAACAACTGTTGCGCTTCATGTTGTTGCAGAAGCTCAAAAAAGAGGCGGTGAGGCTGCATTTATTGATGCTGAGCATGCGCTTGATCCCGAATATGCAGAGAAGCTGGGTGTTGATATTGATAATCTTATTGTATCGCAGCCGGACACAGGCGAACAGGCTTTGGAAATAGCGGAAGCACTTGTAAGAAGCGGCGCGTTGGATGTTATAGTAATAGACTCGGTTGCGGCACTTGTTCCTAAGATTGAAATTGAGGGTGAAATGGGTGACTCGCATGTGGGTTTGCTGGCTCGCCTTATGTCTCAGGCACTCAGAAAATTAACCGGTATCACAAGCAAATCGGGAACGGCTGTTATTTTTATAAATCAGCTGAGAGAAAAGGTCGGTGTAGTTTACGGAAATCCGGAAACAACACCGGGCGGACGAGCTTTAAAGTTCTTTTCATCCGTTCGTCTTGAAGTAAGACGGCAGGAGGCAATAAAGGACGGAACCGAAATAATCGGTAACAAAACAAGAGTCAAGGTTGTTAAAAATAAGGTTGCACCTCCGTTTAAAGAAGCTGAATTTGATATTCTTTACGGAAAAGGAATTTCCAAAGAAGGCAATGTACTTGATACTGCGGTAAGCATGGATATCATTCAAAAGTCGGGAGCATGGTTCTCATACAACGGCGAAAGACTGGGACAGGGCAGAGATAATGTAAGACGCTATATGGAAGAAAACCATGACTTCTGCGATGAAATTGAAGCAAAGGTTAGAGAAAAGCTAAAAAACGGTGTAAAGCCGGTAGTTGAAATTGACGAAAATAAAAAATAATATTTGGCTTTATAGTCTATCTTGACTAAATTTTTACATAGTTATTAAAAATTTGTTGACGATTAATGAATTTTTTAGTATGCTATACAATAAGACAGTGTGTTTTGATGACAGAATTTTGTTGTCAATCGGATAAATAATTAAAATCTTGCAAGGGGGATTTATGTATGTTTTCAAAAGATGTAGTTGTGCAGAATCAGGTAGGACTTCATGCTAGACCGGCTACTTTTTTCATACAAAAAGCAAATGAATTTAAATCCAGTGTATGGGTTGAAAAAGATGAACGGAAGGTTAATGCCAAGAGCTTGCTTGGAGTTTTGTCTTTGGGGATAACGAAAGGAACATCAATAAATATCATTGCAGACGGTTCCGATGAGCAAGAAGCGGTTGAAGTTTTGGTGCATTTGATTGCTTCTAACTTTACAGAGTAATAATAAAGGATATTAAGGACGGCTCTACATTGTATTGATGTAGAGTTTTTTCTTAGAAAGAATTTTATGTTTGATTTAAAAGAAGAACTGAAAAATTTACCCGAACGTCCGGGTGTATATCTTATGCATAGTGCCGATGATACCATTATCTATGTCGGAAAAGCAAAAATACTGAAAAACAGAGTACGCCAATATTTTCAAAACAGTGCTTCACATACTCCGAAGGTTCGGGCGATGGTTTCGCATATTTCATATTTTGAGTATATTATTACCGATTCGGAAGTTGAAGCACTCATTTTAGAGTGCAATCTCATCAAGAAATACCGTCCGAAATATAATATTCTTTTAAAGGATGATAAGCAATATCCGTATTTAAAGGTTACTATAAATCAAGAGTATCCGAAAATATTAAAGACACGTGTTCTTAAAAATGACGGCGCAAAATACTTCGGTCCTTATATGGGTGTGAATACTATCAAAAATACTTTGGACATAATACAAAAGATATTTAAACCGCCTACCTGCCAAAGGCATTTCCCTCAGGATATAGGAAAAGGGAGACCCTGCCTTAATTATCACATAAACAATTGTTTTGCTCCTTGCACAGGCAATGTTTCAAAAGAGGAATATCAAAAGATTTTTTATGAAATATGCGATTTTTTAAGTGGCGACCACAAAAAGCTTTTGGAAGAACTTGAAGGGGAAATGAAAGAGGCGGCGCAAAATTTTGAATATGAGAGAGCCGCAAGATTAAGAGATAAGATAAAATCGGTTAATGCTCTGTCGGAAAAACAAAAAATTATCAATTCCGATTCGCAGACCGATATGGATATTATCGCATATGCCGAAGCGGACGGAAAAGCTTTTACGGAGATATTTTTTGTAAGAGGCGGCAAAATAATAGGCAGGGAAAATTATAAGATTGATATGGCTGAGGAAACAGCTGAGGTTTTACTTGCCGATTTTGTAAAACAGTTTTATATGGATAAGTCCGATATACCGCCTTTGATTTTGACAGAACGTGAGATTGACGATACCGAAACAATATCAAAATGGCTGACGAAAAAAAGAGGCTGCAAGGCAGAGATTCAAACACCTAAACGCGGAGAAAAGAAAAAACTTATGCTTATGGTCAAAAAAAATGCCGAAACAGCAGCAGGAAATTGGATTATTTCAAAGCTTAAGGAAAAGGAAAAAAATACAACGCTCAGCGCTTTTTCAAAGCTTGTCGGACTAGGCAGGACTGCGGAGCGAATCGAAGCATATGATATTTCAAATATTTCTGGAGCGGATAATGTTGCTGCAATGATTGTTTTTCAAAACGGAAAGCCGGCTCCGGGAAAATACAGAAAATTTAAAATAAAAACAGTTGAGGGCAGTGATGATTATTCATCAATGAAAGAAGTTTTGTACAGAAGATTTCGTCACGCACTTGAGGAAGAAGAAAAAATCGAAAATAATGAAATGAACGTGAAAGAAGCTAAATTTCTGCCTTACCCGGATGTGATTTTGATAGACGGAGGAAAAGGGCATTTGAATGCTGCTTTGGAGATTATGGAGCAAATGGATGTGGACATTCCGGCATTCGGCATGGTTAAGGATAACAAGCACAGAACGAGAGGACTTGTTTCAAAAGACGGAGAAATAGGTATTTCAGCCGTCACGGGTGTGTTTAATTTTGTTACAAGAATTCAGGATGAGGTTCACAGAACGGCAATATCATATCACCGTTCGCTGCACAAAAAGGAAAGCGTTAAATCCGAGCTTGAAAATATCAAGGGTATCGGAGAAGTAAGACGCAGGGCGCTTTTGACACATTTTAAAACTATTTCTGCTATTGCAAATGCAAGTGAGGAAGAACTTTTCGCGGTAGACGGAATGGATAAAAAGGCAGCAAGAGCAGTATGGGCATATTTTAATAAGGAGCAGTAAAATTGTTTGAGCTTGTAAAATATAATGATTTGGAATTTTATAAAATATCGGATTTTGACGGAGTAAGGCATTGCTTTACCACCAAAAGAGGAGGAGTAAGCACAGGCATATACGAAAGCATGAATTTGCGGCTTCATTCGGAAGATAAGCGTGAAAATGTTATGCGTAATTTTGAGATAATCTGCGGCGGCATCGGAATCAATCCCGAAAGTCTGATTTTGTCAAATCAAGTTCATGAGGACAATATCGTTAATGTGACAAGGGCAGACTGCGGAAACGGTTTGTATTCGCCGAATAAATTTAAAAGTGCCGACGGACTTATAACCGACGACCCGGAGGCTGCGCTTGTTACTTTTTATGCCGACTGTGTTCCGGTTTTGCTGTATGATAAAAAGAAAAAGGTAATTGCGTCAGTTCATTCCGGCTGGAAGGGTACCGTAAAAAGAATAGCTCAAAAAGCAGTTGAAAAATTTAAAAAGGACTACGGCAGCTCCGCAGAAGACATATATGC
>CAKSFY010000105.1 GCA_934454035.1 uncultured Clostridia bacterium | reverse complement strand
GTACACCGCCTTTTTAGGGGATAGGAAAAAATGCTTCGGAATTAACAAACTGAGCCAAAGCTTTAGCTTTGGGATACCCGGCAGTGTACTCGCGTACACTGAGTGGCGAAGTTTGTTGATAGCAAGAAAAGAAATAATTTTATGAAAAATCATTTTTTTGATTTTTCTACATACAAATGTTCAGACTAAAACAATTATATTTTCTGTAATATGTGCTTTTCTCTTCTTTTCTTGCGTTCCGGACTTTTTTTACAGCCCCTTTTGCATCTTGTGTTTCGGAAAATTTATAACATCTCCGTGGCTTTTATGTTCCGAATTTATGCTTAAACAATAACATTCCGCCTATCATAAGCACAAGACCGACATATTTATTCCAGCCGAAGGCAACCTTTTCACTGCCCATAATTCCGAATGCGTCTATCAATGCGGCAACCAAAAGCTGCGATATCAGAATAATGCTTACCGCAACCGCTGGCGAAAGCCTGCCGATTGCCTGCATGACGGTGATTGTGATAACCATTCCCAAAACTCCGCCCAAAAGATACCATTTGTTTACTCCGGAAATTTCTTTTAAGTTACCCTTGCCGAGCAGCCACACGGCAAAAACCGAAAGGATAAATGCAGTTCCCTGAACTATCATATTTGATTCGTACAAGCCTATTTTTTCACTCAGCCTGGTGTTCATTACACCTTGAATACTCATTGCGGCACCGGCAATTATCGCGAATATGATTCCAAACATAGTATATATTTCACCTCGAATAATATTTTACCCGAATTATCAGGAAAATATAGATTTTTTAAATAATATGTGGTACAATAAAATTAAGAAAGGGAGCGAATAAAGTGAACATAAGAAAGTATGAAAAAAAAGATATAAGAGAAATGGCTGATATTTGGAATGAGGTTGTCGAGGACGGAATTGCTTTTCCTCAGACAGAAACGCTTGACGAAAAGGGAGCGGAGGAGTTTTTTGCCCTGCAGACAGAGACCTGCGTTGCCGAGGATTCGGAAACCGGCGAGATTATGGGACTTTACATATTGCATCCGAATAATGTCGGCCGCTGCGGTCATATTTCAAATGCAAGCTACGCAGTTAAAAAATCCGCACGCGGCAGACATATCGGCGAAATGCTTGTCTCGGATTCGCTTAAAAGAGCGAAAGCAAACGGCTTTGGAATACTGCAGTTCAACGCGGTTGTAAAGACCAATGCGTCTGCAAGGCATTTGTATGAAAAGCTCGGATTTGTTCCGCTGGGCGTTATTCCGAACGGTTTTTTAAAAAAAGACGGAAATTACGAGGATATAGTGCCTTATTATCACGAACTGTAGACTAATACATTTTAAAAATGAACATAATTATTCCGGCAGCGGCGGAGGCGCATATTCCGTAAGCGATTACCGGCCCGGCAATTGAAAAGAGCTTTGCTCCGACTCCGAGAACATATCCTTCGGTTTTTGCCTCAATTGCAGGAGAGGACATCGCGTTTGCAAATCCGGTAATCGGTACAAGTGTGCCTGCTCCGCCGTGCTTTGCGATTTTGCAGTATAAATCCAGACCGGTTAAAAGAATTCCGAGGAAAATAAGCGTCACAGAAACAAGTGTTGATGCACGGTCTTTGTCTAAGCCGAAGGACAGATATATGTTCATTATTACCTGACCGGCAGTACAGATAAGACCACCGATTAAAAATGCTTTTACAAGATTTATCGGTGTATGAGATTTCGGTACTTTTTTATCTATTTTTTTCAAATATTCCTGCGAATTTTTAGCTGACATTTTAAATCACCTTTCGTTTAATCTGTTTTGTATTAGTATTTTAAATAATATAAAAAATATGAACAAAAAATAAATTTTCTTATAAAAAGTCAGTAATTGCTTGAAAAAAAGTGTAAACAGAGGTATACTATTCTAGGATAATCAGATATTTATAAGAAACGGAGAAGAGTATGTTCGGATATGTCCGCATAAGCAGAAGAGAACTCAATGATGAAGAATACGAACGTTTTTTATCATATTATTGCGGCTTGTGCAGAGAAATAGGAAAATATTCGCATGCAGCAAGAATTGGGCTCAGCTATGATATGACCTTTTTGGCAATACTTCTTGCGGCAGTTTGTGACGAAGAAGAAAGTGAAGAAGCTTTTCGCTGTGCGGCTCACCGCTTAAAAAAAGAAAAAGCAATCAGCGGCGGCAGGGTTATGGAATATGCGGCGCAGATGAGTATCCTTCTGGTATATAAAAAGTTTGAGGACGATTTAAGGGATGAGAGGTCGTTAAAAGCATTTTTCGGAAAATTGATTTACTCATTTCCGATGAGGAAAATAAAATATACTTCATATGCAAAAAGCATTTCAGAGCTGCTGGGAAAAATGTCGGCGCTTGAAAAAAACAACTGCTCCGAGCCGGATGAAATTGCGGACTGCTTTGCAAAAATATGCGAAATAATCTTTACTCCGGATTTTATAACCGATGATAATACAAGAAAAATTCTTTCGTGGATGGGATATAATATCGGCAGATGGATATATTTAATTGACGCATACGACGACCTGGAAAAGGATATTAAAACAAATTCGTATAATCCTTTTAAGCACAGAGCCGGCAATCTCAAAAAAGAAACCGAATCAACACTGACATACAATCTTGCCAAGATTGCGGCGGCATATGATTTGCTCAATGTAAGCCGTAATGACGGAATTATAAGGAATATACTGTATGCCGGAATGGGCGGCGTACAAAGCAAAGTATTAAAAACGGAGGAAAATAATGAATCCATATGAGGTTCTCGGTGTAAATCCGAATGACGATGAAGAGACAATTAAAAAAGCATACCGCAACCTGGTAAAAAAATATCATCCGGACAGATACGTAAATACACCAATGGCGGATATGGCAACCGAAAAGCTTAAGGAAATAAACGAAGCTTATGATATGATAACAAATAAAAAACAGACGTCAAACAGCGGCTATTCAGGCGGCTATGGCGGCAGCTATTCGGGCGGATATACAGCCGCAGGCTTTGACGGAGTAAGAATGTTAATCAGAATGAGACGCCTTGCCGAAGCTGAGTCAATGCTTTCGGGACTTGAAAGAAATGCCGAGTGGCATTATCTTATGGGGCTTATTTATATAAACAAGGGTTGGTATGACAAGGGCAAAAGCTTTATAGAAACGGCAGTCGGAATGGACCCGGAAAATGCGGAATACAGAGCAACGCTTTCAAGCTTTGAAGCACAGAATCAAACCTACAGGGAGTTTAAAACGGATTATATTAATTGCTGCGGAGCAAATAATCTTTTGACTTGTCTTTGCGGAAGCGTTTTATGTTCAAGATGCTGCTGTTGTTAAATCAAATAAAGGGGATTAGAATAAATGAATGAGAAGAAAAAAACATCTATAGGCGGACAGGCAATTATTGAGGGAGTAATGATGCGCGGCCCGCACAAGACGGCTATGGCGGTCCGCAAATCGGACGGTGATATTTTGGTAGAGGTAAACGACAATGCTGCGGCAATGTCAAATAAAATTTTAAAGCTGCCGATAATAAGAGGCTGCATAAACTTTTTTACAAGCCTTGCAGTCGGCATGAAAGCGCTTATGTTTTCGGCAGATCAGATTGATTTGGAGGACGGAGAAGAATCTGAGAGCAAGTTTGACAAGTGGCTTGAGGATAAATTCGGAGATAAAATAAAGGATATAGTAATATATGTTGCCGTTGCGCTTTCGGTTATAATGAGCGTGGCACTGTTTATTATGCTGCCGACTCTTTTGACAAGGGGCATAGAGTGGCTTCTTGCCATGACGCCGTTTGCCGCCGCTGCGAAAACAAAAGCATTTACAAGCATAACGGAGGGTATAATCAAGCTGATTATTTTTATCGGTTATCTTGCATTGGTGTCACAGATGAAAGATATTAAAAGAGTATACGAATATCACGGAGCGGAGCATAAAACTATAGCCTGCTATGAGCATGGCGAGGAGCTGACCGTGGAAAATGTCCGGAAACATACGCGTTTCCATCCGAGATGCGGAACAAGTTTTTTGCTTTTTGTTATGATTGTAAGTATTATTTTATTTGCAATGCTGCCGAAAACGGGCGTTGTACTCAGAATGATAATGAGACTTTTGCTTTTGCCGGTTGTTGCCGGAATTTCGTATGAAATTATAAAATGGGCAGGCAGAAGCGATAATAAATGCGTTGCGCTGCTTTCAAAGCCTGGTCTGTGGCTGCAAAGACTCACAACAAGAGAGCCGGATGACAGTCAGATAGAGGTTGCTATTAAATCAATGGAAGCGGTAATTCCCGAAAATTCGGAGGAGGATAAATGGTAATCCGTGAGCTTATCAAAGAATGTGTCGGAAAATTAAAGGACAGCAATATAGAAAATGCAGTATTTGACGCAAATCTCATAGTAAGGACTTATCTCGGATTAAAGCCGATAGACATTGTGCTGGAGGGCGGCAGGAAGGTTTCTGACGGGGACACGGAAAAAATCAGGAGTCTTTGCCGAAGGCGCTGTCAAAGAGAGCCGCTTCAGTATATACTCGGTGTTTGGGAGTTTATGGGGCTGGAACTTGAAGTTAATAAAGGCGTGCTTGTCCCCAGAGCGGATACCGAAGTTTTGGCAGAAACCGTTTTGAGCGAAAATAAGGGAATGAATGTACTTGATATTTGCTCCGGTTCCGGGTGCATAGCTTTAAGCATTGCGCATTATAACAGCAGCGCATTTGTGACGGGGATTGACATAAGTGACAGTGCACTGGAACTTTCGCGCAGGAATGCGGAGAAAACGGAACTCTCCAAGCGTGTTCGCTTTGAAAAATGCGATATTTTAAATGAAATTCCCGACGGAGTTTATGATGTGATAGTCTCGAATCCGCCTTATATTGAAACTGCTCAAATAGATAAACTGCAAAAGGAAGTAAGCTTCTATGAGCCGCGTATTGCATTGGACGGCGGAGAGGACGGGCTTTTATTTTACAGGCGGATTTGCTCGGTTGCGCCGAAGCTTTTGCAGCAGCACGGAAAGATTTACTTTGAAGTTGGGCATAGTCAGGCGGACACGGTTGAGAGACTGATGGCGGACGCAGGACTTAAAAATATAAGGCGCATAAAGGATTTATGCAAAGTGGAAAGAGTATTGTGTGCAGAGAGGTAAAATTATGGAAATTAACAGAAAAGAAATCCTGAAAGAAAGCTTCGGCAAGACAAAAAGCTATTTTTGGATATACCTGGCGGCTATGCTGATTTTTTCAATAGTATCGGGAATAGGAGACGGGGTAATAGACAGTTTTAATTCGCTGAACAGATTTTTGATAAGCATGCGGAGCGGACTTTTTTCATATGAAAATATTATGGACAGAAGCTCGGAATTTTGGACTGTTATGAGAACGGGCGGCGGCTTTTTGCAGAATATCGGGATAGTCGGACTGCTTATTACAATATTTGCCGCAAATCCGCTTGAGGTCGGCTTAAGCAAATTGTTTATGAGCGACAAGCCGGATTTTTCACTGCTGACCGACGGCTTTAAAAAGAATTACGGGCAGCTTGTAAAAACAACATTTGTGATTAATTTACTTTTAACGCTTATTGTTACTGCACTGACCACGGTGTATATGGTGGCGGTTTTTGCAGGACTTGGAGTTATTATGCTTGCATTCGGCGATATGAATTCCGGAATAATTCCGGCAGTCACTGTATTGGTATATTCTTTGATTTTGATGGCGGCATATTTGTTTTTCGTTATTAATATATCATATAACTTTGCGATGACGACATATATCCTTGCGGATAATCCCGAATGCAGCTTTACCGAATGCTACGCAAAAAGCAGAAACATGGTAAAGGGCAGAAAGAAAAAAATATTTGCGGTTGATTTGACATTTTGTATATTTACATTTGCTGCCGTTCTTTTCCCGGTTGTGTTACTTACGGTCGGTGCAATTATGATGCTGGAGGGAATCGGCGGAATGTCCTGCATGATTTTGGGAATGTTTTTGATTATTCCTGCGGTTTTGATAAGCCTTTTTGTGTCGGTGTTCAGAAAATCGGCATGGGCGGAAATTTACAAGGCTCTTAAATCAAATGATAATGAAACATTCGGCATTGCGGGGGAATATAAACCGCCGGTTGAGGAAAATGATATATCGTATGTGAAAAAAGAAAAAGAAGAATAATAAAAATGGACGTTTAAAACGTCCATTTTTTGTAGCAGGGGTTGACTTTGATACGTGCGATGTTATAAAAAATAATTTCATTATTTTGCGGAGGTACGTATAAAATGAAAATTGATATAAGCAAAATCCCCGGCAGCTATGACGGAAAGGAATGTTACGTTCACGCAAGAGCCGGTACGATAGGCGGCAATAAACTTATAATGACTATGCAGAAGCTTAATGTTTCGGGCAGTGATTTGTTTTTACCGCCGGTACTTTTAAAAAGCGATGACGGCGGCAGAACATGGACTGAACCGAAGCCGATTGCCGAGGCAACGTATACCGATGACGGTACGGCGCATCTTTGCTGCGATTCAACACATTTGCTGCATAAAAAAACCGGCACGGCAATCATTTGCGGACATTCGGTCTCGTATAAACCCGGCAGTCTTACCCCTGTTTTCGGTGACAGCCGCTGCACCTGTTATTTTACTTATGATATAAAAAACGATATTTGCTCCGAAATGAAAAAAATCGAAACACCGCGCGATATTTATCCTAAGGATTGCGCTACGGGCTGCTCGCAGTTTGTTGAGACGGATGACGGAGATTTGCTGATTCCGGTATATATTCCGAGGGATAACAGATATAATTCGGGTGTTATGAGATGCTCTTATGACGGAGAAACCGTTAAATATAAGGAAATGAGCAACGAATTAAGTCTTGATGTGGCAAGGGGGCTTTATGAAGGTTCACTTTGCCGATTCAATGATAAATATTATCTCACGCTCAGAAATGACGAGTGCGGATATTGGTCGGTGAGCACGGACGGAAGAACATTTGAAAAGCAGCAGCCGTGGCGATGGGATACCGGTGATATTTTGCCGAATTATAACACTCAGCAGCATTGGCTCAGGTGAGGCGGAAAATTGTATCTTGTTTATACAAGGAAAGCAGGGAACAACGATCATATTTTCAGGCACAGAGCACCGCTTTTCATGGCGGGATACGGAAAATATGCGGATTCTTCGTCACACCGAGCAAATTGTTGTACCCGAGCGCGGAGCAAGGCTCGGAAACTTTGGAGTAACGCAGATTAATGACAATAAAGCAATTATTACGGCGGCCGAATGGATGCAGCCTAAAGGCTGCGAAAAATACGGGAGTGATAATTCTGTGTTTATTACAACCGTGGAACAGTGAAATAATTGGTTATCAGGAAAATATTACAAAAATGTCTACAAAAAATGGACGTGCAAACGTCCTTTTTTTGTGCTATAATAAATAATATAAAAAGGGGAATACCCAAAAAAATTATTTTACGGAGGTTTTATTATGAAAAGAAAAATTTGTTTCGGACTTGCGGCAGTAATGCTTATGTCATCATTGGCAGGCTGCGGCGGAGATAAGAAAACGTCGACGTCCGAAAACGGAGTGGACACAATTACTTTGTAGACGAACAACTCTCACTCAAAAAGCATAGTTCAGGAACTTGCAAATGAGTGGAACAACACAACAGGAAAGGAAAAAGGCATAAAAATCGATTATGTGGTAAAAGGCGATGACTATGCGCAGAGCAGCTTACCCTTGCCGATAATGCCGACGATTTGCCGGATATTTTCCTGCAAGGAAGTGCCGCAATGGCAACAGAAGGAAAAATTATAAACCTTGCCGACTATCCTGAGGCAAAGGACTTTTTGGACGTTTACGGTGATGAAATGCTGCTTAACCAAAACCGCGGAATGAACTGAACTGTAGTCAAGTAAGTAGACACAAAAAAGCACAATTTTTTTAGGGGAGCAAGCTATTTTGTCTGCTCCCAATA
>CAKSFY010000104.1 GCA_934454035.1 uncultured Clostridia bacterium | reverse complement strand
AGTGAGCAGCGGCAAAAAGATATCGCTTACGAAAAAAGCAAGCCTTTGTGACGGAGATAAGATTTTGCTCCGCATAAATAAAAAGAAAACCAAAACCGAGGATAATCTGAAATTAACTTTTTCAATTGTTAAAATTGAAAAGGGCTTAAAGCTCACCTGCACATCTGATGGCAAGGCTGTTTCGTCGCTTGCGGAGGTTGAAACGGGAAAGACTTTGAGCGCAAAGCTTGGATTTTTAAATTATGAAAACAGCAAAAACGTGATTTCTCCTTTTGCCGCTTTCTATGATGAAAACAATGCGGTGTATAAAGTTACGGCGCTCGCTCCGGTAACGGTCGGGGAATATGAGTCGAAGGAATTTGATTTTGAGCTGACTCCCGATGAAAATACAAAGAAAATTATGTTTTTTGCATGGAACGGATTTAACAATCCGCGCGTTCTGGAATCGTGCGCGGTGTTTGAATAGAATTTAGCCGATTCGGAAATCGGTTGAATATAAAAAAATTTATGCACCTTTTGAAAAAAGGTGCGGAAAGGAATGATAAGAAAATGAAAAGTAAAATTTTAAAGGCTCTTGCAGTTTTGCAGGCGGCTGCCGTTTTTGGAGGCTACGGAGTCGGAGCGGTTCCTGTTTCTGCCGAAGAAGACCTCGGACCATGGAGCTTCTTTGCGGGAAAGATATTCAATTATGATGCTTCAGCAATAACATATTCCGACATAACCACTTTTAATTACAGCTTAAGAACGGCGGATAACGCATACGGAGGGGTAACTCGCGCTGTATTTGCCAGCTGGGAACCAAACTGGGACGCATGGATAAAAACAATGCCGAATTCTGCGGATAACAGATTTGAAATAAAATCTTCTAAGCCAGAAACAACTTCGGATAACGGTGCCGGAGTAATGTTCACTGTCCCGGAAACAGGACTTTGGGTTGCAGAATGCGACGCACTTAATAAAGGTGTGAACGGAAATTACGGTGGCGGTAATGTAAAAGACGGCAATGCCGTAAGAATATGCATACTTAATAATGGTGAAGTTCAGGAAAACTCAAAAAACTGCCATGATTTTCCTGTAAGAGAGGCAGATCCTCAGGGAAAAGCGACCGAGAGTGAAAAAGGTTATTATAAAAGCGATTCCAAGCTCCTTAAACCCGGCGCAAAAATTATGTTGCGCCTTTCTCAAGGTATTGACGATTGGGGAGATAGTATATATCTTTCCTATAAAATCCATAAGGTTAATGCGGCAGGCGATATTCTTGAAACCTATGATTTGAACCAGATAGGCGTTCAGACCAAGAGAACGATTGTTCCGGGAGAGGATAGCCTCACAGCAAATGAAATCGAAACAGACAATGCTTCAATAACAGGTACAGGAACATACAATGCAGGTGGTGGATTCCAAGGCAGTGCAGCAAGGTTTGAAAACTGGGAATTTTTCTTGACAGATCAGTTTTATGATAAAGAAACTGCTGCCGATAGGAGCAAGGATAAAGCTTTCAATGAAACCTCTATGAGAGAAAACCATGCATTATTTCAGGGCGGAGAAATTGCCGGCGGAGTTAAGTGGATAGGTACTCAAAGCGATTATCAGAGAGAGGGAATAATTGTACACCGATACGATACATATGAGAGTGGCGACAATAACTGGGATGCCGGGCTTGAAATATATCCCGGAAGTGCGGATAAGCTTGTCAGATTTATTCCTGCACCTCGTACAGTGAACGGAGAGAATAAGTACGGTGTAGGCATAAGATTCACAGTTCCGAAGGATGGCAGTTATGCTCTTCGCACAGATGTTAAAAACTATGGCTGGTCTGTAGACAACAAGATAGGCTACGGAGACGATAACTATGCAAGAGTGGTATTCTTAAATGGCAGTGAAACCACTCCGATTGCAGACAATATTTCGGTATTTGAAATTCCGGACATAAGAGAGTCGGGAGACCCCTTTGAGTCCGCCCAAAAGCAGCTTTCATCAGGGGACAGAATCTGGCTTGAGCTTTATAATGGCAGCTGTGCAGACAAAGATGATTTTATGGGTCATGTAATCATCGACAGATATGATGAGTTGGGAAAACTTGCAGAGAGCTATAATCTCGGAGAGTCTTCATTTACAAAGCTCGGAAACTGGAACTTGTTTGCCTCTGCAAAAGGCGAGGAGGACACCTTCAAATATGTTCCGCTCCAGGCAGCAGATGTGAACACACTCACAGACACACTTTCCGGCTTTAATTCATATGCCGCAAGAACTTCATCTTATTGGGGCAGAACAAGCGGAAAGGTTACAATGAAGAACGAGGCTCCGTCATTCGGCTGGAACAGCGGAGATGAAAGCGCAGTTGTCAGAACAGCGGGCGACGACATGATTATAACTTATGATATTCCGGAGGACGGAACATATAGCATAAAAGCCGCAACGCAGCTCCTTTCGGGCACCGGTGCAACCGTAGCTGTTTCAAAAACAATTCCGAAAAAGACTCCTCTTGAAACAACAGCGGTAACTCCGATTGCTCAGTTCAACGCAACAAGCGAGAAAAACACACAGTTAGCCTCAGCAGAGCTTTTCGCAGGCGACAGAATCGAGTTTAGAATTTCAAACATCGGAGATGATGAGGCGATTTTGAGAATTAATCCGTCAATTGCAAAAGTTGAGGAATCAATCAGCGTTGTTTCGGGCGGAGTTAATGTCAGCAAGGTAAATACACTTTCACGGGGCAGCAAAATTGATATTGAAAGAAATGCAATGTCAGACGGCGCAATGGTTGCAGCGCTTTACGAAAAGACAGACAGCGGTCTCAGACTTATCGCAATTGATGTTTCAAACGGCAGCGGCAGCGGACTGAAAAACTTCTCGGCAAGCGTAACAATTCCGACAGATGCAGACGCGTCAAAAGCGGTTCTGAAAATTATGATGTTGGATTTGACAACGTTGGAGCCGTCAGAGGAAGCACTTATGTACTAATAACTTTGTTTGGCGGGGTGCGTGAAAACGCACCCCTCACCGGGCAGCCGCAGAATACAGGGAGGATTGCATATAATGAAGAAACTACTAACAATACTGATAACATTATCAATAATTTTGTCTGAAATTGCGGTTGCCGCAGCAGCTAACTATACGCCATGGAGCTTTGTTATTGCTCCCGATTTTTTCTCGGGAGGAGCAATCACATATTCAGATACCAAGAACTTCAAGGCGGCATATGATCACAGCTCAGACAACGGAACCAAAGGATTTTGGCTGAATATTGCGGACAGGTATTCAAAGGATAGAAACTGGAATGCATATTTGGAAAGCATCCCGGAGGAGGGGCTTTTGCACTTTACTCCCGGTGCATATAAATACACAAAAACCGGATCGGCACCTTGCTTCACCATTCCGAGTGATGGCTGGTATGATATAGATTGCAGCGTAACGAACAGGGGACTTGCACAGGACGACGGCTCCTGGTATTATTCGGACAGCGGAATGGCAAGAATAACAATTGTAAAGCCGGGCGAAACAAAGGAAAGCAAGGAAAACTGCTTTGACTTTTATGCCAAAAATGAGGGCGAAAGCGGAATAGAGGAACGCAGCGGCAGATATAAAAGCGGAGCAATTTATCTGACCAGTAACACAAAAATATATTTAAGAATATTTTCGGGAAGAGAATACGCAGGAACGGACTATTATGTCCGCTATGTTATAGACAGGCTGGACTTGAAGGAGGATACTCTGGAAAGATATGACTTGTCGCAGGCAGGAATAGAAAATGCTAAATTGATAACAACCGACGAAGTCGATTATATCGGGAATAACAGCGTCACATCGCATGAGGACGGGAACGATATATCGGCAGGAGCGTGGAATATATATAAAAGCACTTCATTTTATAAAAGTGCAGCAAATGTAGAAGAAAATGCAAATGAAAATGACTATACATACAGAAGCTTTTCGGATTTTAAGAAATTACAAAGAAGATTTTCGGATAAAATTGTTTATTGGTCGAACAGCAAGGTTGATAATCTCGATAGGAACTGGACTTCTCAGATGATAATAAACCCGTCCGCAAGCGACGGCATGGTGAATGTGCTTGCAAGCGGCTGGAAGTGGGTCCCGAATGACGACGGAATAACGGCGGTGTTCACCGCACCGAAAAACGGGACATATGAAGTAAATTTTGAAGCCGAAAACCGTGGTTTAAACGGAGCTTTCGGCTCGGGAAATATGGCACGGCTTTCGTTTTTCAGAAACGGAGAAACAAAGGAAACAAGAGAAAACACGCGTGATTTTGAGATAAGAAACACAAACGGGAGCAGAGGAGACGGCAGATATAACAGCGGCAGCGTACAGCTTTCGGCAGGCGATAAGGTGGCGTTCAGCCTTTTTGGCGGCTTCGACTGGTATGGCGACAACTTTTTTGCATCATGCACGGTTTCGGAGTTGGACACATGGGGAAATAAAGTAAAAACATACGATTTAAGCAGAATTGAAGAAACTACCCTGGGAAATTGGCGCTTCTATTCGACAAATCCGGAAAACACCGATTCGGCGGCGTTTTCAAGAATTGCTCCGAAAGCGGAAAACAGCGGATTTTCGGTAAGCGAAAGCATTTCAGGCTTTTCAGACGGTGTTTCGGTAACGCTTAAAGGCGGTGAGGACGCAGTTATCGGATACAGCCCTTATGATGAGGGGATTTATTATCTGTCAGCGAGCCTTGCATCGACACAGAGCGGAGCAAAGGTATCACTTTATGAAAATAACAAGGAGCTTTCTTCGGTAAATCTCGGAACAAGCGGAAAAATCGGTGCGGCGGCAAATCTCGGAGAAAATGAAAAGGCATATTTGCGCCTTTCTCTCGGGAGCGCACCGGAGGGAACTGTCGTGACAGTGAACATAAGCGCAGTCAAAAGGGAAGTTAAGGAGGAAGAGCCGACAAGGACTTTCTTAAATGTTATGAATTTCGGAGCAAAGGGCGACGGAAAAACTGACGACCGTGCGGCTATTCAGGCTGCATTTGACAGTGCGGCAAAAATCGGCGGCGGTGTTTATATCCCGGAGGGCGAATATCTATATTCGGAAAAGCTTTTGGCAAACGGGATTGTGGTGCGTGGTGACGGTGCTGAGAAAACGGCGCTCATTTCCACAAATGAAAAATCTGCCTGCCTTGAACTGACGGGCGAAAAGTGCGGAGTTTTCGGGATATATTTCATGGGCGCAGAGGGCGTAAGGTCGGATGATGCGCAAACAGGTGCGATTTATGTAAATCGTGCGGAGGACTTTGTCGTGGCAGACTGCCGCATAAGTCTGTTTTCGGGCGCAGGAATACTCGTATATCATTCTTCATACGGAAGAATTTTTAATAACTATGCGGAAAATACAAGGGCAGACGGTATCCACGTGGTTTCACGGAGCAACAATATAGATGTTATGTATAACACAATATATTCAAGCGGAGACGATTGCATTTCTTTCACTTCATATGCAAAGGACCGCTTTCTAACGCAGAATTGCAGAGGCTATGGAAATGCGGTCTATGCTCTGCCGGGCAGCAGAGGAATGGTTGCATGCAGCGGAAAGAATAATGAAATTTTCTCAAATTATATAGATTCCGGTGTGCAGGGGATTGCAGTTGAGGCAAATTCTTCATGGGGCGGAACCGGAACATCGGATATATCGGTACACCATAATTCGGTGAAAAATACATTTGTGAATAACTCCGGCAGAAGCGGATCTGCAGTTGTTTTGTTTAATGACAGCGGAGCGGTTTTCAACGAGAATAAAGTCTATCGGAACGATTTGTATAATCCTTGCTTTAGGGGAGCATGCGCGGCAGGAAGCTCCGCTATGAGTTTTAAAATTAATGATAACCTGTGTTTCTTCGATTTTTCGGGCGGCAAGGTGTATGAAAATCTAAGCACTGCCGATGTTTCGGCGAATCTTTCGGGAAATTCAAGCCTTGATATTTCAAAATATAAAGGCGATAAAAACCCCGGCACGGTTTCGGAGTTTTTAAAGACGGAGTACACGGCTGACAAATCCGATGGCTTGGGATTTGTTAAAAATCAGATTGAAGAAAAAACATGGGAGCCGTGGAGTTTCTTTGTAACCTCGGGGTATGTATCGGGAGCGTCGAGCCTTAATAAGAGCGGCATGGAATACGGCGATATATCAAACGAGACCTATATGAAGCCGGTTAAAGCAAAATATTACTATGAAGCGGGAACGAGCAGCCGTACAAGGAATACGTTTGTATCTTCTTCGGAGCGCTTCGGAACCCATGCAACCTCGGCAAGAATTTATTTAGGGCAGAGAGTGAGCTTCGCTGTGCGAACTCCGAATAAGGTTCGCGATAACATGGGCGAAATTGCGGTCATGTTCACAGCGCCGGAAAACGGAGTTTACTCGGTGAGTGCACCCCTTTATTCGGGAAGCTCAAAAGATTATGATAACATCGGGCGCTGCACGGTTTTGAAAAACGGAGCGACTGTTGAAACAGCGGAAAATTCGGAGGATTTTGAAATAACTCCCGAAAGCGCGGCTTTTGAAAAGAATAATATATCCCTTTCAAAGGGCGACCGAATTTTAATCCGTTTGAGTACAGGGGACGTGGATTCCTCGGGCGGAATTCTCGGAAACATAGTTATTCAAAGCGAAAATGAAAGATATTCTCTTACAGACATATCGGCAAACGGAGAAAACGACTTCGGGACAAGGCTTAAAAAATCGAAAGACGGAAAAATTTCGGCTGAGGTTTTAAATTCCTCGGATAGAATAATAAACGGGCAGTTTCTCCTCGGAATTTATGAGGACGGTGCACTCAAAAAAATTGAGGATTTCGGAAATATAAGGCTTAACAGAGGAATTAAAGCGGAAAAAGAGATTTCGGAGGAGGTTTCCTCTCAAAGCGATATAAAGCTGTTTTTCTGGAACAGTCTTGATGGAATGAAACCTGTGACAAAATAACAAGGAGGCGGAATATATGAATTTTAAAAAATGTTCGGCGGTTGTTCTTGCTGCAGTGATTGCCGCAGTCAGCACAACTTTGCCTGCTCTTGCGGATGACGAAAGAGAATATCTGAACGTTTTGGATTTCGGCGCAAAGGGCGACGGAATAACTGACGATCAGGCAGCGTTCGAAGAGGCACTCGCAGAGGCGAAAAGGCTTAAAAAGCCGCTTTATGTTCCGGCAGGACATTATCTTCATTCAAATGTAATAGAAATTGACAGCGTCACAATGTTCGGCGACGGGTATGACCTGTCGGTTTTGAGGGGAACAAGCTACCGTGTCGAGGGCAATAAGCTGACGGGAAAAAATCCGCAGGTCTATAACATGTATATGATAGGAACAAACGGAGCAAGACATGCATACGAAAGCTCGGTGCTTTTGCTTGTGCAAGATGCGGAAAATGCAATTGTTGCGAATAACAGAACCTATCTCGGCAGCGGTGCTGCAATGCTAACGCTCAGAGCAAAAAACACAAAATATCTTAACAATTATGCAAGCTACAGCCGTGCGGACGGTTGCCTCAGTTTTCTCAATATAGACGGACTTGAGGTAGCAAATAATCTTATGTGGAACACGGGCGATGACGGCATTGCTTTTACCACGTTTTTAAACTACGGGCGCAGCTCAATGGCTAAGAATATCGATTGCCATGATAATGCAGTGTTTTCAAATCCCGGCTCGCGCGGAATAACCGTGAACGGTGCTGAAAATGTGCGCATTTACAGAAATTATCTGGAAAGCGGCGTTTGCTCTGTCTGCGTCGGTGCGGATCTTTCGTGGAACAGCTCGCAGAATAGGGATATTTATGTTTATGACAATATAATGAAAAACTGTAATCCGCCATCGGGCGGCGCAAACTCAAACAACGGCGGTGCGGTAACAATCAGAAATGATAAGGGCTACGATGGCGCAACAGACACAAGCCGAAATATTCAGGTTTATGATAATGATATTTATGCGCCTCTCGGTTCTGCTTTTGTGACCTACGGGGATTATCCGGCTTA
>CAKSFY010000103.1 GCA_934454035.1 uncultured Clostridia bacterium | reverse complement strand
GAGGAGCACCGCCTATTTTCGGAGAGAATGAATCAACGTCTGAAAAATGACAACCCTTTTTGTCGGGAATGAAATCTATGATTGTTTCGCCTATTGCAAATAATGTATTATTCATAATTTTTCCTTTCTGCTTTTGTTTTTTGTATCTGCCTGATAAGCCGACACAAAATATTATATATCATAATGCTGCGGGTGTCAAGACGTATTATAGGGGATGTAAAAAATGTTTGCGTTTTCACGCAAATGGGTGTATAATGTAATTAATTGAATTAATACGGACGGAGAAATAATATGAGGATAATGGGAATAGATTACGGAGACAGCAGAATAGGAATCGCGATGAGCGATATAATGGGCTGGACTGCACAGGGAATAAAAACGATTCAAAACAGAGGAAAAGAAAAAACTTTAGCGGAAATAAAAGAAATACTTGACGAGTACAATCCGGAAAAAATCGTAATAGGGCTGCCGAAAAATATGGACGGCAGCGAGGGCTTCAGAGTTGAGGCAACGCATGAGTTTGCAGACGCGGTAAAGACAATTTTTACCGGAGAGATAATATTTTGGGACGAGCGCCTTTCAACCGTCGGAGCGGCACAAATTTTAAAAAGTACCGAAACGTTCGGGAAAAAAAGAAAAAAAATCCTTGATACCGTTGCGGCTGCGCTTATCCTGGAGGGATATTTGGGCAGCATAAAATGATGTTTTTTATTCAAAACAGTTGCAAAATTGTAAAAATTGTACTATAATATAGTCAGTAGCATAAAATGGGAGGAAATAAAGCCTTGAGAAGACAAAGAAAAAAAACATCTGTGTTTGCTTTGAAAAAGACTCCGGTAAAAAAAGCTCCGGTTAAAAAAAGCACTTTGCAAAGCACACAGCGAATCCCCAGCGTTACAACTACAAAAAAATCCGGGAAAAAGACGAAAAAGCCCAAGAGCGTTTTTTGGAAAAAGCTGCGGACTGCGGTTTTTATGGCTTTATTTGTGTGCATTGTTGCCGTCAGCGGTATTTGTATAGGAATGTATGCCGCAATTTCAAAAGAAATGAAAGATATGGACATGCACAATCTTTCACTTAATTATTCATCAGCGGTCTACTATACGGATGAACTGGGCAATTCGCATGAACTTGAACAGCTTTATGATGACGGAAACAGAATCTGGCTTGAGCCTGATGAAATTCCGGAGGTTGTCAAGAATGCGGCCGTAGCTATAGAGGATGAACGTTTTTATAAACATAACGGAGTGGATTTGAAGCGTACGGCAGGTGCTTTTGTTCATTGGGCGGTTGAAAAGGTCGCAGGCGGAAAATCAAGCTATGGCGGAAGTACCATAACGCAGCAGCTTATAAAAAATATTACCCATGAGGATAAACGCTCGGCAGTCAGAAAGGTTAAAGAAATGATGCGCGCGGTCGCATTGGAAAAAGAGCTCACAAAGGACGAAATTCTTTCGCTGTATCTGAATGTTGCCTTTTTCTCCAACGGCTGTTACGGCGTTGAGGCTGCGTCTAATTTGTATTTTGACAAGAAAGCAGCCGACTTGTCGCTTACGGAAGCGGCAACAATTGTCGGCATAACGCAAAGACCGACTTATTATAATCCGATTAAAAATCCGGAAAATGCCTTGAATAAAAGAAATGTTGTTTTGAAAAAAATGAGCGAACTGGGCATGATTACGGAGGAAGAATATGAAACCGCGTCTGCAAAGGATTTGGGTATCAGCGAAACTCATAAAGAACGCAGATCAAAGATATATTCCTATTTTGTAGATCAGGTAATCAACGATATTATCAACGATTTACAGACGCAAAAAGGTTATTCGGAAGAATTTGCAACGCAGCAGGTATATAACGGCGGACTTAAGATATATACTACTATGGACAACGGTATACAGGAAAAAATGGAGAGCGTATTTGAAAACGCGTCTAACTTCCCGTCGTCCTCCGCCGCAAAAAAAGCAGAGGCTGCAATGATAATAATAGAGCCGTCCAGCGGCGAAGTAAAAGCAATGGTCGGCGGCAAGGGCAAAAAGACAGAGAGCCGCGGACTTAACAGAGCAACTCAGACAAAACGTCAGCCGGGGTCTTCATTTAAACCGCTTTCGGTATATGCACCGTCAATTGAATTGAAAAAACTTACCGCAGCGTCGATTTTGGAAGATGAAAAACTGACAATAGGCGATTGGAGTCCGAAAAATGCTTATTCGGGATATAAAGGCAATATAATCTTAAGAAAAGCACTCGAAATATCGTCAAACACAACTGCTGTAAGAGCCTTGCAGCAACTGGGAACAGATGTCAGCTACAATTATGTAAAGAATAAATTTCACATTTCCACGCTTGCCGATTCGGATAAATCGCTCAGTCCGCTCGGACTCGGAGGACTTACCTACGGAGTGTCCGTAAAAGAAATGGCGGCAGCGTACGGAATTTTTGCAAACGGCGGTAAATATATCAAGCCGCACACTTATACAAAGGTTATTGACAATAAGGGAAAGCTTCTGTTGGATAATAATCCGCAGGAGGAAAGTTCAATCTCAAAGGATACTTCATATATTGTAACCTCACTTTTGACTTCGGTAATTGAAGGGAAAAACGGAACAGGAAAGCTTGCAAAACTCAGCCGTATGCCGACAGCAGGTAAAACCGGTACTACAAATAATGATAACGATAAATGGTTTGTCGGCTACACACCGTATTATGTCGGTGCGGTTTGGTACGGATTTGACCAGCCTGCTTCAATAAGAAATGCAGGCGTTACAAATAATGTGTCCGCAAAACTGTGGGGAATGGTAATGGAAAAGGTTCATGCCGATTTGGCGGTTAAAGAATTTGAAAAACCGACGGGCATTATTGAGGAGAAAATATGTACATCTACCGGTAAGCTGGCGTCCTCCGGATGCAGCTCGTCAGTGGAATATTTCATAAGCGGAACCGAGCCGTCAAAGCTATGTACGGGCCATGGCGGCAAAAAATCAAGCTCGGAAACTCCCGAACCCTCAAATGGTGCTGACAAGACGGACGGTAACAGCAATAATGAGAATCAGGCAACTCAGGAACCGTCAAAAACACAAAAACCGGAAACGGATTCGGAAACACCGGCAGAAATTCCGGATGATGTAACGGTAATTCCTGAATAAATTAAGGCGGTGTGCCGACGGCACACCGTAAATTATGATTAAATTAAAAAAAGGATGTGAGAGTATGGAAGCGGAAAATAGCGGCAGTTTAAAACCCGGCGGGCGATGCGTTAATGACGGATATAAAGCCGAAGTATATTCTGCTTTTATATTCTGATTTTCTGTTGCTCCGCCTATCACCGATAGGAGGAAATAAAAATGAATTTGGAAGAAAAAATATTAACTTTGCTGGAAGAGAAAAAATATGCCGAAATAAAAGCAGATTTTTCGGCACTTGAAGCGGCTGATATAGCAATTTTATTTGAGGATATGCCTGAGAATAAGCTGCCGCTTTTGTTCAGACTTTTGCCGAAGGAGCTTGCAGCGGAGGTTTTTGTTGAGCTGGAAAGCGATATGCAGGAGCTTTTGATAACCGGCTTCAGCGACAGCGAGCTTAAAGAGGTTTGGGAGGAGCTTTATGTCGATGATGCGGTTGACATTATCGAGGAAATGCCTGCAAATGTTGTAAAGAGAATATTAAGACATTCGGACAGTGAAATGCGTCACAGTATAAACGAAATTCTGAATTATCCGAAAGACAGTGCCGGCAGCATTATGACAACAGAGTATGTTGACCTAAGGGAAAATATGACGGTTGAGGACGCTTTTACTCATATCAGAAGAACCGGAGTGGACAAAGAGACAATTTATACCTGTTATGTGACCGATTCAAACAGAAAGCTGATGGGATTGGTTTCGGTAAAGGATTTGCTCCTTGCTGATCAGAGCGAGCAGCTGACCGAAATAATGGAGACAAATATTATTTATGCCAATACTACGGATGATAAAGAGGAGGTCGCAAGGCAATTCGGCAAATACGATTTTCTTGCAATTCCGGTTGTCGATAAGGAAAGACGGCTTGTCGGAATTGTAACGGTCGACGATGCTATTGATGTCCTGGAGGAGGAGAATACCGAGGATATTGAAAAAATGGCGGCTATCACTCCGTCGGATAAGCCTTATTTAAAAACGGGAGTTTTTGAAACCTATAAAAAAAGAATTCCGTGGCTTTTACTTTTGATGATTTCGGCGACATTTACGGGAAAAATAATAAGCTCTTTTGAGGACGCGCTTTCGGCATGTGTTGTGCTCACTTCATTTATTCCGATGCTGATGGATACCGGCGGTAACTCCGGCGGACAGTCATCGGTTACAATTATAAGAAGTATGTCGATCGGCGATGTAGAAATGAGAGATGTTTTTAAAGTTATCTGGAAGGAACTGCGTGTTTCTGTAATGTGCGGTCTTACGCTTGCATGTGCGAACTTTGTTAAAATGATGCTCATTGATAAAAGCTCAATTGTTGCGGGCGGACAAAATGCAGTGATGGTCGCGGCGGTTGTTTGCCTCACATTGTGCATTACGGTCATTATTGCAAAATTTATCGGCTGCACACTGCCTATGGTTGCCAAAAAAATCGGATTTGACCCGGCAGTTATGGCAAGTCCGTTTATTACAACAATTGTAGATGCGGTGTCGCTGATAGTTTTTTTCAGGATTGCGGTTGTGCTGCTTCATATATAGAACGGAAAAAGGATAGATAAATGGGAAAAAAATATTACGCCGTAAGGCAGGGAAGAACAATAGGAGTTTTTAACTCTTGGGATGAATGCAAAGAACAGGTAAGCGGATATTCCGGTGCTGAATACAAAAGTTTTATGACAATTGAAGAAGCAAATGCATATATTAAAAAAGAGGAGAATGCCGCCCCGGACACAGACGGAGCAATAGCTTATGTTGACGGCAGTTATCTTCATAAAAAGAAAATGTTTTCTTTCGGAGCAGTGATTATTTTCGGAGGAGAAGAAAAACATTTTAAGGAGGCTTTTTCGGATTTTGAACTTGCTTCTATGCGGAATGTGGCAGGGGAGATTAAAGGCGCGGAGTTTGTTATGAAATACTGCGTTTTAAATAACATTCCGTCTGTCGATATTTATTATGACTATGAGGGGATAGAAAAATGGTGCAGCGGCGCATGGAAAGCAAATAAAAACGGCACAATAGCCTATCGCGAAATATACAAATCATGCGCGGAGAAAATAAAAATATCCTTCCATAAAGTAAAGGGACATTCCGGAAATAAATATAATGACTTGGTCGACAGTCTTGCAAAGTCGGCATTGGGAATTGAATAGGGGTAAGTATGATAAAATATATAGTAAATCGCTTTATAAACAACTGCGATGATGTGCACGATGCCGCGGTGCGTGAGCAATACTCCGTGCTGGGCGGAATACTCGGGATTATTTGTAATCTATCTTTGTTTTTTTTGAAAATTGTAATAGGAAATATAATGGGAAGCATAGCAATTATTTCGGATGCGTTCAACAATTTGTCGGACACAGGTTCGTCTTTAGTGTCGGTTATCGGTGCAAAGCTGAGCAATAAAAAACCGGATAAGGAGCATCCGTTCGGGCACGGGAGATTTGAGTATATTTCTTCGCTTATTGTATCATTTATCATTATTTTGGTTGGTGTGGAGCTGTTTAAAACGGCGGCGGAGAAAATATTTGATCCGGAAATCGTAAGCTTCAGTCCGATAATGATTCTGATTCTTATGCTGTCTGTTTCGGTTAAAATATGGATGTATTCATATAATAAATATTTGGGCGAAAGAATAGATTCGGGGATTTTGCTTGCAACCGCAAAGGACAGTTTAAATGATGTAATTTCAACCTCAGCCGTAATAGTAACAACGGTTATAGCTAAATTTATTAATGTGATGTGGCTTGACGGTGTTGTCGGCGTTGTTGTTTCGCTTATTATTATGAAATCGGGTGTTGATATAGCGCGCGATACGGTAGGCATGCTTTTGGGCACGCCGCCGGAAAAAGAAACGGTTGATAAAATAAAGAAAATAATAATGTCCGGAGAGCATATAGCCGGCGTGCATGATTTGATTGTGCACGACTACGGCCCGGGACGAAGAATGGCTTCGGTTCATGCAGAGGTTCCGGACAATGCAGATATAGTAAAAATCCATGAAATCATTGATGAGCTGGAAAGAAAAATTGATGAGGAAATGGGAATCCACACGGTTATACACATGGATCCGATCGCTGTTGATTGTGAGAAAACAAATCGTATACGTAATGAGGTTGTCAGCACTGTCAAATCGGTTGACGAAAATTTGAATATTCACGATTTCAGAATGACAGACGGGGAAAATAATATAAATCTTATTTTCGACATTGAGGTTCCGGCAGGCTTTAAAGAATCCGAAAAACTGCCGGGGAGAATAGCGGAAATGCTTAAAATGAAAAATAATCGGTACAATGCGGTTATAAAGATAGACAGTGTATATTGATATTTTCGTTTAAAGGCGGTGTATAAAATGTACACCGCCTTTTTAGGGGGATAGAAAAAATGCTTCGGAACGCTCAAACCAAACCCGACGGTGTACGTGGGTACTCCGAGCGGTTTGGTGAGGGCGTAGCAAAAAGGCGTTGCAATAAAATAAAAATCGAAAATTTTGAGATTTTTTTCAAAAATCATTAAAATAGATTATTTTATAATATATACTTTTCAAGTAATACATGCCTTTTGCGTTCCGGACTTTTTTTACATCCCCTTTTATGCTATGTATTTCAGTTCATCTTCAGCATTGCTCCTACTACTTTTGATAAAAATTTCGGCATTTTGAATACTACGATTTTCATAAAATCATCACCTTTCTTTTACCATCTGAACATACAAAGATAACCCAAAAATAGAATCATGCAGGTTTCCAAAACTGCAACCACATAAATCGGCAGACACAAGCCTGCAATCATTCCGATACAAAATGTAAAGCAGGACAAGCCTACCGATTTGCAGCATAAATTAAAGCAATTAATCATATGCGGCACCTCGATTTGTTAATGATATTACAGTATATGCGTTTTTTTGAAAATGTGTGAATTGAATTATGTGTAAAATATTGATTTTTTGCTTAAAATAGTATATAATATAGTAAAGATATTCATGCCGTGAGGTGAGACTTTACCAATGAAAAAAATAAAAAGATTTTTTGCACTGATTTTGCTTTGCGTCATGGCGTGTGCCGGTACAGTAACCTATTCGGGCTATTCCAAATATAAAAAAGCACTTGCTCAGAAACCGCTTGAGACGGCGGTGGAGGAACTGAGGGCAGAGGAACATTATACCGAACTTAAATTGATTCCGGAAATGTATAAAGAAGCGGTTGTTGCAGTGGAGGACAGACGCTTTTATTATCATCCCGGAATTGACCCAATCGGGATAGCAAGGGCAATTATGACGGATATTAAACAAAGAAAGCTTGCCGAGGGCGGCAGCTCCATTACTCAGCAGCTTGCGAAAAATATGTATTTTATATCCGATTTTACACCGTCAAGAAAAATTGCGGAGATATTTATGGCTTTTAAACTGGAAAAAGAGTATTCAAAGGATGAAATTCTTGAGCTTTATTTTAATGGAATATACTACGGCAGCGGATATTATAATATTTATGATGCGGCGATGGGGTATTTTAACAAGAAACCTATTGAAATGAATGATTATGAGTGTACTCTGCTTGCAGGAATTCCGAATGCACCGTCGGTGTATTCATCAAATAAAGAACTTGCCGAAAAGAGACAGGAAAAGGTTATAGATACTATGGTAGAGTGCAGATACATAACAAAAGAAGAGGGAGAGAAAATCAAGGCATACTGAGCCTGATTGTTTTGATATGAATATAAACGAAGAAAAAAAAGAACGGGCGCTCCTTTTGGGAGTTCATACCGGACGCTCCGATTATCTGAATGATACAACCGAGGAATCGATTAAAGAGCTTGCCGAGCTTGCCAAGACTGCGGGTGCGGAG
>CAKSFY010000102.1 GCA_934454035.1 uncultured Clostridia bacterium | reverse complement strand
CCGTGAGACTATTAAAATACACCTCTGTTTTTTCATAGTCTGCAACCGCAAAGCCGTCAGATGACCGCATTATACAAATTCCCGTATATACCTCGTGCATATTTCCCGACAGTGACGACAGCATTTTAAACGCATCACTTTCATCCTTTGGCTTACCGAGAATTTTCCCGTCATGGTAAACTACAGTATCGGCAGAAATAATTATTTTGTTTTCTGCCGACGAACAAGCTGCAGCGGCTTTTGCCATTGCAACCTCTTCAACATAAAGATTTACCGGTAGATTTTTGTCTATCTTACTTTCATCGGCGTCGGTGACAAAAACTCCGAAATCAACGCCTATCTGCTCCAAAAGCTCTCTGCGTCTCGGAGACGCTGAGGCAAGAATTATTTTGCTCATTTTTTTCATCCTCAAAAATATTTTTTACAAAATTTTCATAAATTATTCCACGCCGCGGTAATAATGTCCGCGTGTGAAATTATTTTTCCTTTCCGAACCGTTAATATATTCGGAGAGGACTTTCTCACATTCTGTTAATGACTCATCCGTAAATTCAAACCTGTATATATCAACAGGCAGCCGTTTCAAGTCCTCCGCCTTGTCAGCCATATAAACCGGCTTTGAATTTAAAAGCTCACTGTAGCACCCTGGTGCACAGGCAAGCGGAAATTCTTCATTTTTTCTGTCTTTCAGATATACTTTTTTTCCGCAGGTACCGTTCATTCCGGAAGGGCAATTCTCCATTACCATAAGCGGAATTCTGCCGTATACTATAACCTCCAGCGGAACGTAAGCCTTTAAACGACGGATTTCATTCAAATTTAATTCACTTGATACGCATATGCTTTTTAAATTACTGTAAAAAGAAACAGATTCACTGTTAAATACATTCAGTCTTGAATTACCGAAACAAGGAAAATTCTTAAAGCACTCAATCTCACCTATATTTGAACAAAGTACACCGTCACGGATATAATAATCCTTAATATCCTTATTGCGCCATACCGGCGGCAAAACCGTAATCACTTCAACATCTTTTTCATTAATAAGCTTTGCAGTATCTTCGGGAGCATACAATCTTTTCACACCGAATCTTATGCATGCTTTCGCCTGGCTGATATTTCTTACTTTAGCTGAGTATATAATCTCCGGCAAGCGCTTTTCAGCTATTTGAATGCACTCGGTGCATCTTAAATCACGATATTTTTTGTTTTTACATCTTTCTTTCTCAAGCAAGCTAACGGCATTTCTTCGCATATTATTAATTTCCGATATAGGAATTACCGCTTCGTCATCAATATCCGTTTGAACACTGTCCGCACGGAATGCAGACCCTCCGAGCTTTGCAAGCTGCTGCGCTGCACGTTCCTTTGAAAGCGGCTTGTTATTTGCTTTTTCCGTTACCGTTTCACTGACAACCGTTACCGAATTAAAATCAGAATCCGTAAAAATTGCCATTGCCTTTTCACCTATTTTAAAAGATGCATATATATCAACCGGAATTTTCCGTTCTGACGGCAAAAGTTTAATCTTATTCTCTGCGGCATTTCCCGGATTTTTTATACTCATCATATCAAGCCCTGTTTTATTTACAAAATACCCTTTTGTAAAACCGCTCCGATTAAATGCATCGGTCAATATTTCCCAATCTTTATCCGTCGGCTCAGAATGTTTTTTTAATAACCTCGAATACACATTTGTTACTGCCGCGACATATTCGGGCCGTTTCAGTCTGCCTTCTATTTTAAGCGAGCATACTCCCGCTTTGCCGAGTTTTTTCAATTCGTCCGAAAGCGCCATATCTTTAGGACTGAGCAAATATCCTTTATTAAATACTTTTTTTCCGTCGGATAATTCATACGGAAGTCTGCACGGCTGAGCGCACATTCCCCTGTTTCCGCTCCTGCAGCCTATTATACTGCTCATAAGACACTGTCCAGAATAACACATGCACAGTGCCCCGTGAACAAAAACTTCTATTTCTGCTTTAGCGGCAGCACATATATCCTTAATTTCTTTTTCTGATAATTCACGTGAAAGAACTACCCTTGAAAAACCGCACCTTTCCAGAAACCGAACTGCATCAATTGAAGCGGCGGTCATCTGTGTGCTGGCGTGCAAAGGCAAATCCGGAAAAAACTTGTGAATCTTATGTGCCATACCGATATCCTGAATAATTAATGCGTCTATGCCCAATTCATTCAATGTGCCGATGTAATCTGTAAATTCGCCGCATTCTTTGTCTTTAATCAGTATATTTGCCGCCACATGTACTTTAACGCCCCTTATGTGACAATATTCAAGCACCTTTTTTATTTCTTCCTCCGAGAAATTTTTAGCGCTGCGCCGAGCCGAAAATTTGCTGCCGCCTATATAAATTGCGTCGGCACCGTTTTGAACAGCCGCTATCATTGCATCTTCCGAACCTGCCGGAGCAAGCAACTCCATATTATATTCCTCCCGAAAAAATCAATTTGCGTCTATCATGTCAAGGATTTCTTTTTCCTTTGCGGCATATTCCCTTTTTAGGCTCTCTTCTCTTTTTTTGCTTTCAGCCTTTATTGTTTCCATTTCCTTTTCCAGTCTCTTGATGGTACTTGTTGCCTTTGACAATTCTTTTGAATATTCAACAAGCTGACTTCTTATTAAATTTGTTTCTTCATCTTCCGCCTTTTTAGTTGGCTTTTTTTCTTTTTGAGACATCAGGTCATCACACAAATTCAATGCCGTCAATACTGCAGCCGTATCATATTCAAGTCTCGGGTTTTCATTTTTAAGTCCCCTCATCCTTTTGTCAACTTCTTTTGCCACCATTTCGAGATACTTTCCTTTTTCTCCCGAAACCAAATTAAAGCCTCTGCCCATTATGTCAACCCTTATTCTTGTCCGTTCCATTTACAGACCTCCCTTTATCCGAAAATATGTAAAGTGATTTACTTGTCAAATAATGTCGTTTTATATACATTTTATTATACTACTTTTTTTGAAATAAATCAATACATAAAATATTAAATTTTATATTTTGTACAAAAAAATGTAAATATAATTATTTTACACAAAAAATCTCGTCTGCCGCAAATCGGCAAACGAGATTTTTTTGATAAATTAAAGCTCGCAAATTTCGTTTTTATCCGGGGTAATATCAATTAAATATATTTTTCCCCGATAATTAATCTTAAATTTCAATCTTTTCCAATTTTTCGGAAGAACCGGATTTAAACTGATGCTGCCGTTTTTAAAGCTTATCCCGGCAAAGCCCTCAACAGCCACCTTCCATGCACCGCCTGCGGCAGCCGGATGAGTTCCACCTATATATACAAGCCCTGCCCAAAGCTTGCCCGGCACATCCAAATCGGCACGTGCCGACTTCATAAATAACGGATATGCGTTATCCTGCATTCCGGTATAGCATGCGAGCAGCGAGTACATACAAGCCGACAGCGATGAACCATGCTCTGTTCTCGGCTCGTAATATTCCCAGTTCTTTTTCATTTGTTCTTTTGTATAATCATTTTTAAACATGCTCATCATCGCAACAACATCAGCCTGTTTGATAACCTGTGTCTGGCTTGCGATTCCGTAAGCACCGCCCCAGTATTCTCTGTCATCAAGAAGTCTGGTTTTCAACGTCGGAATATCAACATCCTCCAGCTTGAAATAACCGTCAAATTGTTCAATTAATTCATTTTTTGAATCCGGTACGGGAATATACATATTTGTCTTAAAATCTTTAAATTTTAAGTATTGTTCGGAATCCTCTTTTCCCTGCAGCTTCAAAACCTTACATGCCGAATCAAACACAAACTGCGCCATTTTATTTGTATACGCATTATTATTCACTCTCTCATGATATTCATCCGGTCCGACAACATCATGAATTTCATACAAATTTCCGTCTGCCCTTTTCAAAAGCAGGGATTCATAGAATTTTGCACACTCTATGACCGTTTCGGCACCGCCGTCATTTAACAGTTCATAATCATTTGCAGCATTAAGATATTTCATTATTGCGTATACAACGGCGGCAGATATATGAACCTGCTTGTCGCGGAAAAATGTTCGCATCGGTCTTTTTGTAAATACATCCACAATATTATAATCGGAGCAGGCGTCAACACCTCCCTCATGACTTTCCCATGCATAAAAAGCACCGTTTAAGCCATAGCCGGCTGCTTTATCTTTAGCCCCCGGAAGAGTATCGATTCTGTATTTGACAAGACTGCGCGCAACGCTCGGATCCGTATACAGAAAATAATCAAGCATAAACATTTCGGTATCCCAAAAAACCGCACCTTTATATACTTGTCCGGATAATCCTCTTGCCGGAATTGAAAGGCTCTTTGAATGTCTCGGAGCAATACAATTCAAATGATAAACAGAATAATTAAGAGCGGTCATCGCTTCATCATCACCGTCTATCTCAATTTCTGACATATCCCATATTTTATCCCATGCCTCTGTATGTTCATTATAAGCCTCATCATAGCTTTTATTCCCGCACAGATATTCGCTGTCATCGTGTGAAGTAGTTACCTTTACAGTCTTTTTGATTACATATTCACGGCCGGCTTTCATATCAACTGAAACAGCATGCATTATCGTTTTTTTCGTTGTGTATACCGAGTCTTTTCCGAATTCATACTCTGCCCTTTCAGTCACAGTTACTTCAATTTGTTTTTCGCCGGTTATTCCTGTAATGCACAAGCAGTCTTTGTCTGTAAAGCAATTTAGCTTTACAAAATGAGGCCCGTTTATATCCCAGACATCACCGTCAATTCCGGTATGAATAACAAGCTTTCCGTCAAAATCACTTATAACCGTAAATTTCAATCCTATAATATGACAATCAGCCATATCGGCAAATCGCTCCGCTGTAATTGTTACAATTCCCTTTTCGGTTTTCCATGAAGTAATTCTTTTGTGTACAGCATGCTTAAAATCGAGCTGCTGAGTGTGTGATTCAGGCTCATTTTCAGGGAGTCTCAGTTCTTTTCCGTCTACTTCAATATATGTATATAATCCGTTCGGTGCGTTAACTGATTCGCGCCATTTATCTCCGACACGGTCATATATTCCGGCAAGATTTATTGCAGGAAGATGTTCTTTTTTATACTCTTCCATAGTACCTCTTATTCCGAAATAGCCGTTTCCGATAAGAAATTTATTTCCGTACCATGCAATATTGTCTTTGTTGAATTTATTATCTTTTATTACATTCATGAAAACACCTCCTATTTTATTATCTTATCCATATTTGCAAGGCTCTTCATGGACACATCTGCAAGTTCATCTCCGTATGCAGCACCTACTGCCAGTGCATACATACCTCCGTTTTTAGCTGCCATAATTCCGGCATGAGCGTCCTCAACAACCATACAATATTCGGGTAAAATCCCAAGCTTATTTGCCGCTGACAAAAATACCTCCGGATCGGGTTTGGACTTTGTAACATCAAGACCGCAGCTGATTGCGTCAAGATAATCGGTAAGTCCTGTTCTTTCCAATATAATCGGTGCATTTTTACTTGCAGAACCGACAGCGGTTTTAATATTATTCTTTTTTAAAAATTTCAGAAAATCCAGTGCTCCGTCCAATACATCATTCGGGGTAAGCGACTTAAGCATTTCACAATAATAGTCATTTTTTCGTGCCGCAAGTTCTTCTTTTTCTTTATCGGTAAAACTCTTACTGCTTTTTTCCAAAACAATTTCCAGCGATGCCATTCGGCTTACACCTCTTTGGCGTACATTGTCCTCTTTTGTAAATGTTGTAATTCCTATTTCTCCGGCAAGTCTTGACCATGCCTTAAAATGCATTTCATCAGTCGAAACAAGAACTCCATCCAAATCAAAAATAACAGCTTTAATCATTTGTCACACGCTCCCTAAATTATTTATAAACAAGGAGCTGCAGCAAAACGATTTCATTTTGCTATAGCTCCTTTGGGCTTCAGAAAACAGTTATTATACCGGTGATCTTTCTAAACTGCCTTTCAACACTTTATACAATCTGTGTATTTTACTGTAGCCCCTTTATCACGTTCCGAACTTCTTTTCATCACATATCAATTCGGGTTCTTTATTTTCTGTTATACATTCTTTTGTCACAACGCACTTATTTACGTTTTTATCCGACGGAACCTCAAACATAATATCTGTCATGGTTTCCTCTATTATTGAGCGCAGTCCTCTTGCGCCGGTATCCCTTGCAATCGCTTTATTGGCAATCTCAACAACTGCTTCCGGCTCAAATTCAAGATCAACTCCGTCAATTTCAAATAAAGCCTTATATTGCTTAATTAATGCGTTTTTGGGCTCTGTGAGAATTTTAATAAGAGCCTCTTTATCCAGTTTATCAAGCTTTGCAACAACCGGAAGACGTCCGATAAATTCCGGAATCAAACCGTATTTAAGCAAATCCTGCGGTGTAATCTGACTTAACAGCTCATTTATATTATCTTCATGTTTTCCCGAAATCTCAGCTCCAAAACCGAGACCCTTTTTGCCTACTCTGCCGCCGATAATTTTTTCAATTCCGTCAAACGCTCCGCCGCAAATAAACAAAATATTTGTCGTATCAATTTGAATAAATTCCTGATGCGGATGTTTTCTTCCTCCCGTAGGCGGAACTGAGGCAACAGTTCCCTCAAGAACCTTCAAAAGTGTTTGCTGAACGCCTTCACCGCTTACATCTCTGGTTATCGATACATTTTCCGACTTCCGTGCAATTTTATCTATTTCATCAATATATATAATTCCCTTTTCTGCCGATTCAATATCATAATCCGCAGCCTGAATAAGTTTAAGCAAGATATTTTCGACATCTTCACCGACATATCCCGCTTCGGTCAGCGAAGTTGCATCGGCAATTGCAAACGGAACATTTAATATCCGCGCCAGATTTTGTACCAAAAACGTCTTTCCCGAACCTGTAGGACCGATAAGTAAAATATTGCTCTTTTGCAGCTCAACATCACTTTCAAGATTATGATGCTCAATTCGTTTATAATGGTTGTATACCGCTACAGAAAGAATCTTTTTAGCACTTTCCTGACCTATTACATATTGATCCAGAACCTCTTTTATTTCTTTAGGTTTAGGCAAATTACTGAGGTCAACGTCATAGCTGCGGCTTTCAAACTCTCCGCCGAGGATATTATTGCAAAGAGCTATACATTCATTGCATATATATACGCCCGGTCCGGAAATAAGTCTTTGAACTTCACTTTCGCTTTTTCCGCAGAATGAGCATTTACATTGCTTTGTTTCATCATTTTTTGACATATACTTTTATTTCCTTTCAGATAGACAATAACACTTATACAGAGTTATCAGGGGTTGCCTCAGTAAAACTTCTACTTCAGCAGCCCCTTATAATTACATTTATCTTTTTTCTATAACTTCGTCAATAAGACCGTATGCCTTTGCCTGTTCGGCAGACATAAAGTTATCACGCTCTGTATCAGCTTCGACAACATCAAGCGGTTGTCCTGTGCGTTCGCTCAGGATTTCATTCATATGCTTTTTAATCTTAATTATTCTTTCGGCATGAATCTGCATATCCGTTGCCTGTCCCTGCATGCCGCCCAAAGGCTGGTGAATCATTATTTCACTGTTGGGCAGAGCATACCTTTTGCCTTTTGTTCCGGCTGCGAGCAAAAATGCACCCATGCTTGCCGCCATGCCGATGCAAATAGTTGAAACATCGCATTTTATATACTGTATGGTATCATAAATTGCCATACCGGCAGTTATTGAACCGCCCGGACTGTTAATATAAAGCTGAATATCCTTATCAGGGTCTTTTCCCTCCAGGAATAAAAGCTGAGCAACAACCAAGCTTGCGGTTGCATCATTTACCTCTTCACCCAAAAAAACGATTCTGTCCTCCAACAGTCTTGAGAAAATGTCGTATGAACGCTCTCCTCTTCCTGTCTGTTCAACAACCATAGGTACTAAACTCATTAACATTCATCCTCTCCGAATATAATTATTTATCGGATTTAACGGAAGCATTCTTTACCAGCAATTCAACTGCTTTTGAG
>CAKSFY010000101.1 GCA_934454035.1 uncultured Clostridia bacterium | reverse complement strand
GTCAAGAGTTGACTTTTATCTGGTTGTGTGGTAAAATGGCAAAATGAGGAGAGATGAGCCATGGATAAACAGGAAATATATGAGTATTTGTCCGCAAATAAAATTGAGTTTGAAATAACAGAGCATAAAGCGGTGTACAATATGGAAGAAATGTCCGAAATACATATTCCGTACCCGGAGGCGGATGCAAAAAATCTTTTTGTTCGTGATGATAAAAAAAGAAATTACTATCTGATTGTTGTAAAAGGCAATAAAAGAGTTGATTTAAAGCTTTTTAAGCAGAGGTACAACACACGCTCGTTAAGCTTTGCATCAGATGGTGATTTGCTGGATATTATGAAGCTTACACCGGGATCGGTCACTCCGTTCGGGATTCTGAATGACGAACAAGCAAGAGTGCATGTATTTATAGACAAGGAATTGTCGGACGGAGGACTTATAGGCGTTCATCCCAATGATAATACCGCTACTGTCTGGCTTAAGACAAAAGATATGATTAATATAATAAAAAGACACGGAAACGAAGTAACGGTTGCCGAACTATCCTATAATAATTGATACAAGCCATGCCGCAAACGGGAGTGCAGCAATTGATAAAAGAGTGGTGACCGATACAATTTGTGACGGCAGACCGGTATCCATATCAAACTTTTCTGCAAAAAGAGCCGCTATGGTTGCACTCGGGCATGCGGCAGAAAGGCAAAGAGCTGTTGCAATAAATGCATCCGCACGCATGAGCTTAAGTGCCAATATACCGAAAATCGGAAATACAACAAGTCTCATTGCAGATGCAATATAAAGAGGTTTTTGTTTAAAAGCCGAAACCAAATCGCAGCGCGCAAGATATGATCCGAGCAAAATCATTGCAAGAGGTGTGTTCAGGTCGGCAATATATTCTACCGATGCTTTTATAAATCCGCCCAGTCTTATTCCGGAGAAAAATAGCACAAGTGCAAGCAAAGTGCCTGTTACACCAGGATTTTTAATAAGGTTTTTGAAAGATAAAAGCTTTAAATTGCCGCCGTACATACAGAGTCCGTGAGTCCATGCAAGTATATTGAAGACAGCAAGATATGCGCTGCCCAAAAGTACACCGCGTTCGCCCAATGCGGCGCTCAAGAGCGGGATTCCCATAAAGCCGCAATTTGAATATATTGATGTAAACATTTCCACTTTTTTTAATTCTTTATTTTTTTGAAAGCCGAATATCAGCTGCGAAGCCAAAATAAAGATAATATGTAAAATAAAACTGTACAAAAAGGCTAGTCCGATTTCTTTTATTGCAGCCGAATTAACTTCGGTTTGATATGCTTGAATTAAAACGCATGGGGTAACAATAGACAACAATACCCCCGACATGTCTTTAGAGCCTTTATCCGTAATAATCTTTGTTTTAAAAAGCGCTGCTCCGACAAGTATAAGACACAGCATTATAAAAACCTGAAGCGCAACGGTTTGTGTTATATTCATAGTAATCCTCTTTTCAGTCTGTTTTATCAATCGTGAATTTCCGATGCATCGCGTGTTACATTGCGCAGCCACTTAAATGATTTATATCTGCGGAAAGCAAACGGAAGCTTTAACAGTTCATCGCCGGTGAGTATCGCATAAACTGCAATAACGGGAAGTTTTAAGACAAATGCGGCAAGCGCACCCACAGGAATTGCTAAACACCACAGAGCTCCGCAGTCCAAAAGCAGTCCGAATTTTGTGTCTCCGCCGGCGCGGAATATCCCGACAATCAGAACGGTGTTGAAGCCGGACGCGATCACAAAGTAAGACATTATATACATCATTCCGCCGAGATAGTTATTGGCTTGCTCGCCGAGATTCATAAAGCTTTTTATAATCGGTGAGATGCCCAATACAAGCAATGCACCGCCGATTCCCAGAACAAGCGTTATCTTCATAAATCTGACCGAATATTCTTTTGCATAATTCTTGCGTCCCTCGCCGATTGCTTTGCCGAGCATTATTGCCGTTGCGTTTGCAATGCCGAATACAATAACCATTGCAAGCTGACGGACTACCTGAACAACAGAGTTTGCCGCTACGGCAGATTTCCCTAAATGACCTATAATTGCGGTTATCATAGAAATTCCGCTGCCCCACAAAAGTTCGTTGCAGGCAACCGGAACCGCATATTTTACAAAATCGGAAATAAGTATTTTTTCAGTGTGTAAAAGAAATTTACCCTTTATCCGTACGGTTTTATTCATGTATAAAGCGTAAAAAATGACGATAAAGAATTCGCAGTATCGTGCAATTGCGGTTGCAGCAGCAGCACCGCTGACCCCGAGAGCAGGCGCTCCGAGCAAACCGAAAATCAGTATTGCATTTAAAATAATATTTACAACCAGAGAGATGGTGTAAACAACAGTTGATATGATTACGCGCTCGACACTTCTCATTGCATTTAAGTATACCATTGTAAATGCGGCAGGAATGTATGCCGAAGCAACGATGCGCATATATTGAGCACCCTGTTCAATTACATCCTGTTCGGAAGAGAAAATATGCATCAGCTGAACGGGGAACAGTGCAGCAGCAAGTGTAAAAACAGCTGCAAGTACAACTGCCCAGCGTATGGCAAGACCGAGAATCTTTTCAATTGTGATTGTGTCGCCTTTACCCCAATATTGCGAGGTCAGAACGGCTGCTCCGGAGGTTAATCCGAAAAACAGCAGAGTCATTATAAAATAGACCTGACCTGCCAGTGAAGCTGCCGAAATGGCAGCTTCGTCCAGTTTGCCGAGCATGATTACGTCGGCTGCCTGTACTCCGACATTTATTAAATTCTGAATTGCCATCGGGATAACAAGAGAGATTACGGTTTTATAAAAATGCTGTTTTTCTTCTTTTGAATTAATTGAATACATAATTTGACTGTTCCTTTCAAAAATCACAACTCAGTATATTATAACATTTTTGCGGTTGTTTGTAAAGAGTTAATTCAAATCAAACTCTTTTAAAATTTCATACAGTTTTTCCAAAGCCTTTTTTTCTATTCTGGACACATATGAGCGGCTTATACCGAGCATATCCGCAACCTCGCGCTGCGTTTTTCGCGGCATATTAAACAGCCCGTACCTCCATGATATTATGTCATATTCGCTTTTTTTCAGAACCTTTTTCATTACCGCTGCCAAAACCCGTGCGTCATATCTTGATGATATAATATCCGACACATCTTCTTCGTCTGAGGGAAGAATGTCGGACAGTGACAAGGAATTGCCTTCTTTGTCTGTTCCGATACATTCGTCGATGGATATTTCGCAGCTTTGTTTTTTTAAACTTCGCATGTACATCAGTATTTCGTTTTCTATGCAGCGTGCAATATATGTAGCGAGCTTTGGATTTTTGTCCGGATTAAAAGTATTGATTCCTTTTATAAGACCGATTGTTCCTATGGATATTAAATCTTCGGCATTATTTTCGCCGCTGTACTTTTTTGCAATATGTGCAACAAGGCGCAAATTGTGCTCAATGAGCATATTTCTTGCTTGCTTGTCGCCGTTTAACATTTTTGCGATGCATTCGGCTTCTTCTTTTGCAGTGAGCGGCTTGGGAAATACTCCGCCGCCGTTTACGTAGCCTGCAAGAAATAAAATACTGTCAAGTAAATTTATCAACAGTTCAAACATATTCATTCTCCGTTCTGTATAATTTGTAAAGATAAAAACTTTACAAATATTTTATCTTTATTCTGTATAATATATCTATAAAACATATGATATTTTTATGTATGTCCGATATATAAAAACTCTTTATTTTTTTGTGTAAATATGATAAAATATATATTGAAAGAGGTGATCGCTTGAAAAACAAAATTTTATCGTTAATTATTTCAATGCTGCTGTGTTTCGGAACGGTTCCGCATGCTATGGCAAGCGATGAGGTCATGCTCATAGTCGAGCTTGACGGCGGCACAGGATTTTTTCCTGATTCGGAAGCTTTTGCTCCCATGTCTGTTTCGGAAGAAACGGAGCGTGAGGAAATTATTGCCGAAATAAAAGAAAATATCAATTCCGAAATTGAGATTCCGGAAACATATGATGTTCTTTTAAACGGATTTTCACTGTCGGCAGAATATTCCGATATTGACAAAATTAAAGAAATTCCGGGTGTTAAATCGGTTTATGTGGCACAGACATTCTACACTCCGCAGCTTAAATATTCAAAAGAACAGATTTCAATTACACCGCAGATTTCCGATACTTTGGGATACACCGGCAAGTCACGGTTGATTGCGGTGATAGATAACGAATTTGAGTCGTCGCATGATTTTTTTAAAATATCGCCGGAGAATCCGAAGCTTTCACGGGAAGATGTCGTTTCAATAGTAAACGGCGGCAAACTGTATTCTAAAATTAATTCAGAGGAAGTTTATAAAAGTGAAAAAATACCGTTTGCTTATGACTACGGAAACGGCGACTATACAACGGAAGGGTCATTGAAAACTCACGGAACGCATGTGGCAGGCATTGCGGCAGGAAACGGCGGAGTAGCAATTGACAATTCTGTTATGTCGGGTGTTGCACCGGACGCTCAGCTTGCACTTATGAAAGTTGCGGATGACAGCGGCAGTATGCGTGAAAATGTTATCATAAAGGCGATAGAGGATGCGATTGTTCTCGGTGCAGATTCAATAAATTTAAGTCTCGGTTCAGACTACAGTCCATATTATACAAATTCGGCTTTTTCAAAAGTAATACAAAAAGCGCGTGATTTAGGGGTTTTTACGGCGGTTTCCAACGGAAACGCGGCGCGCGGATATAAATCGAAAACACCTTTTGCGGAAAATATCGACTATTCCGCAGGCGGCACTCCGGCTGCGTATGCGGATTCGGTTGCTGTTGCGTCTGCAAACAGTATTGGAAACTACGGACGCACGCCTCAGCTTGAACTGCCGAGCAAAATTAAGATTAATGCACTTACACAAAACGGTTTTGAGTCAAAGCTCGGTAAAAATCTGTATTATGAGTATCAAATATATGACCCTTCCGACGCCGAGACGGATTTTGAAAGAAAATTGGCGGTTGTAAAGCGCGGAAGAAATATAAATGTCTATACTCTTTTTGACAGCCTTAAATCGGCAGGAGCTTTAGGGGTAATCTTATGGAACAGCGAGGAAGAATATGTGCTTTTGCCGAATGATTTGGCACTTCCGGCAGCGGTTGTTACAAACTCGGGCGGCGCTCTGCTTGAAAATGCGGAGGATAAAAGAGTACAGTTAATATCCGGTTTTACCGAAATTGAAGGCGGAACAAAAGAAAAATTATCGTATTTTTCGTCATGGGGATTTACGGAAAATTTTGATTTAAAGCCTGAGATATCTGCTCCGGGGAGCTTGATATATTCATCGGTATCGGGAGGAGACTATACCTTAATGCAAGGAACTTCCATGGCTTCTCCGCACATTGCGGGAGCGGCGGCGTTGCTGAATCAATATATAGAAGAAAACGAGTATCTGAAAGAAACAGACATGAACAGAGCAAGCCTGATAGAGAACATAATGATGTCAACGGCAGAGGTTCAAAAAAGTTCGGAAAATCTTCCGTATTCTCCGCGCTGGCAGGGTGCAGGAGTTATAGATATATCCAAAGCACTGGCTGCTTCGGTGATATTGAAAGCAAGCGGCGGAAAATCAAAGCTTAATTTAGGGAACAATCTTTCAGATGTTATTCCGATTGATTTTTCGGTTAAAAACATTTCCGATAAAAATGTAGAAATTGATTCGGTTTCTTTTGATGTTTTTACAGATGATTATGAAGAAAAAAACGGTAAAATTTATGTTGCGGGATCAAAGAGACTGACGGGATCGGGAGAGGTTGATGAAATAATCACTCTTTCCGCCGGAGGAGAGAAGGATGTTTCTTTTAAAATAAATTTATCGGAAAAAGAGCTTTCGGAAAATAAAGAAATTTTCAGAAACGGTTTTTATATTGACGGATATATTTATCTTAATTGCAGTGACGGAAATTGCTATAATATGCCTTTTTGCGGATTTTACGGAGATTTCACAAAGGTTCCTTATTTTGACGAAACCATGTATTCTGCCGGAGGAAGCCTGCTTTTTGACGATACCAAAAAGACGGGAGGAACATATCTTACTTCCGGGAACAATGTTTTGGGACGGAATATTTTTACAAAAGAGTATTCGGGTAGCAATATAGCCGTTTCGGCATCGGGATATAACGAGTTAAAACTTCAGCTGCAGCCTATGCGCAGCGGATATTTGCGTTGCTTTGTGAGAGATGAAAACGGGAAAATTATAATTAACTATACAGATATTCTGTCTGTGACCAAGTTTAAGAGCAGCTTGCTGACTTTTCTCAGCTCAAGCAGAATCAAGTCATTGCAGGACGGAAGATATACGCTCGTACTCTGTGCGGATAATGAATCCAATAATTTATCGCTCGATACAAAAGACCATGATGACGTTCTTGAACTTGATTTCACGGTTGATAATGAAGCTCCGTCAATAAAATCAGCCTATTATTCGGAGGACGGAACCCGGCTGATTGTGGAATCGGAGGATAATAATGCGATACAGGGAATTGCTGTTGAGAACTCAAACGCAGCGGCAGCCGGCAGTTCATATTTTAAGGGATATATAGATGTTACCGATATTGATTTAAGCAATGCGAAAATTAAAGTGTATGATTATGCAGGCAATACAACTGAAACCGATGTTCCTCAATATCCGCATATATTGAGGTATGCTCTGACAGAAAAAACAGAATCCGGCGGAGGGGTTTATCTTACGTATAATATATTTGCAAAAGATGCGGTAAGTGCGGCAATTACAGCTGCAGCATATGATAATTCGGGCAGACTTATTTCGGTTTCATCACCGGAAAAGACCGAATTTAATATTGGAAAATCAGAAAAAAGTATCTTTATTCCCGGTTCGGCAGGTGCTGAAAAAGTAAAATTGTTTTTGTGGGAGAACATGGAAAACATGATTCCACTTTCACAATAAAAATCAGCACTCTCATTGAGAAAATCTTTGAGGGTGCTGATTTAATTTTATTTTAATTTATTGCCTTTGAAAGAATTTTTTTGCAGTCCTTTGAAGAATAATTTACTGAGAACATAAAAGTTAATCTTTTGTAAATTATTTGTTCAAAGATAGACTTTTTATAAAAAATGTGATATACTAAAGATAAGTTTTTTTGAATTTGAAAAGGGTGACATTATGAAAAAGAAATTTTTTGCGATATTAACGGCTTTTGCCTGTGTTACGACAACCGTTTCGGCATCGGTTCTCGGAAATGATTGGGTTGACGGTTCATCTCTTTTAATCGGCAGAGGTACAAGCCTTTATAAAAATACTTTTTTGTCCGACCAAAGCGGTGTCGGACTGCAGAATGAATACTATGCCGAGTATACTCCGAATTCCGATGTCAGACCGGTGGTTGTTACCGGAGATTCCATTTGGGGCAAAAGAAATATATCCGAAGCGATAAATTATATGGAAAATAACAATATGTATCCGATGATAGGCATAAATGCGTCTTTTTTTTCATTCCAAAACGGTGTGCCGATGGGACATGTTATCACGAACGGAGAAATAACTTCAAAGGATGAAAGTACGCTGGACGCGGTAGGTTTTTACGAGGACGGAAATGCCTTTATATCAAAACTCGGTATTACGACAACCGCTTATTTTGACGAATACGAATTTGATGTTCCGCACATAAATAAATATTGCCAGGCAGTAACAAACGTTATGACGCTCTATACCGATAAATTCGGTAAGGACACTCATGCCTCGACCGCAACGATAAATGTAATTCTGGGCAGCCTTGAGGGCAGTCTTGCGATCGGAAAGGAAATCAGCGGAACAATTGAGGATATTGTCACGGCTCAGGGAGCGGTTGATATTCCGGAAGGCAAAATTGTCATGACAGTTCCGGCAGAGGGTGACGAGTGGGTTCGTACTATTATTAATCTTATGTCCGTCGGGCAGAAAATTACTGTAAAAAGCGAAGCAACTGTTGATGCGGACAGATGGAATTACGCATATAACGGGCTTGGCAGCGAGGGAAAAAGACTTCTTTCCGGCGGTGAGGTATGC
>CAKSFY010000100.1 GCA_934454035.1 uncultured Clostridia bacterium | reverse complement strand
CTTTCCTCCTGTTTTTGTGTTTATTTTATTATATCATATTTTGCATGATTGTGTCTACTTTTTTAGTATAGCACCAAGATATTTCTATCTGCCATTTTTCAAATATTTTGTTTTGTGCTTGCAATTCAAAAGATTTTCAACGGTTATATCAAAGGTCTTTCCGTCAAAAGTAGTAAATTAGTAGTAAATTTGCTTTGAAAATCTTTTGAATGTGCCTATTTTACAGGTTTTCTTGAAATAATCTTAATTTTGAGGTAAAAAAAGCTCCGATTTTTAATATCGAAGCGTATTTTGAAAAGAAAAATGTTTAATTTTTAGGTTAATACCGTTTATCGACTGTCTGAAACCCTTGATTTTACTGATTTTTTGAAAAAAATCAGAGTTCGTTCATGCCGCGACTCTTCCTTATTCGCAGAAAAGGCACGCTTGACTCGCTTGCAAGCGTGCTCACTGACGGCTCACGGTCGTTATCACCTTTTTGCGAGTATGTCTGCGGCAGTGCAATCCTTGATTTTAATTTGTCATTTTTGATAAAGTGAAATTTATATTGAATTCAGAATACTACAACAAGCAGCATTTTAAATTTTTCTTTTCCGAAAACGGAATGAGGATGGCGAGCAGGCATAATTATGGATTCGCCCTCGGAAAGAATATATTCCTTGCCGTCGATCGTCACTGCTCCGACTCCGTCCAGGCAGGTCACAAATGCATCGCCGCCAGATTCATGAGCACTTATTTCCTCACCCTCATCAAACGAAAAAAGGGTAATACTTACCTTATTATTTTGCACCAGAGTTTTGCTTGTTACTTGTCCGGGATTGTAATTTATCTCGTCTTTTAGCTTTAAAACCTCTGCTTTTTTGATATTTTTCATAATTTCATTCATTTATTCAGCCTCCTTTAATTTATTATGCTCATATTTATTGATTAAATTACAAATAATATAAAAAAATGTATTGACAAAAATGTTGCAGTATGATATAATTCAATATAATATAAATCAATATTGAACTATTTAAGATTGAAAGGTTTGTGAAGATGGAAATTGCCGGACTGTTTAAATTTGCGCGTAATTTAAAGATTGCGTATGATGCTCAATTTAAGGAAATGTGTGAAAAAAGGCACATGGCACAGAATGCCGTATATATTTTGTTATTTTTGGCGAATAATCCGGAGTATAATACCGCAAAGGATATTTCAAAATTATGCTTGATAAAGCCAAGCCTTATTTCGTTTCATGTCGATAATTTGGTTAAGGACGGATATATTAAAAGAGAACGGGATGAAAATGACCGACGTAAAATTTATCTTGAATGTACAAAAAAGGCAGACGATATTATTAATGAGGGAAAACAGATTCAAAATCAGTTTTTGGACAAGGTTTCTGAGGGGCTGACTCCCGAGCTCAGGCAATCGTACAGAGAAATAAGCAATATTATAGAAGCGAATGTCCAAAGAATAAAGGAGGAGTGACAGCTTATGGCTACAAAAAATGTTGAAGCGGTTTTAAATAAAGAATCGGAGGTTTCCGATAAAATTGCAAAAGCGCGTAAGCAGGCGGATGAGATAACGGAGCAGGCGGCTGCGGAGGCAAAAGAAATAAGAGATAAAATAATTTCAGAAGCAAAGAAAAATGCGGAAAAAATAAAAGCCGCGACACAAAAGTGCGCGGACGATTGTATGAACAGTGCAAAGTCGGCTGCTGAAGAAAGAAAAAAAGAAATTAAAAAAAATTCGCAACTTGTAAATGAAAAAGCAACAGAGATTATATCGGAAATTTTGTTTAGCTGACATTTTATCGGAGGGGGCTGAGAATATTGGCAAAGCTTCAAATGCAAAGGATTGAGATTATTGCCTTGTCTGCCGACAGTAAAAATATAGTAGAGCGGCTTCAGCGCAGAGGAGCTGTCGAACTGACGGATGAAACGGACGAAAAAATCGTAAAGCTTAATACAAACTCATTAACGGCGATGATTGAAAGAAATCTGACAACCGCCGAATCGGCACTTGAATATCTTAAATTGTTTTCAGAGACGAAGAAATCACCGTTTGACGCACTTGCCGGGAGGCGTGCAATGAGTACGCAAAAGTTTGCTCAAAGAAAAGAAGAAACCGACAAAACGCTATCTCTTTGCAGACAGGCGCTTGATTATGAAAAGAAAATAAGCGGAGCAGAGTCGGAAATTGCAAAAGCGCAAACGGAAATCGACAGCCTGAAACCTTGGCTCGGATTGGATTTGCCGCGCGGCTTTTCGGGTACAAAAACGACTGACACCTATATCGGATCAATCCCGGGCGAAGCTGATTCAAAGCGCATTGAGGAGATAGCAGACGCACCGGTTGCGGTCGATATAGCTTCCGCAGGCAGAGAACAGACCTGCGTGGCGGTAACTTGCCATAAATCCTCAAATGAAGTGCTGAAAAATTTAAGAAATAACGGATTTGTTCGCGCTGCCGGCAGCGGAAGGTTAACTCCGAAAGAGGAGTCGGCAGAGATTGAAAACAAAATAAAAAAATACCGGTCAGAAATATCGGAATATGAAAACAAGCTGAGAGCATTGTCGGCATATATCGGGGATATTGAATTTCTTGTTGATTTCCTGGCAATGCGGCTTGATAAATATAAAGCAATCGGCAAACTGGGAATGACGGAAAATACTGTTATTCTGAGCGGATATATCCCAAAAAAATATGTAAACGGTCTTATGGCTGAATTTGATAAAAAGTATACGGCGGCAATATCCGTGACAGAGCCGGAAGAGAATGAGGATGTTCCCGTAAAGCTTGAAAACGGGACTTTTGCAGAACCGGTTGAGGGAATAACGGCGATGTACGCGCTCCCGAATAAGAGGGACGTAGATCCGAGCTCGGTAATGGCATTTTTCTACTATTTGTTTTTCGGAATGATGCTTTCGGATGCCGGCTACGGACTGATGATATTACTCGGAACGAGCTTTGCACTGAAAAAATTTGCGGTTGAAGGCTCTCTGAAAAAAAGTCTTAAAATGTTCAGAAACTGCGGTGTATCCACACTTTTTTGGGGAATTTTGTTCGGAAGCTGGTTCGGAGATTTGCCGCAGGTAATAGCAAAGAATTTTTTCGGAAAGGAAATTGTTACGACCGCCTTGTGGTTCGAGCCGATTAGCGATCCGATAAAACTGTTGCTTTTCAGCTTTGCATTGGGGATTGCACATCTGTTTTTGGGACTTGCGGTCAATTTTAAAATATTGTGGAAAGAGGGCAGGCGGTTTGACGCTTTTTCCGAAAGTGTACCGATATATCTGGCAATACTCGGTGTTGCACCAATGGCGGCAAGTATTCTTACGGAAGTACCTGCAATTTATATATCTATAGGCAAATATCTTGCGATTGCCGGAGGTGTGCTTATACTTCTTACTGCAGGAAGAAGCGGAAAAAATATATTTATGCGTTTTTTCGGTGGCATTTACGGACTTTATAATATTGCAACCGGATATTTGAGCGATATTCTTTCATATTCGCGTCTGCTTGCTTTGGGTCTTGCAACAGGAAGTATAGCAAGCGTAATAAATCTGATCGGCACTATGCCGCAGAATACGGCTGTTAAAGCGGCAATGCTCATCGTTGTCGGAATTATAGGGCATACTGCAAATATGGGAATAAATCTTCTCGGTGCATATGTTCATGCCGACAGACTGCAGTTTGTGGAACTTTTTTCAAAGTTTTATGAGGGCGGCGGCAGAGCATTTAATCCGCTTAGGGCAAATACAAAATATATTAAATTTGAAAAGGAGAATATTTATGAATGATTTGGGTTTGGCATTGGCAATTATCGGGGCGGCATTTGCCGCATTGTTTGCAGGCATAGGCAGTGCAAAGGGCGTGGGACTTGTAGGAGAGGCGGCTGCCGGATTGGTAAGCCACGATCCGTCTAAGTTCAGCAAGGCGCTTATTTTGCAGCTTTTGCCGGGTACACAGGGACTTTACGGATTGCTTGTATCGGTACTTCTTTTGAGCAGAATAGGAGTTTTGGGCGGTTCGGCAGCGGAAATCGGAACAATGCAGGGACTTATGTACTTCGGAGCGTCATTGCCGATAGCTTTCGGGGGGCTTTTCTCGGGAATAGCTCAGGGAAGAGCCGCAGCGGCAGGTGTTAATATAATTGCCAAAAAGCCTGAGGAAAGCGGCAAAGCAATTATAATGGCGGCAATGGTTGAAACATATGCTATTTTGGCATTGCTTATTTCAATTCTTATTATTTATAACATTTGAGGGTGATTTGTTATGAACGGACTGGAAGAAATACTTCTTAAAATAGAACAGGACGGGAATGCCCGTGCCGAAGAAATTATCAAAGCAGCAAAGCTTGAAGCAGAAGAAAAAAAAGAGCATGCAAAAAAAGAGGCGGAGCTTGATGCTGCGAAGATAATTTCCGAGGCTGAAAAGAAAGCAGAAATTATATCGGAAAGCGGTAAAAGCGGAGCGGAAGCTTATATAAAGCGAGCCGTATTGTCGGCAAAATCGGAAATAATTGATTCTGCCGTAACTTATGCTCAGAATGAGATTATAAATTCCGATAAATATTTTGATATGCTTTTTATGCTGATTATAAAAAATGCTCATAATGAGCAGGGCATTTTGCAGCTTAACGAACGTGACAAAAAAAATATGCCGAAGGATTTTTTGCAAAAAGTAAATGCAGCACTTCCGGAAGGAGGCAGTCTGACCGTTTCCGAAAAGACCTCAGACATAAACGGAGGGTGCATAATTGCCTACGGCGGAATAGAAGAAAATTGTGCCGTTTCTGAGCTGATTGCCGAAAAATCGGATATTATAAAGGACAAATTATACCAGATAATTAAGTGATTTTTGGAGAAGAATATGAAGGATATTGATTACACTTATGCGGTGACAAACGTCCGTGCCAAGGAAACAGAGCTTAAATCAAAAAGCTTTTTTGAACGTCTTGCCGCAGATGAGACAAGTGAAGAGATTTCGGATTATGAGAATATATTATCCGAGACGTGGGACTATTTGTCGGGAATTGCGCCTGATAAGACCGCTTTGGAGTTTTTGATTGTCCGCAATGATTTTCATAATTTCAAGGCAGTGTCAAAGGGACTTATGGCAGGCGTTGACGGAAGAAAATACTGTATTGCCCCGAGCATTATTGACATTGATTTTTTGTATGAATCTGTGCAGAGAAAAAATTTTGACAGCCTGCCCGAGTGGATTGGAGCGGCTGCTGAGTCGGGATATGAGCTTTTAACATCAACGGCTGACGGACGGCTGTTTGATATGTTTATCGACAAAGCTTCGCTCGAAGCTATGATACACCTCGCACCGGAAAATGAATTTTGTAGAAAATTGGCTAATGAAACGGTAGTTTTCGCTGATATAAAGCTTGCAAAAAGGCTTTCGGGAGCGGATGAAAATGTTCTCAGATATGCATTTGCCGAATGCGACGGAATTAATACGGAGGAATTGGCGGCAGCAGTGATGAGAGGAACTGCAGATTCGTATATTGAGGCTTGCGGATACGCGGAATTGGCGGAAATAAAATCTTTGCCGGAACTGGAAAAGGAATGTGCCGACAGGATTATGTCTTTGATGAGTGAAGCAGCGCTGATAGATTTCGGGATTGAGCCTTTGGTCGCATACTACTGTGCGCGCAAGGCAGAACAGCGTAATTTAAGACTTATTGCAAATGCAGGGCATGCGGGACTTGCTCAAAGTGCAATAAAAGAAAGGATGCTGAGGACATATGTATAGAGTGGCGGTTATCGGGGATAAAGAAAGCGTTTACGGCTTTGCGGCACTTGGAATGACTGTTTTTCCGACGGAGGACAGGGAGGAGGCGGCTAAAATTTTAAGCCGCTCGGACGATTTTGGGATTATATATATTACAGAAAAACTTGCTGCCGAAATCCCGGATGAAATAGAAAAGTATCGTTTCAGTTACAAGCCTGCAATTATTCCGATACCGGGAGTAAAAGGAAACACCGGTGCAGGAATGGCAGAGGTAAATAAATCTATTGTAAAAGCGGTAGGTTCTGATATTATATAGGAAGAAGGTAAAATATGAGCAACGGAACAATAGTTAAAGTCAGCGGACCTCTTGTTATAGCCGAAAATATGCGTAATGCAAATATGTTTGACGTGGTACGCGTCAGCGAAAAAAGACTTATCGGCGAAATAATAGAAATGCACGGAGACCGTGCAAGTATTCAGGTCTATGAGGAAACCTCCGGACTCGGAACGGGCGAGCCGGTGGAATCTACGGATGAACCGCTCAGCGTTGAGCTGGGACCGGGACTTATCGGCAGTATTTTTGACGGAATACAAAGACCGCTTGACGATATTATGAAAATATGCGGAAACAACCTTGACAGAGGTGTGGAGGTTGCTTCACTTAAAAGGGATAAAAAGTGGGAATTTACCCCGATTTTAAAGGAAGGGGACAAAGTAACCGGCGGTGATATAATCGGAACGGTTAATGAAACCGATATTGTCGTCCACAAGATAATGGTGCCTGTGGGAATAAACGGAGTTATAAAAAGTATCTCCGGAGGAGAATTTACTGTGACCGATACCGTCTGTGTTGTACAGACCGAAAAAGGTGACAGGGATATTACGCTTATGCAGAAATGGCCTGTCAGAAAGGGCAGACCGTATAAAAAGAAACTTTCACCCGATAAACCTCTTATTACCGGTCAGCGTGTTGTTGACACAATGTTCCCGATTGCAAAGGGAGGTGTTGCTGCCATTCCGGGACCTTTCGGAAGCGGAAAAACAGTCACTCAGCATCAGCTTGCAAAATGGGCGGAAGCGGACATAGTTATATATATCGGCTGCGGTGAGCGTGGAAATGAAATGACAGATGTTCTTAATGAATTTCCTGAGCTTATAGACCCTCATACAGGCAGGTCGCTTATGGAACGGACTGTGCTTATTGCAAATACCTCCGATATGCCGGTTGCGGCAAGAGAGGCATCAATTTATACCGGAATAACTATTGCGGAGTATTTCAGAGATATGGGCTACAGTGTTGCGCTTATGGCTGATTCTACCTCCAGATGGGCAGAGGCACTTCGTGAAATGTCCGGCAGACTTGAAGAAATGCCCGGTGAGGAGGGTTATCCTGCATATTTGGGCAGCCGTCTTGCACAGTTTTATGAAAGAGCCGGACGGGTTATTGCACTCGGCAGTGACGGGCGCGAGGGCGCGCTTTCGGCAATCGGAGCGGTCAGCCCGCCGGGAGGAGATATTTCCGAGCCTGTTTCGCAGGCAACCTTAAGAATAGTAAAGGTGTTCTGGGGACTTGACTCAAATCTTGCTTACAAAAGACATTTTCCGGCTATTAACTGGCTGACCAGTTATTCTTTATATGTGGATTTACTGACCGATTGGTACAAAAAAAATGCGGACGAGCACTGGATGGAATTAAGAGGGCGTATGCTTAAAATTTTGCAGGAGGAAGCAGAACTTGAAGAAATTGTAAAGCTTGTCGGAATGGATGCGCTTTCTCCGGGAGACAGACTTAAAATGGAAACCGCCCGTTCGATAAGAGAAGATTTTCTGCATCAGCTTGCATTTCATGAGATTGACACATATACAAGTCTTAAAAAACAATTATATATGATGAGACTGATTTTGGCTTATTACGACCTTTGTACAGAAGCACTCGAAAAGGGCGCTTCGGTTGAAAAGCTTGCTGTCTTGCCTGTCAGGGAAAAAATCGGAAGATTTAAGTATGTTCATGAGGATAATATCGACGCTGAGCAGGAAAAGGTTATGAATGAGCTGCAAAAGCAAATTGCCGAAGAAATCGGAAGGGAGGAAAAATAATGCCGAAGGAGTACAGAACAATCGAAGAGGTTGCGGGACCTTTGATGCTTGTAAAAAATGTAAGCGGTGTAACATATAACGAGCTTGGCGAGATAGAGCTTGGAAACGGAGAAAAACGCCGCTGCCGTGTGCTGGAAATAGACGGAAGCAATGCACTTGTACAGCTTTTTGAAAATGCTGCCGGCATAAATCTTGCCGAAAGCAAAGTGCGCTTTACAGGCAGACAAATGGAGCTTGCCGTCTCGGAGGATATGCTGGGAAGAGTATTTGACGGACTTGGAAGAC
>CAKSFY010000099.1 GCA_934454035.1 uncultured Clostridia bacterium | reverse complement strand
ATTTTATGAAAAATCAATTTTTTTGATTTTTCTGCATACAAATGTTCAGACTAAAACAATTATATTTTCTGTAATATATGCTTTTCTCTTCTTTTCTTGCGTTCCGGACTTTTTTTACATCCCCTTTTATTATGCAACAAAAAAAGGAATACTCAACACTTTTGAGTATTCCCCGTATCATTTTCAATTAATTTTTCGGTTTAAGGAATGAAGGTACATTCACATTGTCCAATCCCGGGTTGACTTTTCTTGAAAAGATGTCGTTTTTCTGAGTTGAAAACGGAGACGGCTTTGAAGAAAAATCAGGTGCAGCCGGTGTGCTGCCGAACAGATTGCCGCTCTGCGAGCCTCTCTTTGAGCTTACATCAAGACCTGTAGCAACCAAAGTAACCTTAATTTCATCCTTCATCTTTTCGTCAACTGCAGTACCAACAATAATTGTAGCGTCCTGCGAAACCATTTCCCGAACGATTCCCGAAACTTCACCCATATCAACAAGCGAGAATTCCGTTCCGCCGGTGATATTGAGAAGCACATTTGCCGCTCCGGAAATACTTGTCTCAAGCAACGGACTTTCGATAGCTGCACGGACTGCATCCTGTGCGGCATTTTCGCCCTTTCCGACACCGATACCCATATGTGCAACACCCGAATCACGCATAATTGTACATACATCGGCAAAGTCACAGCTGATAATACCATTTTGAGCAATTACTTCGATAATACCCTCTACGCCCTGACGCAGAACTTCATCTGCAAGTCTGAAAGAATCGTTTATACCGATTTTCTTATCGGCAGTCTTAAGTAACAAATCGTTAGGAATTGTAACAATCGAGTCAACACAATGGCTGAGCTCTTCAATTCCGGCTTCGGCATTTTTCATTCTTTGAGGACCTTCAAAGAAGAACGGCTTTGTAACAACCGCAACTGTCAAAATGCCCATTTCCTTTGCAAGTCTTGCGATAACGGGCGCTGCGCCTGTTCCGGTTCCGCCGCCCATACCTGCGGTTACGAACACCATTTCCGTGTTTTGAAGAATTTCTTTAATTTCATTCTCGGTCTCTTCGGCTGCTTTTTTACCAACCTCCGGCTTTGCTCCGGCACCGAGACCTGCCGTAAGTCTTACTCCTATCTGAATAGTTGTCGGAGCCTTAACGGTTTTAAGCTGCTGAGCGTCTGTATTAACCGCAATAAATTCAGCCTTGCTTACTCCTGCCTCAATCATTCTGTCAACAGCGTTGTTTCCGCCGCCTCCGACACCGATTACTTTTATTCTCGCCCCGTCTGTGGGCTGCACAGAATCCATTTCCAATTCTATATTGCTCATTGGTTTATCCTCCTTATTATTCTGCTGTAAAAGATAATTACCCTATTATCTATTATTTCCTTATACCATTGTACTATGTTTTTGCAAATTATTCAATAGTTATTTAAAATTTTTTTTATTTTCTTTAATTTCTACAGTTTTTTTGTTGTTTTTATAGCGTTTTTGAACAAAATCACTTTATATTACGGAGTATAAATTGCTTTTCCGACCGTTGTCAAATCTATCGTACCCCTTGAGTTTTCCGTCAAACGGTTTGAATTGATTGCACTTTTGAAAAAAGCAAGTTTTTTGGAAAGATCAATGCTGCTTCCACAAAGAGCGTCCAATCTGTCCTCATAATTAAATGAAATATTGCTTATATCCGCTACCGATATACTTTTTACACCGCTTAATATTTCTATTTTGCGCATTTCTTCAAGGCACGTAAGAATTATATTAAACTTGTCGGCATCGTCAATTTTAAGCTGCTCTCCCAAAACCGTATTTGCAATGCTTAACCCTGTTATTTCCGGAATATTTTCCGGCTTTTCGGCAGTATCCTTTAAAACCTTTGCATTACTGTCGATTACTATGTATCCGCTGCCGCCTGCAATACAAGCAGCTTCCTCGCATTCTGTAACCGTAATAACGAGCTTCGTCCTTAAAATTTTCCTGTCAATCTCAACCGACTGAACATACGGGATTTTAAGGATATTTTTTTTCATTGAAGATATTTTTGTCCTGAAAAGGTTTTTGCCCTGTACTTCCCCGACGCAGTTTAAAATTTCGGTTTGGTCAATGGTCGCGGTACCTTGAACATCTATACTCCTTATTTTAAAAATCGGAGTGTAAAACATAATCACAAGCACGGCAATAAGAGTCAAAACCGTAAAGAAAACCGTTCTGCGGATTTTCATCGTCCGAATCCTTTTCCGCTGACGTTCGGAATGTCTTTTCCTTATTGCGGTTATTTCCCTTTCCTGCTGCTTTGTCGGCATATGTTTTCCTCCTTTCGAAATCTCACTCTCTTACTATATTTCCGCCGCATGATGACAGGTATTTCTCAATTGCCTCATATCCTCTGTCAATATATACGGTACCTTCAATCTCTGTCACTCCGTCTGCCGCAAGACCGGCAATAACAAGCGCACCTCCGCCGCGAAGCTCTTTTGCGACAACTTTTGCACCGCTCAGCTTATCGACTCCGTGCACGACTGCCACTCTGCCGTCCACTTCTATATCAGCGCCCATTCTTGCCAGTTCTTCAACATGCTGAAAACGATTTTCAAATATATTTTCCACAAACATGCTGCTGCCTTTCGCCAATGTGCAAAGTGCCATGAACGGAGACTGTATATCTGTCGGGAATCCCGGATAAGGCATTGTTCTTATTTTCGGCAGCGGTTTTAATTCCTTGGGAGCGGACAAAATTATTTTCATACGCTCGACATACAGACGGCAGCCCATATCTTTGAGTGAATTGATTATAGACTGCATATGTCCGGAAAGCGCATTTTTCAAAATAATATTGCCGCCGGTCGCAGCACCTGCGCAAAGATATGTACCGGCAACTATACGGTCCGGAATGATTGTATGCTCTATTCCGTAAAATTTTTTTGTTCCGTCTATACGGATTATGTCACTGCCGGCACCCGTAATTTTTGCTCCCATTCGGTTCAAAAATCTTTCCAGGTCGACAATTTCGGGTTCACGCGCCGCATTTGTTATTACGGTCGTGCCGTCGGCCCTGCATGCGGTAAGCATTATATTTTCCGTTGCGCCCACGCTCGGAAAATCCAGATGAATATTCGCGCCCTCAAGCTTTTTTTCCTCACAGTGAATATAACCGTGTTCCTCATTGATTTCCACTCCGAGTTTTTTAAGCGCCTTCAAATGCAAATCTATCGGTCTGTTGCCGATTTCGCAGCCGCCCGGCATAGAAACCACCGCCCTGCCGCATCTTGCGATTATAGCACCCAAAAATATAATGGATGAGCGCATTTGGCGCATTAAGCTTTCGTCTATAACGTCCGAATTAAGTCCTGATGAATCCACGGCAAGCATATGTCCGTGCTTTTCGGCTGTACAGCCGAGCCTTTTCAGGACTTCAATAGTTATCGTTACGTCTCTCAAATCCGGGCAGTTATATATCACATTTTTACCGCCGTTTATTATTGTTGCCGCCAATATCGGCAATACTGCATTTTTCGAGCCCTGAATATCAATCTCGCCCTCAAGACGATTTCCACCGTGTATAACAAGCTTGCTCATACAAGGCAACACCTCCTTAAAATGCTGATATTATGGTATTACATAATATGGAATACATTTTTAAAGTGTTACTTGCATCATCTTATTATAACAAATTTTTAAGATAAAATCAATAGTAAAATTACATTTCCTCAACAGTTTCTATTCCCAAAAGCGACAAAGCGATTTTTATAACCCGGGTCGAAGCCTTTACAAGGGCAAGACGTGCGTTTTTTGTCTGCCCGTCAATGTCATCTTTTAAAATAGGACAGCTGTTGTAAAACTTATTAAATGCCCTTGCAAGATTTGTAACATATCTGTTTACATAAAACGGCTCGTTTTTCTCAGCCGCATTTTCTACCGCCTCAGAAAAAGCTCCGAGTGCTGCGGCAAGTGCATATTCATCATCTGTCGTTATTTTTGAATAATCGATATTTTCGTCAAAACTGCCGGCACGGCGCAGAATACTGCGTCCTCTCGCATATGTATACTGAATATACGGGGCAGATTCACCGTCAAAATCGAGCATGCTTTCCCAGGAGAATATAATGTCCTTTTCACGGCTGTTTTTAAGAAATGTATAAAGAACCGCTCCGATTCCGACCTTATTCGCAACATCCTGCTTGTCCTCTACCGACGGATTATTTTCCGTTATAATCGAAAAAGTCTTGCTTACGGATTCGTTCAGAACATCTTCAAGAAAAACAACATCACCATGGCGCGTCGAAAGTTTTTTGCCCGGGAATTTTACCAAACCGAAGCCGACGTGCTCGCAATCCTTTGTCCACTCAAAGCCAGCCTTTTTCAAAACTGAAAAAATCTGCCTGAAATGAAGTGCCTGCGGAGTTCCGACAACATAAATATTCTTATAAAAATCATATGTGCGTTTTCTGTAAATCGCCGCCGCCATATCACGCGTCGCATAGGTTGTTGCTCCGTCCGATTTCAAAATAAGACACGGAGGAATGTTCTGCTCCGACAAATCCACAACCTGTGCTCCTTCACTCTCGGAAAGAAGTCCCTTATCGCGCAGAATATCTACAACTTCCTGCATTTTATCGCTGTAGAAACTCTCGCCGGCATATGAATCAAAGCTTATTCCCAGCCTGTCATACGTCTTTTTAAATTCCTCAAGGCTGATATCTCTGAAATATTGCCACAACGCCGTAGTTTCCTTATCTCCGTCCTCAAGTTTTTTGAAATATTCCCTTGCTTCTTCTTCAAGTTCCGGTGCCTTTTCGGCTTCCTCATGAAATTTAACATATATCTTAAGCAGTTCGTTTATCGGGTCTTTTTCAATAACTTCTCTGTCTCCCCAACGCTTATATGCGGAAATAAGCTTGCCGAACTGTGTGCCCCAATCACCGAGATGATTAATTTTAACGGTTTTGTAGCCCAAATGTCTGTAAATATGCTCAAGCGAATTTCCCAGAGCGGTTGAGAACAAATGACCTATATGAAACGGCTTTGCAATATTCGGCGACGAAAAATCCAGCAGTACCGTCTTATCCGAATTGTCGCATCTGCCGCCGTATGCATTTCCGTCTTTTTCTATTTGCTCAAGCACGGATTTTGTAAATTCGGCACGGCTATAGAAAAAGTTGAGGTATCCGCCTGCCGCTTCTACATTTTGGAGCATTTCATCATCCGAAAATCCGTCTGCCAGTTCTTTTGCAATAAGCGGCGGTGCTTTTCTTAAAGTTTTTGCCAATATAAAACACGGAAAAGCAATGTCCCCCATTTTCGGCTCGGGAGGAATTTCCAAAACGTTTTCGACCGCTGCCTTTTCAAGTCCTGTTTTTTCGGCAATTGCATCGCGTACATATTCTTTAAAATTCATCTGTGTATCATCCTTTATTTATTATAGTTACGTTTGATTTTCTTTGTTGTTGTTTTTTCAAATTCAACGGTTCTGAATTTAATTTTTCTTATCTGCTTATATGCCGCAATTGATTTGTTAAATTCCTGTATATCCTTTTTAATCTGTTCCTTTGCATCGGAATTTTCGGCATATATTTCGGCAGTTATCAGTCCGCCTTCTTCATAAACTATAACCTCATCAACGTTTTCTATTCTTCCGATAGACGTTTCAAGTTCCTCCGGATATACATTTTTTCCGTTATCAAGCAATATCAGATTTTTCTTTCTGCCTGTTATATACAAAAATCCGTCACTGTCAACCGAACCGATATCGCCTGTATTGAACCAGCCGTTTTCCATAACCTCAGCAGTTTTCTCAGGCTCATTGTAATATCCCATCATGACAATATCGCCTTTAATGCAGATTTCTCCCTCTCCGTTTTCGTCGGGATTATCAACCTTGACATGAACCGTCGGAATAGGCAGTCCGACGCTGCCGTGCTTAATCCAGCACTCTCTCGTAATTGCAACTATCGGCGAACATTCGGTAATTCCGTATCCGTTTATTACCGTGATTCCCAAATCGTCAAAACCCTTTACCAGCTTTTCGTCAAGCGGAGCTCCGCCGGATATGAGCATTTCCAAATTTCCTCCGAATGCGTTAAGAACAGATTTAAAGAGTGTTTTTCTCATATCTATACCGACTTTTCGCATTGCATTGCTTGCTGCAATAGCCTTTTTAAGGGTTTTTGCCTTGCCTTGTTTCTCGGCAGTTTTCCATATAGTTTTATAAAATTTTTCAAGGAACAAAGGCACTACAGCCAAATGTCCCGGCTTTGCCTCCTGAATATCATGCATGATATATCTTAAGCCCCTGTTTATATATACCGGATAGCCAACCCAAAATTGCGTGAGAATATTTGCCATAAATCCGAATGTATGATTAAGAGGCAATATATTGACGGTACCTTTCGGGAATTTAAGGGTTTCAAGACTGTGCTTTGCATCACAGATAAGATTTCTCTGCGACAGCATAACGCCCTTCGGTGTACCGGTTGTACCGGATGTAAAAATTATCGAGCAGCACTCGTCAATATTAATCGGCTTTTCAATAAATTCCGAATCACCCGCGGCAATTGCTTCTTTTCCTTTTTTTAATGCATCGTCAGCGTCGGAAAAGCATAAAGTCTTAATACCGTTTTCATTTGCAAAGTCCAAAAGAGTTTCTTTCTTTTTCGAATGAACAAGCATTTCACAGTTTCCGGATTTTATAAGAACCTTTAATTCTTCATCCGTAAGCTCCTTATCCAGCGGAACTATAATATTTCCGCCCATAACTGCCGCAAAATATGTGATAATCCATTCATAGCTGTTTTCGCCGACAAGAGCAATACACTTTCCGCCTTTCAATCCCGAATTGTAAAAATATGTCCCGAGTGCGTCAATATCCTCTCTCATTCTTTTAAATGTAATCGACACCTTGCTGCCGTCTCTTTCAAAGCTGACAATATTTGTTTCGGCAAATTCAACCGAATTTTTGTAAATCATGTCTTTCAGGTCGGTATAATCCTTAATCAGATTATACGGTGCATTTTTTGATTTCATATAAATCTCTCCAGTCACTTTAGAATACAATTATATATATTCTATCACAAAATTCTCTTTCTTACAATATTTTTTAAAAAAAATATTGACAAAAAACATTTTTTGGCTGATAATTAAAGAGCAAAATTAATTAAAAGGAAGATTTCTGACATGAAAATAAGCAAAAATCAATATTCGGATTTTATTATGATTATTCTCTCCTGCCTTGCGGCATATATTGTGATATGGTCATTTGCCGGAGGCTGGCCGCAGTCGGTCAATCCATACAATTCTTATATTCTCCAGGCAAAAGCATGGCTTTCGGGCAGGCTTGATTTGGGAAGAAATTACGAACATCTGGAGCTTGCAATATACAACGGTAAATATTATGTAAGCTTTCCGCCGCTGCCGTCGGTTATTTTGCTGCCGTTCGCAGCATTTAATATTCCGGACAATTGGGCGGCGGTTTTCGTAAGCATAGCCGCATGCATTTATGCGTACAGGCTGTGCATAAGTTTCGGCGAAGAAAACAATGCGGCATTTTTGGCGCTTTTTCTTTGCATCGCGTCAAATGTATTGGTTATAAGTATAAATTCGTGGGTTTGGTTCATTGCTCAAAACTTAAGCTTCCTTTTTACACTGATGGGTTTTTACTACGCAAAAATAAAAAAGGGCACGGCTTCTCTGGCATTTTTGGCGCTTGCCGTCCTTTGCCGCCCCTTTCAGATTGTATATTTTCCGTTTCTTACATTGATTTTATCCGAAGAAAAAAAAGAAAAATACGCATGGCATGGGTTCATAATTCCAATAATGCTCGCAATTGCCTGCATGATATTCAATTACATCCGATTCGGCAATCCTTTGGAGTTCGGGCATAACTATCTGCCGGAATTCACCGCCGCGGAAAATGGACAATTTGACATTTCATACATTCCCGAAAATGCAAAATCGCTTATTCGTCTGCCGAAGCTTATGGCGGACGGCAGGCTTGATTTTCCTAAATTTAACGGAATGTCAATATTTCTGTGCTCTCCGATTGTTTTGTTCTGCATTATATTTTCGCTTTTGAAAATCAATCGTGTGCAGACCGTAACGGGATTATTATCCGTCTCTTTGCATATTCTGCTCCTGCTCTCCCACAAAACAATGGGAGGCTGGCATTTCGGGAACAGATATCTGATAGATATATTCCCCTGCCTGTTCTATATGATGCTTTTCTCTTTTCCGAAAAGCTCCCAAGGTTCAAAAAAGCTTATGCTCCCATTTTTCATTTTGGGACTATGCCTTAATATTGCCGGGATTATTCAAATGCTCGGATAACCGAACTGCCTTAGCAGCCGCTGTTTTTTTGCAGCGGCTTTTTTGTTGCATTTTGATAAATTTAACAAAATTTTTAAAATTATTATTGATTTTTTTGGACTAATATGATATAATTTATGTGAATATACAGAATAAATGGGATATTCT
>CAKSFY010000098.1 GCA_934454035.1 uncultured Clostridia bacterium | reverse complement strand
TAGTGTTACACAGTGACAGAGGAAGTCAATACACAAGCGAGGCATATCGGAAATTATTAAAAAACTGCGGAATAATACAGAGTTTAAGCGGCACAGGGCATTGTTATGATAATGCGAGAATGGAAAGTTTTTTTGCTACGCTTAAGAAAGAAAAGTTATATCAAATTCGGACATATCGCATGAAAAAAGAAGAAGTTAAAACAATTGTATTCAGGTATATTTTCATATACTATAACAGAATAAGGCTGTATACCGGTAATCCGGGATGCTTGCCACCGAGTGAATACCGTATAAGGAACAGTGAAAAGGCCGCGGCATAAACTTTCTTCAACCGACGGCATAGATTATATTCAGAAACAAAAATCTGTCAAGGTTAATACAGAGTGCCTTGGCGACCTTGACAGATTTCCGTTTCCGAATGGATTGTTAGTTATGCCGGTTGAAGAATTAAAGTAGTTTCAGAAATTTGGGGTAAATTTCGACTGCACTTTTATTGACATTTCCACCACAATCCCTCATTTTGTGTAAATCTTAATTCAACACTTAAATGAGGGATTATCCTTTCTGTTTTAATTAAATATAAAATATCATCAGCCCATTATCTCATCCGGATCATCATATGCAGTTCTGGCAGGAATGACCCAAATCATCTGATTGCTCTTATCCCACTCAACGCGGCAATCCAGTGCGTCTGTTATATCGCGAAGCTTGAAATAATTATATCCTTCAATATTATAGCAGGTTGCCTTAATCGGCACACCGTCAAGCGTTAAAAATACCGACGACGAAAGCGCTGTTCTTTCCACATTGTCGCCCGGGGCTAATTCATCGCCGACCGCTGTGTAATCATAAAAGCTCAACATATCAATAGAATTTGTCGCACCGTCATACTTAATGTCAAAGGTTTTAATAGTTCCGTCAAGGATTTTGGCAATATCTCTGAGTTTAAAGTAGTTGTTGTCGTCAATGTTATATGCGACGGTGTTAAATTTGCGTCCGTCCAGGCAAACAACCTGAGTTTTCGCAACAGAGTTTTTGCTGAATCCGTTTCCGGGATAATAGGTAAACGTTTCTTGTGAATCATCCTCGTTCACCAAATAGCGAACCTCTCCGTTATAGAAAATAGTATAGATTTTACCTGTTATAATCCAAGGGTCTATCTCGGAAGGGTCTATTCCTGGAATATCCAGCAAATCTGCATCACGGTCAAACGAAAATTCTTCGATACCGTATACATTTACCCATTCTCTGTCATGTATTTTATTGATATCACCGTTGTTTGAAAGAATCCACTTACTGTACTCTGCCATCTTATTTTCATCAACGTTGATATATCCGTAACGATAATCTTTGAGTTTTGCAAGCCCTTCGGCAGAATATGTCAGCGCACCCCAGTCGCCCCATGGCGTATCTACGGACAGAACGCCGATAGGTGCACCGAGCGCTGCCGTGTCCGCTGCGGACATAGTTTCGGTGAATTCACCAAGATTGCTTGTCGGAACGTAACATATCTTTGAGTTGAACCAAATTTTTGAATTTGTTCCGTCATAGTCTTTCTCGATAACGTCGATTGCCGCACCTTTTTTAACCGAGCCTGTAACCGAAGAACCGTCAGAAATATCACAGTCGACAGCTGCTATTGCTTTGTACTGAGTTGTCGGTTTTTGAGTGTTTGCAAGCTGCATATTCACATACTTTGCGTCAACATAATAAAGACCTTTTTTATAATAAATCTTATAATGACCGTTCTGCGGAGTGCTGTCTACAATCTGAAGTGATTGGTTGATTTTAATAACGCCCGATTTTACATAATCCGTATCATCTGGAGTGGTCTTAACCATTAAAAGACCTGTTGCTTTGCCTACTGCCTCGATTTTCGGAGCTGTTGATACCTGATTGTTAATATCTAAAATATAGCAATTTTTTCTTGGCAGGAAATATACAGCCGGTTTCCAGCTTGTGAAGGCAGTACCGTCCTTCTCTCCGCACTGTCTGATTGAACCGCGCGATTCGTCAACGCCTCCCTCGCTCCATATGGCAACCCAATTCTCATTATAGGCAACAACCTCAAACTCATTCGTTGTTGTAGCATAAAACGCTGTGTTTGCGTTTGCTTCTGTTCTGCTGTTTTCAGAAAACAGGGGTTCATACCCTATTTCTCTGAGCTCATCAAGTCTTCTGATATGATAGTTAATCGGCGGATTACCGGGATAGAATGAGGCTTTTACCGAGCCGATTTTTCCCTCATCGCCAATATGTACAATTGCCATTCCCACAAGCGGCAAGGAAGCAGGACGGTCATGTCTTACCCATTCCGTCGGTACCTTAGCGTAAAAATTCCTTTCTTTACCTTCGGTTGTTTTGCTTCCGCCGTAGATGTAATCGGAAAGGAATGTCATCTCTATTGCGTGCTGATACTTGTCAGTATCGGAAGACGCCCATTGTTTGTTTAAATCTTTTTCAACAGTCTCGCCGGCATCAAGTATCGGTGTTGTTTCCCGAGCTGTTGTATAAGCAAGGACATATCCGACTGTGCCGTCCGAAAGCTGAATTTTATGAAACTTTCTGTTGTCCTCTCCGACTACATAAGCCTCAAGAACCGTCACTCTTGCCCCTTTGCTGATCTCGCTTATACCCCCTGAATAAGTTGGGTTTTTGGTAACCATTACAGTACCGCCGTATACCACATAGGCGGTATCGCCTGCCTTTAGTTCGGCAGCAGACACAACAGTGCAAAGCAGCATAAATGCGCAAATCACTGCCGTTAAAATTTTCTTTAACACAATAAATCCTCCTTTTATTTTTTACGTAGATTAATTAAAATTTGCGTTCTATAATTATTATATACCATATTGGTGTAATATGCAAGAGGTTTGGGAAAATTTATGTTGAAACCGAATACAAGGCAGAAATAAAAATATGTATTCTTTCTCCGCAGCATTTACCACATTTTATAAATCTGCTGTTCGCAGCAATTCTATGCGGTACTATACAGATATTAAAGAAGCTGCAAATACGCACCTTGCAAACTCGGCTGATAACACCCGGAATTTGAATAAAATAAATCATTGTGCAAATTGGAGAAAGCAGTCGGAAACGATTGCTTTCCCGGCATTTTTGTGGTATAGTATTTATAAAACAAAATGGAATTTACGGAGATGAAATATGAACTTTTAATATGTAATTCTAATCCGATCCGGAATAGAAAACAATGAATTTAACAAAGATATATGTGTTGAAACAATTTCGGACATGATAAACGATCTGTTCTGCCGGCATTAAGCGGCGGTGCATACAGCTTTGAAGAACGAACTCAGACATTTTGCAGAGAATACTTGAATTTAATATTAAAAAATATTTATTATGAAAGGAAATGTGATTACCATGGTAAAAATCGAAAGCGTAAAATTAAATGACGGTGTTGAGATTCCGGTTTACGGGTTCGGTACATTCCAAATTCCGGCTGACGGCAGCACATACAACGCAGTCAGAGAGGCTCTTGAACTCGGTATCCGTCATATTGATACTGCAGTTGCTTATTTCAACGAAGCAGAAGTCGGCAAGGCTATTCGTAAAAGCGGAATTAAAAGAGAAGATATATTTTTAACAAGCAAGCTTTGGCTGCAGGATTACGGTTATGAAGCGGCAAAAAAAGGGATAGAAACATCGCTTAAAAAACTCGGTTTGGATTATATGGATTTATATCTTATACATCAGCCGTACGGAGATGTTCCGGGTGCTTGGCGTGCTATGGAAGATGCAAAAGCAGATGGGAAAATACGTTCAATCGGCGTAAGTAATATGACGCCTGCTATCTGGAACAATTTTATTCCGCAGTTTGACACGAAGCCGTCCGTAAATCAGATAGAGTTTAACCCATATTATCAACAGAAAGCAATAAGAAAGATTATGGACACCGCAGGGGTAAAACTTGAAGGCTGGGGTCCGCTCGGACAAGGAAATAAAGATATGCTTGAAGATTCTGTCATCTTAAATATTGCCGAAACGCATAACAAAACAGCAGGACAGGTTATTTTAAGATTTGAATTGCAAGAAGGGGCGATTATTTTTCCGAAATCAACAAATCCCGAACGAATTAAGAGTAATATGGATATTTTTGATTTTGAGCTGACAGATGAAGAAATGAATAAAATGCGTGCACTTGATACAGGCAAAGGCTGTCACAATCCGGACGCACCGGGAGTTGCCGAGTTTTTGATTAGCGCATTTGATGTCCACGCAGATGATTAAAAGGAGGAAAATAAAATGCCATACATTGCCATTAAAGCCTATCCCAAAGATTTTGAAACAAAGATAAAAGTAGTTGATAAAATAAATCAGATATTTATTGATGAATGGGGTTGTCCGCCTCAAGCTATATCAATTTCCATTGAGGAGATAAAACCCGAACAGTGGGCAAATACAGTTGTTAAACCGGAAATAGAGCCTAAAAAAGATAAAATGCTTGTGCTTGACGGTGAAAAATTATATAAGCAGAAGTAAAAAATACGCAATAGGCAAATTAAGGGGGCAATCTCTCATTTTGTGTAAACCTCAAAATGAGGGATTGCCCTGAAATATGTTTTCGGTTTTCTCTTTCGGAATGTTCATGTGTTGACAGACAAACATTACAGAGCATTGCTGATAACATAATATTTGTAGTTTTGCTAGGTGGGTTGAAAATATTTCTTATTACTCATACGGTGAATCCATATAATCAGGAATCTGCTCATTATGCTTTTCCCGGTTATTTTAAAACTTTTTTTATGCCGCTGCATTCATATTTATCGTCTCAATAACTTTGCGAATCCCTGCCCATACAGAAAGATCTGTAAAGATTTCAACAACACTGCCTCTATCCGTAAACGGTGCATCTTGAAGCACGGATAAATCCTTCATCATTCCGTTATGTACAATATATTCTACAATTTGATTTACAAAATAAATTTGTTTTGAATCAAGATTTGCATTATTAAGGAATTCGGAAAACGCTTCTTTTGCGGCATTCATATCAAGCCCGACAATCTCGCGAACAAACTCGCCAAGCGGCTTTTCGCCATATTCGGCGGTATATTCATCTTTTGTTCCGACTTCACTCCACAAAATCTTTTCAAGCTTTGCAATGTCATCCTTTGTAAGCGGCACGTTACCTTTCAATTTTGCAATTACACTGTTATCCTGATGCTGTCTTACATAATACTCTGCATTTACTTTATAGTTTTTAAGGTCATTACTCTCAAGTTCGGATTCTTTCCACTCTGTTGAAAGAATATCATCGCTGAAATTGGTATCGTATCTTAAAATATTATGCGGAATATATTTCATCAAATTACGAAGTGACTCACGGATATGTTCAAAACCGTTGATTTCGCAGTTATCAAGATAATCGGTATGCAAAATTTTATTGATAAGTTCAGACTTCGCCGATATTTCCGGAATGTTAGCAACGCTTGCAATACCGCTTACTTTTTTGAACAAATCACTCCTATGCCTTGCATAATCTTTCCCGGCAAGATATGCAAGCTCAATACCGTACATAAGCGCATCAAAACGCACAGCGCTTGCCTCATCATCGTCCGGGATAATGAGCGGAGCAAGTTCTTCCTTAATAATTAGCGTATCTTCGTATGTAAGCGATACATAATTTTCTTCATTTGCGTATAATTCAACATGCTTGAGATGCTGTTTTACTGCGAAATTCTCTTTATTAATTTCACGAACCTTTGCTATCATTTCAGAAACCAAACTTTTTCGAAAGGCAATTAAATCTTCGGTCTGATAAGCAATATCCTGAAGCTTAAAAATAATTTTCGATTTCAGATTGAATATTGCCCCCTGAAGCGCCATCTGATTTGCCGTAGGTTTTCCGTTATTCATTTTGAAAAACTCAAAGTTTCCGCAAAAATCAAAAATGTAAAACTTGTTTTTATCCTCTCCGTCAAGCAGTTTCGGGCAAAGTCTCGTCCCTCTGCCTATCATCTGCCAAAACTTCGCCTTACTCATAACTTTTTTAAAGAATACAAGATTCAAAACCTCCGGTACATCAATACCCGTGTCCAGCATATCCACGGAAATTGCAACCTGCGGTAGCTTTTTAGGATCGGAAAATTCATCAATCATGCTTTGTGCATAATTGATTTTGTTGTCAATCACCTTTGCGAATCCGTTGAGATGCGGATATTCGGAATTGAAAACCTCAAGTATTTTCTCAGCATGGAGATGATTTTTTGCAAATATTATTGTCTTTCCGATTTTTTCGCCATATTCGATCTTTATTCCGTCTGTCATTAAAATATTTAAAACCTGACGGATTGTATCTCGGTTGAATATCCACTCGTTAAGTGCGGAAGAACTTATTCTTTCGGGAATTTCTCCGTCTTTGTCTTCAAATAAGTTTTCGTATTCTTCTTTTTCTTCTTGTGTCAGTTCTTCATAGGTAATGCCCTGCTCAATGAATTTAAGCTTCGATTCTACCGACATGTAGTCAACCAGATATCCGTCTTTAACCGCTTGGCAGAGTTCATAGCCATAGGTAGGCACACCGCTTTTAAGTTCGAAAATATCATAAGTATTTTTGTCGATTTCATCTTTCGGCGTAGCGGTAAGACCAACAAGCGGTGCGTCAAAATAGTTAAATATATCTCTGTATTTATTATAAATCGAACGGTGTGCCTCATCACAGATTAAAAGGTCGAAATGACCGCTTGTGAAAAGTTTACCTTCATCGTCTTTTATTTCGTCTATGCAATTATACATTGTCTGATAAGTTGAGAACACACAATGCGCCGCAAAATTATCTTTTTCTTCGCACAAGTTTGTAACAGATAAATCGGGCAGCAAATTAACGAAAGATCGCTTTGCCTGAGTAACAAGCGAGGTTCTGTCCGCCAAAAACAGAATATTTTTGACCCAGCCGCGTTCTAAAAGAACTTTGCAAAGGGCAATGACGGTCCTTGTTTTTCCCGAACCCGTTGCCATGACAAGCAGCGCTTTTCTGCGGTTTTTCTCGTCAAAAGCATTGCATACCGCCTTGATAGCGCCCTCCTGATAATATCTGCCGGCGATATCTTTATCGACCCTCACATTCTTAAGGCTTGTCCTTGCCCTACGAAGATTGAAAATCTTTTCCAAATCACGCTTTGAATAAATGGTTGCAACTTTTCTTTCGGGGTATTGCCCGTCGTCAATTCGTGTTTCAAAGCCGTTGGTTAAGAAAATCACAGGGCGTCTGCCATATTGTTTTTCTAAAATATCGGCATAAAGCTTTGCCTGTTGTCTGCCTTTTGACACATCAACGCATGTGCGCTTTGCCTCAACAACGGCTAAAGGCTTGTGTGTATCGTCATATAAAACGTAATCCGCATAACCAACCTCGGATTTATTCGGCATACCGGGAAGTTCAACCTCATTCTCCCATGTATCATTTTCTACCCAGCCTGAATCTTGGAGCATTGTATCTATGTATATTTTTCTTGTCTTAAATTCGGATAAATCAAGAGGCTTGGGAACATAAGTCTGCTGCTGCTCGGCACGACGCGCGGTAAACTCATCTTTTAACGCCTTGTTTTCAGCGATTAGTTTCTCAAAATCAAGTTCCTTTTGCTTGCCTGCAACATCTTCGCCCGGATTTTCAAGAAATGTTTTGTCAAAAGGCGTTATGATATCGTTATATTTTTCAGAGTAACAGCAAGCCACAAAATCCATAAATATGTAGAGATTTTCTATGCAAAGCTTTGCCTGATCAACCGTGATTTTATTGCCCGAATGTGCCGCGTCATTTCCGCATTTTCGTATATAGTTCATTCTGAAAAGAATGTCGTTGCCGGCAAGATCGCGAAAGTCCTCGGAATTTATAAGCGACACAAGCGTTGTCTCATAGGGCATTTCCAAATCCTTGTCAACCGAATACATCCACTTGACCGCAAATTCCATCGCTCTGCGGCAATTTAATACAGATGCCGCCGCATCAATATTTAAAATCTTTTCAGCAGAAATAGCCACATCACTGAATGCGGCAAATTTCGGTTCGGATTTTAAGAAATCAAAGTTTGTCATTTGTGTTCACCTCACTTTTTAGAAAAGAAAGCTACAATAAATGTAAAAATAGCAACTATAACCACCCATATCCAATTTGCTAATAAATTTTGCAGAATAGCAATAGTCCACTGTTGAATTTTTGAAACCTTTTTGATATCAGTATTGTTTGTTCCTTCGCAATAAATATCTTTGCTCGCCGTTTCATCAAGACATAATATAATTTTTTCTAAAGTATTTTTATTGTTAGTTTTTATATATAATTCGTCTTCGTTGTTGGATGAAATATATATGCAAATATCTACTTTTTTAAACTGCACAACGGTAAATTGAGTCAATTTATATTCCTTTTGTCCGTATGCATTTTCAATAAATTCATCAAGCGTATTGCAACTACAACCTATATCTCCTATATGAAACAAAAAATCAACCTTAGGTTTTTGAGAACTCAATTTCAGTTTTTTTAATGATAAAAGAATCCATTCAACCGCATCTTTTGTGCTTTCATATGTTTTAAAATCATATTTGGATTTTATTCTTTTTGAA
>CAKSFY010000097.1 GCA_934454035.1 uncultured Clostridia bacterium | reverse complement strand
GGGTGATTGGGCTTCTCATACCGGTGATTGGGTAATAAGCAAAAAAATTCATCCGAATGAAATGGCAGATGTTTCTAAGGCAATTCATGATGCAGGAATGAAGTTTCTTTTATGGTTTGAACCGGAGCGTGTTGTAAAAACAACGCCGATAATAAAAGAGCATCCTGAATATTTTGTAGGCTCGGAGCCGAATAATAATCGGGTTTTGAATCTTGGCAATCCTGAGGCGTGGGAGTATTGTTTTAAAACCATATCAGATATTATTGAAAAGCTCAATATTGATTGCTACAGACAGGATTTTAATTTTAATCCGCTTCCGTTTTGGCGTGAAACGGATGTGTGTGGAAGAAAGGGCATGACCGAAATAAAACATATTAACGGATTATATCGTTTTTGGGATGCACTCTTGGAAAAGTTCCCTCATTTAATAATAGATAATTGTTCTTCCGGAGGAAGACGTATCGATATAGAAACACTTAGGAGAAGTATGCCAATGTGGCGCTCGGATGCACAATGTCCGGCAGATTATGACGAATTTATTTCACAGTTTCATAATCTTACATTTAATACATGGTTGCCTTATTCCGGGACGGGAACCGGCAGAATATATGATATGTATAGAGTAAGGAGCAACTACGGCGCATCCCTTGCGACAAATTACGGCTATTCGGAGCGTGAAAGCTTTGCCGATACTCCGGAAAAGGTTGAATTTATAAGAAAATTCACCAATGAATATTTAAAGGCACGTCCGTATTTTTCGGAGGACTTTTATCCGCTTACCGAGCCGGCGGACACAAGTGATGCATGGTGTGCGGCACAGTTTGACAGACCTTCGCAATCCGACGGAATGGTGCAGCTTTTCAGACGTGAAAACTCTCCGCACCCGAGAGCCGTGTTTAATTTGCATAATGTTGATGAAAATGCAGTGTACACCTTTACCGACGCCGACAGTGACGAAAGCTTTGAAATAAGCGGAAAAAGCTTAGCCGAAAACGGCTTTTCGGCAGAGCTTGAAAAAAGAAGTGCAAAGATATTCTTCTATTCGTACAAATAATAAAAATTTTGTTATATGTGCCCTCCTTGTCTAAAGGAGGGCATTATACAAATACATTGGTATGAGTATGATAGGAGGATATTATTACGCAAAACAACGGCTGCCGTCACATCTTTTTCTATTCCGACAGAAAATAGCCTACTAAACCACTATGTTTTTGGTGGTATTGACATTTTTTTGCAAATTGCTTGACAAGGTTTTTGAAAAATGATATAATGTTCAAAAATTAAGCATTAGGCAGGCGGTTGCTTTCGGTGATTGTCGGTCAATATTGTAAAAGGAGAGATTTATTATGAAAAAAATCATCAATTTGGCAGCGGCGGCAATTTTGGCTATGGCATCTTTGACAGGCTGCGGAAATTCATCACAAATTACAATTGCGGTTCCGAATGATACCACAAATGAGGCGAGAGCTTTGCTCCTTTTGGAGGAAAACGGAATTATCAAATTGAAGGACGGCGCAGGCATTACGGCTACCGTAAAGGATATTGCCGACAACCCGAAGAATATTAAATTCAATGAAGTTGAAGCAGCGCAGCTCCCGAAAGTTTTGCAGGATGTTGACTACGCGGTTATCAATTCAAACTATGCAATCGATGCAGGCATCAATCCCGTAAAGGACGCGCTTGCTATCGAGGGTTCATTCTCGGCATATGCAAATATTCTTGCGGTTAAAGAAGGCAATGAAAAGACAGATAAAACAAAGGCGCTTGTAGCTGCTCTGGAAAGCAAAAAGGTTGCAGACTTTATTGCCTCGGAATATGACGGCGCTGTTGTAAGCACGGTTACAGAACCTGGTGACGGCTTTGATACAACTGTTGATTATGCCGCATTGGCAGGTCAGACAATCACAGTTGCTGCTTCTCCGGCACCTCATGCGGAGATTTTAAAGGTTGCAAAGGACATTCTTGCAGAAAAGAATGTTACGCTTGACATTAAGGAATTTACCGATTATGTTCAGCCGAACAATGTTGTTGAAAGCGGAGAGGTAGACGCAAACTACTTCCAGCATACACCTTATCTTGATGATTTCAACGCCCAGAACAATACTCATATTGTATCGGCAGCTGCAATTCATGTAGAGCCGATGGGTATCTACGGCGGAAAGCAAACTTCACTTGACGCAATCAAATAATTTAAAATAACAGCGGTCTTTTTATACAGCGGCATTTTTGTGCCGCTGTATAGCCGTTTATTCGGGGGATTTTTATGATAGAGATAAAAAACTTGTGCAAGACATTTAATACTGCTGACGGCAGCGTCGAAGCGCTGAAAGATGTAAATATCACTGTTGAGGACGGCGACATTTACGGGATTATAGGAATGAGCGGCGCAGGCAAAAGCACGCTTGTCAGGTGCATTAACATGCTTGAAAGACCGACAGAGGGCGAGGTCCTGATTGACGGTGTTAATATCGGCAATATATCTGAGTCGGAGCTCAGAAGGGTTCGCCGCAGCGTTACAATGATTTTCCAGGGCTTTAATCTGCTTATGCAGAGAACCTGCCTTAAAAATATATGCTTTCCGCTTGAGCTTGCCGGCATAAAAAAGGCGGACGCACAAAAGAGGGCGAAGGAGCTTCTGGAAATTGTAGGTCTGCCCGATAAGGCAAATGCATATCCGGCGCAGCTTTCGGGAGGACAGCAGCAGAGAATTGCAATTGCGAGGGCGCTTGCCACAAACCCGAAGGTACTTTTGTGCGATGAAGCAACAAGCGCTCTTGACCCGAAAACAACCCATTCAATATTGAGCCTTATCAGAGAAATAAATCAAAAGCTGGGTATAACGGTTATAATAATTACTCATCAGATGAGCGTTGTTGAAGAAATATGCAACCATGTGGCTATTCTTGACGGCGGAGTTGTTGCCGAATCGGGAGATGTGAGCGAAATTTTTTCAAATCCAAAATCAAAAGCGGCAAAGAGACTGGTTTTCCCGGACGGTGCGGAAAACATTACATCGGGAATTGATGGCGAAAGGTGTATAAGAGTTGTATTTAACGGCTCGGGTGCGGCTGCGTCGCCGTTGATTGCAAAAATGTCGATAGATATAAACATAACTCCGAATATACTCGGTGCGTCTACGAGAATTATAGGCGAAAAGGTTTACGGAAATATGCTTTTGGGTATTTCCGGCGGTGATGAGAATGTTAAAAAAGCAATAGATTATCTGCATAAGACAGAAGATGTTATAGCAGAGGAGGTGGAGAGAAATGTTCAGTAATTTATTTTCCCCCGAGGTTTTGGCGGAAACAGCGGAAATATTAAAAAGTGAATTTTTGCTTGCAACATGGGAAACATTTTATGTGACTGTTCTGTCCACTTTGTTTGCAATTATAATCGGTATGCCGCTCGGAGTGCTTTTGGTTGCCGGTGAGAAAAACGGAGTTATGCCGCTTCCGAAAGGCGTAATGAAAATACTGGGTATTATAATTAATCTTCTGCGTTCGGTTCCTTTTTTGATACTTATGATTATGGTGATTCCGCTGACAAGACTGATTGTCGGAACATCTGTCGGAACGGTTGCGTCTATAGTGCCTTTGGTAATAGCGTCTTTTCCTTTTGTGGCGCGGCTTGTGGAGAGCAGCTTAAGAGAAATTAACCCGAATATTATAGAAGCCGCACAGAGCATGGGCGCATCGCCTTTTCAGATTATTACTAAGGTGATGATTCCCGAAAGCGTTCCGTCGCTTATTTCCAACTTTACGATTGCCATTACGACCATACTCGGGTATTCGGCAATGAGCGGAATAATCGGTGGCGGAGGTCTCGGAAAGATTGCAATTAATTACGGCTATTACAGATATAAATATCTGGTAATGCTTGCAGCGGTAGTACTTTTGATTCTGCTTGTTGAGCTTTTTCAGGGCATAGGGACTCATTTTGCCGCAAAGTCTGATAAGCGCTTAAAGGGCAGAGGTTAGAAAATTATTATTTTTTTGAAATAAAGTATTGACATATTAAAAAAGATAGTGTATAATAGTTTTCAGAATAGATTAGATTAGCTTAAAGGTGAATAGATTAGATTAGTTCGGATTTTAAACTGAATTTGATTTTTTATACCCTTTAAATCTATGATTTAAAGGGTTTTTTATTCCCGAACAGCAAGAGAAAGGATGTATTATTATGAAAAAAACAATCACAAAGGTATTAGCTATGGGAATGGCGGCAATGATGCTGGCTTCTTGTTCGGCAGGAGACGGACAGACGGCAGGCAAAAAGGATACTTATAAAATAGGTATTACGCAGTATGCGGATCACCCGTCACTGGACAATTGCCGGAAAGGATTTATAGAAGGACTTAAGGAAAACGGCTTTGTTGAGGGTGAAAATCTTGAAATAGATTACCAGGCGGCACAGGCAAATGATTCCATGAATACACAGATTGCTCAGTCCTTTGCAAACAGCGGAATGGATTTGGTTTGCGGTATTGCAACTCCGTCTGCACAGGCTCTTTATGTTGCCTGCAAGGAAAAAAATATCCCGGTAATATTCAATGCGATTTCCGACCCGGTCGGCGCAGGACTTGCGGTTTCCGAAACTCAGCCTATGGAGGGAATAACCGGAATCAGTGACCTTTTGCCGGTAAAGGATCAGCTTGAGCTGATAAGGGCAATCTTGCCGGATGCTAAGAAAATCGGTATAATTTATACTACAAGCGAGGCAAATTCAATCAGTACAATTGAGCTTTACAAGACATTGGCGGCTGATTACGGATTTCAGATTATTGACAAAGGTATAGCAAAGCAGGCAGAGGTTACACAAGCTGCCGATATTTTGCTCAAACAGGTAGACTGCATATCCAACCTGACCGATAACACGGTTGTTGCAGCACTTTCTGCAGTATTGGAAAAGGCAAATGCCCAAAATATTCCTGTGTTCGGCTCGGAGGAAGAACAGGTTAAGAACGGATGCATCGCATCGGCAGGACTTGATTATGTGGCTCTCGGCGTACAGGCAGGAAATATGGCAGCAAAGGTGTTAAAGGGTGAGGATATTTCAAAAATGCCATTTGAAACAATCAAAGAAAGCAAAATTACTATTAATATAAATGCCGCAAACGATTTGGGAATAAAGATTCCGAATGATGTGGCAGTTAAAGCAGAAACAGTGAACTGATTCGGGAGGTATTACCGGTGGGCGGCATTATTATAGGAATATTGGAGCAGGGACTTATATACGGAATTATGGCGTTGGGAATATATATAAGCTATAAGATACTTGATTTTCCCGACCTTTCCGTTGACGGAACTTTTCCGCTCGGCGCTGCGGTTTCGACCGCATTGATAGTAAAGGGCGTCAATCCGTGGCTGTGCCTTTTGGCAGCGGCTTTGTGCGGAGCGGCAGCCGGAGCGGTAACCGGAGTTTTTAATGTCAAGCTGAAAATCAAGGATTTGCTTGCAGGAATATTGATGATGACGGCATTGTATTCGGTTAATTACAGAATTGTCGGTGCACCGAACAAATTCCTTATGCAGGAAAAGACGATTTTCACATTGATTGACAAAATCCCTGCATGGCTTACTTCTTTTAAGTATCTTGTTTGGATAGTAATAATTGCGCTCGCGGCAAAATATCTGCTTGACTGGTATATGCGTACAAAATCGGGATTCCTTTTAAGAAGTGCCGGAGACAATGAAGGTCTTGTGGTAACCTTGGCGCAAAATCCGGGAACGATAAAGATAATCGGTCTTGCAATAGCGAATGCGCTTGTGGCACTTTCCGGAGCGCTCAGCTGCCAAAGAAATATGCAGTTTGATATTACATCCGGAACAGGAACCATGGTAATGGGTCTTGCAGCGGTTATTATAGGTACAACCGTATTTAAAAAGATAAGCTTTTTAAGCGTTACAACCGGGGTGCTGTTCGGAATGATTATATATAAAGCATGCATTACTGCCGCAATCGGCATAGGCTTGCAGTCGTCCGATACAAACCTGATAATCACTATTCTGTTTATCGTAACGCTTATGCTGAACAAAGCACCCGTAAAAAAGCATAGGTAAGAAAGGAACTGCCGATATGTTAAAGCTTGAGCATATTAATAAAACTTTTAATGAGGGAACTATTGACGAGAAAATCCTTTTTTCCGACTTTAACCTTTCGATAAAAAAAGGTGATTTTGTTGCCGTAGTAGGGAGCAACGGCTCTGGAAAAACAACTATGCTGAATATAGTGTCCGGTGACATTATGCCCGATTCAGGAAGTGTTATTCTGGACGGAGAGGACATTTCAAAGCAGAAAAATTACAAAAGAGCAAAAAGGATTGCCCGTGTTTTTCAGAATCCGTCTGTCGGAACATGCCCGTCAATGACTATATTTGAAAATATGTCGATTGCCGACAATAAGGCTAAAAGATACGGACTTACTGCCGGATTAAATAACAAGCGCAAAGAAGAGTACAAAAGCCAGCTTGAAATTCTCGGAATGGGACTGGAAAACAGACTTAATACAAAGGCAGGAGCGTTGTCGGGAGGTCAGAGACAGGCGTTGTCGCTGATTATGGCAACACTGGTGCGCCCTGAACTGCTTTTGTTGGATGAACACACTGCGGCACTTGACCCGAAATCGGGCGATATTGTCATGGAACTGACCGAAAAAATCGTCCGTGAAAAACAGATTACCACACTTATGGTTACACATAATCTGCGCTATGCGGTCGAGTACGGAACCCGTTCGATTATGATGCATGAGGGTGATATTGTGCTTGATATTTCCGGTGATGACAAAAAAGCCTACGGAATCGACAACTATCTGAAGATGTTTAATGAAATAAGCATAGAATGCGGAAACTGATAAAAATATTGAGAGAAAAAACAAAAATTTTGTGTAAAAAATCCATTTGAAAAATTCTTTTGAATGTGATAAAATAAAGAAAGCAATGAGTAGCTGAAACGGCGTAAATCCGGTTGTTTCAGCTGCTTTTTTTATTTGTTGGGAGGAAATTTATATGGAAAAAACAAACTCTTTTCTGGAGACAGAAAAAATAGGAAAGCTGATGAAAAAATACTCGGTTCCGTGTATAATTTCACTGCTTGTTGCCGCGCTTTATAATATTGTTGACCAAATATTTATTGCAAATGCAGACTATCTCGGCTCATGCGGAAATGCGGCAAATACGGTCGTATTTCCGATTACCGTGGCGGCACTTGCCATATCGGTAATGATTGGCGACGGCTGCTGCGCTTATGTGAGTCTGTGTCTGGGCAGACATGATATTGAAAGAGCTCGCAGAAGTATCGGAAATGCAATTGTGCTTTGTCTTGCAGGCAGCATATTTTTGACGCTTGTCTATTTTATTTTCTCGGAGCAGATTATCACTGTATTTGGCGGCAAGGTCAATGAAGAAACGTATAAATATGCAAAAGAGTATTATTTTTGGATAACGCTCGGCATGCCATTTTATATGTTCGGGCAGGCAATGAATCCTATAATCCGTTCGGACGGAAGTCCGAAATTTGCCATGGCGGCAACTCTTGCAGGTGCTGCGGCAAATATTATACTTGACCCGATTTTTATATTTCCGTTAAAAATGGGCATGGCAGGCGCGGCTGTTGCAACAGTTATCGGGCAAATTATTACCGCAGTGCTTTCGGCTTGGTATCTTTTTCATATGCAAGCGGTCAGATTGAGCAAGGATAGCTTTTCTGTTAAAAAGGATGTGGCAAAATCGTTTTTATCTCTCGGATTTACAAGCTTTCTGGCACAAATTTCGCTTGTTGTCGCTATGGCGGCGGTGCAGAGTATGTGCATGAAATACGGTGCAATAGATCCGATTTTCTCAAAAGCTGAATATTCTCAAATTCCGCTGGCAGTGCTCGGTATAGTTATGAAGTTTTTTCAGATAGCAATTTTTGTTTCAATCGGAATGTCCGCCGGCAGTATTCCGATTGTAGGGTATAATATCGGTGCAGGACGGAAGGACAGAGCAAAAAAACTGTTTATTTATCTCATTTCGGCTGAAGCGGCTATCGGGTTTGCGGCGCTTTTGATTGTTGAACTTTGTCCGAGACTGCTGATAGAAATTTTCGGAGCGGCAAATGAAAGTGAATATTATGCAAGTTATGCAGTCAAATGTTTTAGAATATATCTTTGTATGCTGCCGCTTGCAACGGTAAATAAGGGGACGTTTATTTATTTGCAGGCAATGGGCAAAGCACTTGAATCAACTGTTGTCACAATGACAAGAGAAATTGTTTTCGGTGTGTCGCTGCCGATTCTTCTGCCCGTATTTTGGGGTTTGGACGGGATTCTTTATTCTTTCCCGACGGCGGATATACTTACATTTTTGATTGCGTTATTTATAATATTTAAGACATTTACAGAATTAAAATAACCGTTAAATTTACTAATAAGTAAATACCAGCATTTGAGTATAATATAATATTGAATAAATATGCAAAAATAATATTGACTTTTTCTGCCTTATCGAGTATAATATTAGCGGTAAATGAAAAAAACACAAAAAGGACTTGACAGTTATGGCAGAACGGTTTAAACTCATACATACATACATACATACATACATACATACATACATACATACATACATACATACATACATACATACATACAT
>CAKSFY010000096.1 GCA_934454035.1 uncultured Clostridia bacterium | reverse complement strand
ATCATAATGTGCTTATGATAGGCGCTCCCGGAACGGGAAAAACCATGCTTGCGCAGAGAATAAGCACAATACTTCCGGACTTAAGCTTTGAAGAGGCATTGGAAGTTTCAAAAATTCATTCAATTGCCGGTCAGCTTCCGAAAAACTGTCCGCTTATGACCAAAAGACCGTTTCGGCATCCGCATCATACAATTTCGGCAGTGGCACTGTCGGGAGGCGGCTCAAACCCGAAACCGGGCGAACTGTCGCTTGCTCATAACGGGGTTTTGTTTTTGGACGAGTTTCCGGAATTTCAGCGCAGTGTTCTGGAGGTTATGCGCCAGCCGCTGGAGGATGGACAGGTTACTATCTCCAGAGTTAACGCAACTCTTACATATCCGTGTAATCTTATGCTGGTTGCTTCAATGAACCCTTGCAAATGCGGCTATTACGGAAGCACAAAGAGAACTTGTACCTGCACGCCGCATCAGCTGAGCCAATACAGAAGTAAAATTTCGGGACCGCTGCTTGACCGAATCGATATTCAGGTCGCAGTTGCGGAGGTTGAGTATAACAAGCTTAATTCACCGCAAAAGGCAGAAAGCAGCAGGACCATAAAAGAAAGAGTTCAAAAAGCCAGAAATATTCAGCTTGAAAGATATAAAAATTACGGAATATATTCAAATGCACAGCTTTCAGCAGGCATGATGGAGGAATTTTGCAGGCTGGGAAAAGCGGAAAGCGAAATTCTTAAAATGGCGTTTGACAAGCTGGGACTGAGTGCAAGAGCATATTCCAGAATTTTAAAGGTTGCCAGAACAATAGCCGACTTAGAGGGCAAAGAAAATATAGCTGATTATCACTTGGCAGAGGCAACGCAGTACAGAAGTCTTGACAGAAATTATTTTGAATAAATCGGGGAGAGTATAGTTATGAAAAAAAGTTTATCGGTTAAGGAAACGATATTTATATCTAGTATGCTTTTCGGCATGTTTTTCGGAGCAGGAAATCTAATATTTCCGGTACATATGGGTCAGGAAGCCGGATTTAATATATGGAAGGCTGTCACCGGATTTTTGATTACCGGTGTGGGACTTCCGCTTTTGGGAGTTGCTGCACTCGGAATAAGCAAAAGTAACGGCTTGTTTGATTTGTGCAATAAAATCGGCAGAAAATACAGTGTATTTTTCACCTGTGCGCTTTATCTTACCATAGGACCGTTTTTCGCAATTCCGAGATGTGCGACGGTTCCTTTTACGGTAGGTGTTGCACCGATTATACAAAATGACGGCGGTTGGCCGCTTTTGATTTTTTCGTTCTTATTCTTTTATGCGGTGATGTTATTTTCTTTAAAGCCGTCAAAAATCATGACATGGGTGGGAAAAATATTAAACCCTATATTTTTGATATGTCTGGGAGCGTTGGTTGTTGCGGCGCTTATTTCTCCGCTGGGAGCAATTAAGGAAATCACTCCGGACAAAGCATATGCTTCGGGTGCGTTTTTCAAAGGCTTTTTGGAGGGGTATAACACCATGGACGCTCTTGCCGGGCTGGCTTTTGGAATAGTTGTTGTAAATGTTATCAAAGGACTCGGCGTGGAAAATCCAGATTATGTGGCTGCAAATACTGTCAAGGCAGGAATATTCAGCTGCCTGATAATGGCGGTTATCTATATACTGGTGACGGTAGTAGGTGCTCAAAGCAGAGGAATGTATCCTGTAAGCGAAAACGGAGGTGAGGCACTTACTGTCATTGCAAATCATTATTTCGGAAAAGCAGGAGCAATAGTGCTTGCGCTGACCGTAACATTTGCCTGCCTTAAAACTGCGGTGGGACTCATTACAAGCTGTTCGGAAACTTTTGAAACCATGTTCCCGAAAGGACCGTCCTACAAAGCATGGGCAAGAATTTTCTGCATGGTATCATTTTTGATAGCAAATCTCGGACTTGACGCAATAATCAGGTTTTCGCTTCCGGTACTCATGTTTTTGTACCCGTTGGCTATAACCATTATATTGCTTGCCCTGTTCGGGAGATTTTTCGGGAATGCTAAATCGGTATATTGCTGGGTAACCGGCTTTACTCTTGCGGCTGCCGTGTTTGATTTTATCGGTGCATTGCCGGAGGATGTGGTATCCGTATTGCATCTTGATGTTGTTATTACTTTTGCAAATGCATATTTGCCGTTTTTCAAGCTTGGACTCGGTTGGATTTGCCCGGCATTGGTCGGATTGATAATAGGACTGCTTGCAAGAAAAAAATAAGACATATAATGCATGGTTTTTCGGGGGAAAACGAAAATGAAACCAAAGGAATTTTACGATATTGTCGGCGGAGACTATAAAGAGGCTCTCGGCAGAATTCAAAGCGATGAGCTGATTGTGAAATTTTTGATGATGCTGCCGTCTGATAAAAATATTGAAAAATTAGATGCGGCGATGAAAAACTGCGATTCGGAAACTGTTTTTCGGGCAGTTCACACGTTAAAGGGTATTGCGCTTAATTTAAGCCTGAATACGTTTGCTGATACCTGCTGCGAACTGATGAAGCAATTGAAAAGCTGCCCGGAAATAAATTCTGAAACGCTGAAATTATATGAAAATGTAAAGAGTGAATATAAAAAAGTTACGGAGAAACTGAGCGAATTGTGTGAATGAAACGTAGCCGAATAGTCGCTGAATACAAGATGAAGAAGGAGCGTGTTTTTTATGTGGCTTACGTTTGCGGTCTTATCCGCTTTTTTTGCGGGAATAACAGCAGTTTTGTCAAAGGTCGGGATTAAAAATATAGATTCTAATCTCGGAACTGCAATCAGAACAATTGTTGTGTTTATTTTTTCATGGATAATGGTTTTTGTTGTCGGGGCACAGGACGGCGTTTTTAAAATCAGCGCAAAAACGCTTGTTTTTCTTGTATTATCCGGTTTTGCAACCGGTGCCTCATGGCTATGCTATTTTAAGGCATTAAAAAACGGTGATGTAAATAAGGTTGCTCCTATTGATAAGTCAAGCACAATTCTGACAATGTTGCTTGCCTTTATTTTTTTGCATGAAGAAATGACCGGACTGAAAGCCGTTTGCATAGTTTTAATCGGAGCAGGTACATATATGATGATAGAAAAGCGTGACTCGGGAAAAAAACAATCCGAGAAATCCGATTGGCTTATATGGGCAGTATTGTCGGCAATTTTTGCGGCACTTACATCTGTTTTGGGCAAGATAGGTATTTCCGACATTAATTCAACGCTGGGAACTGCCGTCCGAACCTTTATAGTGCTGATAATGGCATGGGTGGTTGTTTTTGTGACCAAAAGCCGGCAAAACGAAAACAAGATAACGATTAAGGTTTTTGTGTTCCTTATTCTGTCGGGGATAACAACCGGATTGTCATGGCTTTGTTATTATAAGGCATTGCAGGACGGACCGGCAAGCATTGTTGTGCCTATTGATAAATTAAGTATTTTGGTTACGATTGCTTTTTCATATGCAGTATTAAAGGAAAAACTGACAAAAAAGTCATTGGCAGGCTTGATTTTACTTGTCCTCGGTACGCTTTTACTTTTGGTGAAGTAGAAGATTTATTTGCGGAAAATAATTATTCCAACCAAAGCTTGTTTATCAGCGTGTAATATACAGATGAACCGGATAAAGGGGGCGCAGTTAATGTGAATGAAAAAGAAATAATTAAGCGATGCCAAAACGGTGATAAAGCCGCTTTTGAAGAACTTATACGAACCTTTTACCCGTACGTCACAAAATATCTGGTGAGGCTTTCACATGATGAAATTTGCGCAGAGGATTTGACGCAGGAGGTTTTTTTAAAAGTAATCCGCACAATTGACCGCTATAAAACAGACGGAAAAGCGTCCTTTGCTACGTATATAATTACGATTGCAAAAAATACTTTTATCGACTATATCAGGCGGAATAAAGTTGTTTTTTCCGAGCTTACGGAAAACGAGCCGCAAGACGGTGATAATGTTGAAAATAAGGTTTTGTCGGATATGGGATTTGAAAACGCGCTGCAAAAAATTGACGCTCTGCCGCCGGAGCAGGCACGGGTTATACGGCTTAAATATATAGACGAGTACACGCTAAAAGAAATAGAGAGTATAACAGGGGTTCCTCTTAAGACGGTTAAGAGCAGGATACATGAAGGAACGAAAAAATTGCGGCGTTTTATGAAATTTAACAGGGAGGAATAATGATATGGATAATGCAGATATTTTGATTCGGGCGCTGGAACCGGAAATAGATATGAAATGTTCGGAAATCAAACAAAAGAAAAGCGAAACACTCCTTACAAAAATATTTTTGTCGGTTGCGGTGCTTCTGCTTATTATTCCGGCAATGCTTATATTTTTTGGGATAAATGTGCTTACGGTGTTTGTCCCGGTTATATTTGCAGGGGTTATTATTTTGGCAGCACTGCCGATTATTTTGGGTAAAGGAGCTGAGAATTATGGACGGATTTAATTCGTTTATTGAAAAAAGAAATTTTAAGCGTATTTTTATTGTGTTTTTGATAATTGCGTGTGTGGCAGGTCTTACGTGCGCCGGTGCGGTCGGGTATATTTTCAGGGACAGAATCAATCTTGCTTTAAAATATGAGAAAGCGTGCGAAAATTTTGAAAATGAAAGCAATGGAACTATTGACACTCTTGCGGCAGCATCGGAGGATATTCGCGACGTTCTGGTACTGGATAACGGCAACAATGTGGTATACTCGGCAAAAAAATCCGAATTTGCATCTGAAAAAACATTTAATCTGAAAAAAGAGAATAGCAGCAGATTTTTGCAAAATGAAAAAAATTCCGATGCGGTATTTCGTTTTGTAAAAAAAGATGAATTTATGATTTCGTCCGTTTTTGCGGATGATTTTAAAGAGATTCATGATGAATACGACGAGGATAATTTTTTCCTTGATAATTTTCAAAATAAAAATTTGTACCTGATAAGCCTGCTCGGAAAACGCAGTGACGGAACAAAAGCGTATGTAATAAGCAGCCCGACATCTGTTCAATACGGAATTGAGTCACTGAAAGCGGCGGCTTGTGTTTTCATGCTTTTGTTTATGATATATTGGATTATTGTTGCGCTTTGGGTGTACCAAAATGCAAGAAAATCTAAATTATCGGCACCGGTGTGGGGAATTATCGTGCTGTTTACAAACCTTGCCGGAGTTTTGGTTTATCTGATATATAAGCATATAAGCGGAATATGTATTTTTTGCGGTGCGGTTCAGCCGAAAGGAAATACATTTTGCACTTACTGCGGCAAAAAAATAGGCACTGTTTGCACCGGATGCGGACACCTTCTGAAGCGAACAGATAATTATTGCCCGAAATGTGGACGAAAACAAGATTAAAATTTTTTCAACTTTTTTATCACTCCTGCGTGTAATAGAATGAAAACAAAATGCAGGAGTGATATTTTTTATGAACAAAAATGTAACAAAGACCGTACCTAAGATTTTAAAAGATAATATTTGTACGGTATTCAACCTATTGAATTTTCTGATTGCCATAGCGCTTGCAGCGGTCGGTGCATGGAAAAACATACTTTTTATCCTCGTAATTTTAATCAATACAGCAGTAGGAATTGTGCAGGAAATAAAGGCAAAGCGTCAAATTGAAAAACTCACACTCCTGTCGCTTCCGAAAGTAAAAATATTTAAAGACGGCAAAGAACTGAACATATCGCCGGACGAAATCAAAAAAGGCGATATTCTCTGCCCGGAGAGCGGCTCGGTTATTTGCTGCGACAGCAGGATAGTGTCCGGTGCGGCAGAGCTTAACGAAGCAATACTGACCGGTGAATCGGAGCCTGTGCAAAAGGGCAGCGGCGACCTGTTGTTATCCGGCAGCAGCGTTATATCGGGAAGATGCCGCGCGGAAGTAATTTGTGAAAATGATGAAAGCTTTACTTCTAAAATGGTGGACGAGCTTAAAAGCACTAAACAAAGCGGTTCGGAAATGCTTATGTCTATGAAAAAGGTTACAAAATTCACCAGCTTTTTTATAGTTCCGCTCGGGATACTTATGTTTGTGCAGGGTTATTTTTTCAGGGATATGCCGGTTGCAGAAGCGGTTATTTCAACCTCCGCGGGACTTTTGGGTATGCTTCCGAAGGGGCTTGTCCTTTTAATCAGCATAGGGTTTGCGACAGGCGTTATAAGTCTTTCAAAAAAACGGGTTTTGGTGCGCGAACTTCATTCTCTCGAGAATCTGGCTCACTGCGATATGGTATGTCTTGACAAAACGGGCACTTTAACCGAGGGGAATTTGTCGGTAGAAAAGGTTACTGCCGATATTGACGAAAAAGAATTTGAAAAACTGATGTCAACTTATCTTAAATTTACGGACGATAATAATTCAACATATCTTGCGCTAAAAAAATATTTTAAGTGTACAGATTCTTATAACTGCGTTGCCTGTGAACCTTTTTCATCGGAGAGGAAATATTCTTCGGTTACAATGGAGAACGGAACGGCTTTTGTGATAGGAGCACCGGAAAAGCTGTGCAAAACAGTTCCTTATGAGGCATATGATTTGATGGCAGCAGGCAAAAGAGTTCTTTTTGCGGCTTTTGTAAATGGCGAAGTTGTTCCGGAAAATGCGGAAATTGCAGGAATGATTGTGATTTCGGACAAAATCAGAAAGAATGCAAAAGAGACTGTTAAATATTTTTATTCGCAAGGTATAGATATAAAAATAATATCGGGGGATAATCCCTGTGCTGCGTCGGCGATTGCGCAAAGTGCGGGAGTTAAAAATGCGGATTTATATATTGATATGAGTGAGGCTGCGGACGGTGATATGGAGGTTATTGCCGAAAAATATACCGTGTTCGGACGAGTAACTCCGGGACAGAAAAAAATGTTAATTGAAGCAATGCAGAAAAGGGGACATAAAGTTGCAATGACAGGCGACGGTGTAAACGACCTTTTGGCAATGCGATGTGCGGATTGTTCGGCAGCGATGGGCAGCGGATGTGACGCAGCAAAACAAACGGCTCAGCTGGTACTTATTGATTCCGATTTCAGTGTGCTTAAAGATGTTATTTCGGAGGGGCGCAGAGTTATTAATAATCTTACAAAGTCCGCAGGAGTGTTTTTCATAAAGACAATTTATTCAGTGCTTTTGTGCATTCTCTGCTTGTTGCTTAATGAAGATTTCCCGTTTATACCGATTCAGATTACACTTATTGATGCAGCTATTGAGGCATTTCCGGCATTCTTTATGTCATTTGAGAAAAACGACAAAAAATGTGAAGGCAGCTTTTTGCAAACGGCAGTAAAAGAGGCTCTTCCGAACGGAATTGCAGTATTTTTGTGCTGCGCCGCGTTATCGGTACTTTCCGGATTTATCGGACTTGAAAAAGAGCAAAGTACTCTTTTGATGTATCTTTCGGTTGGAATCATAAGCCTTGCAGGAGTGGTTAAAGCAAGTCTGCCGCTTAATTTATACAGAGGTATGTTGGCACTGATATCGGCGGTAGGATTTGTATGTGCCGTGATTTTATTTTCGTCATTTTTGCAGCTTGCAGAGCTTTCTGTGCCGGGCGCGGCGGTGTTTCCTGCCGTTATAATACCGGGACTTATCTTCGCGGCGGTTGTTAAATTATCATGATGAATCGATAATCGAAAAATAGTTATTGACAATCAAATATTGCTATGCTACAATATAATTGTTTTAATTATTTGTACAGGAGTGATGAAATTGAGATACAGATTTTTAAGATTCCCGGGGAATAAGCCAAAGGCGGTGACGCTCAGCTATGATGACGGAGTAAAGGAAGATCTTCGCTTTTCCGACATTATTACAAAGTATGGGTTTAAATGCACTTTTAATTATAATACCGGAATCAACAATCAACTGACCGATGAAGAGATTCATAAATATGTGTTGTCGAGAGGACATGAGATTGCGGTGCACGGAAATTTTCACAGGGCACCGGGACTTTTAAGACCTATTGAGGGAATAAAGGAATTTTTAGATTGCCGCCTCGCTTTGGAAAACAGGTTTAATACTATCATAAGAGGGTGTGCATATCCGGATTCGGGAATAACACACTTTGAGAATGATGCTGATTATAAAACGATAAGAAATTATTTGACTGAATGTGACATTGTATATGCCAGAACATTGGGGGCAGATAATAATTCGTTTAATATTCCCGGTGATTTTCTTGCGTGGATGCCTACCGCTCATCATTCAAATCCGAAAATAATGGAATATATAGATGAATTTTTAGATATTGATTTTCCGGGAAAGTATACGGAGCTAACCGCTTTGCGAGATTGTTCTATATGTGGGGGCATACATATGAATTTGAACAAAACAATAACTGGGAATTAATTGAAAATATTTGCAAAAAGCTTGGCGGCAGGGACGATATTTGGTATGCATCCAATATGGAAATTTACAACTATGTTAATGCATACTATTCGCTGCATTACAGTGCTGACGGGAGAATAATATATAACCCGACATTATATAAGATTTGGGTTGATATTGACGGCGAAAGCTATTGCATTGATTCGGGAGAAACGATAAGGATATAAGACGCTTTTGATATTATCATAAAATAAAGTGGATGTAAAAAAAGTCCGGAACGCAAGAAAAGAAGAGAAAAGCACATATTACAGAAAATATAATTTTTTTAGTCTGAACATTTGTATGTAGAAAAATCAAAAAAATTGATTTTTCATAAAATTATTTCTTTTCTTGCTATCAA
>CAKSFY010000095.1 GCA_934454035.1 uncultured Clostridia bacterium | reverse complement strand
GAGTAGGTGCATATAAGTCGGTGTTATCAAATGATTATCATTCAGGATATCTGATTAAGGCGGTAAAGGCAGACGATTCCGATGAGGGTGATGAAAATACGCTTTTGTTTAAAATTTTTACCGACAACGGCGAAATGGAAAGATTGTACAGTGCTAAAACAATGTATTATCTGGATTCCAATGAAATAAACATAAGCGGCAGTCTTTCTCCAAAGGTAAAAATCACATCGGGAACGATAGATGATTTTCTCAGCGCATTGAAAAATGCAAAGGATGATACTCTGGGCGGCGGATGGCTTGTTATGTACAAGCTTAATTCAAAAGGAAGAGTCACCGAGATGGAAATTGCGGCAAAGTATAACAATAATCTGACAGTTTACGAAAAGCTCAATTCCGGTGCAAGACTGCGCCAAATTATGAATAAAAAGGATAATGTGCTGCATCACTCGGGATTGTTTCAGCTGGATTGCCGAATAGGACCTGATACAAAGGTATTCAGCATACCGGCGGAAATTTCAAATGAAACGAAATTTGAATGCTATACTGGAACAACAAATTGCTTTGCATGGAATAAATCGTATACAATTACGGCGTTCTCCAAGCAGAAAAACGGTGATTATGCGGATTTTGTACTCGGATACTTAAGCGGCGGTGCAGGAAATGCGGATGATAAAAATTTGTTTGTTGTTGAATCGGTTGCCCAAGGTCTTACCGAGGACGATGAAATTGTTAAGACAATCCGAGGAATTTGGGGCACTCAGAGGAGTGAATTTAAGCTGACAGACGAGTCGAGCAAGATGGATATAGAAAGCGGAGATATACTGCAGCTTGAATTTGACGATTTCGGCAATGCTCAGATAAGCGGCGGCGAGGCAGGTATAATGTTCGACAGGTCTAATCCTAAAACAGGAAAGGTCGGAGGTGACAGATCGCTTTTTTGCAGCTTTTACGGATATGTGTATGATTTGAAAAGTTCTGTTCTTGAAGCGTGTGTTCAATCACCGGACAGTGTAACAGAGGTAGACGCAATAACCAAAATGTGGGCAGACAAGTTTGCCGGTGTATATAAATATAATTCCAAAACACAAAAGATTGAAGATGCAGTGTATTCGGATGTTATAAGTTATTCTGACAACAGTGCGGATTATTCGGAAATATTTGCATGGTTCAGATACGGAGATCACCAGATTATGGTTATATATGAATAGGAGATAAATGCTATGAAAAAAATCATTTCATTACTTATTTGCATTGCTGCTTTGACAGGGAGCAGTGCGTATGCTTCAAGCAATACCGAGCTGTACTTTAACGGAGAAAGAAAAGCCGAAACAATAAATGTGCTTCAGATTGACGGAAATGTATTTGTCCCCATAAGACCGGTCTGGGATGCGGCAGGGCTGAAGCTTACATGGGACGGAATGAGAAAAAGAATTACGACCACAACCGCAATAGGCAAACTGAAAATTCAGATTGGCTCCAATCTGGTCAGTGTAAATCCGTCTGTTTATGAGGCGAAGCTTATTTCCGCATACCCGAGAATATACGAGGGCGCTACGATGATTCCGATAGATTTTGCCGCCGAATGTGTCGGTGCGGCAATTCAGTATTCGGAAAATAACAATGCGGTTATGATAATAACGGAATAGAAAGGCAGGAAGAAAAATATGTACAAAAAAATAATTGCACTCATTCTTTCAATAGCCTCATTTGCCGCTGCCTTGCCTGCAGCTGCGGCTGAGAGCGGCAATACGCTTTATTGCTTGTCGGACAATAAATGGACAACCGACGGAGCGGACAGCGATGCCGGTATTTATTTAAAAAGGGGAACGGAGCTTAACAATTACGAAACAGGTGCGGTTTATTCATGGCTTTCGGATACCGACAGCGGAATGAAGGAAACCGACTCTGAATGCAAAAAGCTTACAGACGGAAATATAGATGCTAACAGCGGAAAATATGTTATTAATTCCGAATGGAAAAAGAAAGGCTCGGGAACGGCTTTATTCGATCTTAAAAACACATATTGGGTCAGCCGTATAGACGCATGGTCATTTTCAACCTCGACATCGCAGACGGGAGAGATAAGCGTCAGAATAGGTGAGAATCTTGATAGTATGAAGGAGCTGCCAAAAGTAATGGCAGAGAAGCCGACAAGCGAAGAGATAGACGCTGCCGGCGGTTCATATCTTTCATATGCGGGAATAGAAATCAATGCGGCTAAGGCAAGATATGTAGAAATTACATTTAATACGGATAAAAGCGCAATGAAACAAATTGCGGCAGAAGCTGCAATTTTCGGATATTTGGAAAAGCCTTCCGAAAACGGCGAAATAATTACGGAGGAAACGCAGGTTGAGGAGAGGGAACTTTTTTCGGCAGATACTCCGGAAACGGATGAGCATGGAGTTTTTATTGCCGACCTTGGCGGAGTGTATGAAGTTACTAAAGCTTTGGCAACTCAATACAATTCCATGGTGAACGGACTGAAAAATTTTGAAGTATGGCTTTCATCCGACGGCGTAAATTATATGTATATAGGCAGCGCCGAGCCTGAGAACACGGTGGATTACGGAACAAATTCCGCTGAGTATGAAATAAGACAAAAGACATATGCGCGGTATGTCAAGTTTGTTGTTAATAAGCAGGAAACGCGAGACGGAGTGTTGCTGCGGAATTTAAAGGTTTTCGGAAGAGACAGCGCCGAGCAGCAGCGTATAGACTCCGAAGCTGAATATTACTATTATACAAAACATCCGTATCAGACGGCTGATGATATAAGAGTTGCCGACAGAGACTGTAAAAAGCTGATGGACGGAGATACCGAAAATGCAATAACTACACATGAGGCGTGGGCGACGGTTGTTGTAGATTTGAAAAAGGCATATCAGATAGGCGATGTAAATATTTATTCGATTGCCGATTCAAGCAGTTTTATGGAAGGGTGTGAAATAAGGTATTCGCTCGACGGAAATAAATTTTTTACCTATACATATTATGTAAACCATAACGATAAGACCGGCGGAATTGTAAAAAGCAGTTTTTCCGGTATGCCGGGACGAAATGCAAGATTTTTAAAAATTATTATGCAAAGCTCAAAAAAGAATATTTCCGTAAGTGAAATAGAAATAAACGGTTACCGGGTGGAATCGGCGCGAACGAAGATTTTAAAACCGGTTCCCCTGCGTGTTGAGATGAAGAATTATCTTCTTGCATATTTGGATTGGTCAACATATAATAATGACAATGTTAGTAAATATGCACTGTATGTAGAAAAAAATTCGTTTTCGGATACTTCGATGCTGGAACCGGATGCAGTGTATGAAAGATATGATGACGCATTTATTTATAAATATGTTGCCAGGTCATATCTGGAACCAAATACTGCTTATTACTTTGCAATAACTCCGTTTGACGATCAAGGTAATGAGCTGACTGCGGTAAAGCCTGTAAAGGTGACGACAAGGGGTGTATTCGGAAATGAAATAAAGGATATATTCAACATTGTTGACCACCCCGGCAGAGGCGGAGGCGGCAGCAAGGGCTGGGGAACATATCTTGACGGAAATGTCAGAGAAGCGGTTCGTTTGCTTGACGAAATGGGCGCAAGTAATAAAACGCGTATGTGGCAGCTTGACGGAAAAATGAAATATTACAGCGATGTCGGAATTGCACCGCTTATGACAAATATTAAGACAGATTCCGTACAGTACGGAAATTATGCGTATTCAAACGGAAATGAGTCCGATTTGAGTAAAGCGGACGTAAACCAATTTCTTGCAACAATGAAACAGACATACAAATCGCTGAAAAATAACGACAGCAGAAACGTGCTTGTCAATCCTGCGCTGGGCGGAACCGAGAAAGGTTCTCTTGAATGGCTTGACGATTTGTATAAGGCAGGCAACAGTGTTGAAACAAGAGAAAACTTTGAAATGCTGGATGTGCATTTGTACACAAAATTCGGCGACCCGACATTCCCGGGACTTCCGACAGTATCTCCTGAAATGCTTTATAAAAAGATTGATGCTCTAAGGGATGTTATGAAAAAACACGGCGACGGAGATAAGCCGATTGTTTCCACCGAGGTAGGATATCAGACATCGGACGTAAACGGATATTCAGGAAAAAGAGATTATGAGGAGCAGAGAGATTATATAGTAAGACTGTATATGGTTCTGATAGCAAAGGATATTAAGGAAGCGTGGTATTATTGCTTCCAGGATTACGGATATGACGAGGATTATTATGAGCATCATTGGGGGTTGATTGATTATTTCGGAGTTCCGAAGCCGTCGTATTACGGATATTACAATATGTATCAGCAAATGAGAAATGTCGAGCTACTCGGCAGCACTCAGGGACTTTCCAATCCGTATTACGGGTATGATTTTTACGATAAGACCAAAAACGGCGTTATATCGGTCGTGTGGGCAGCAGACGGACAAAGTAAGACAATGTCGTTTGAAACGCTTTCCGGAAATGATGAAAATATCGAGGTTATCGGCTGTGACGGAAGTTTTTCCGCACTAGATACAAACGGGGGAAAAGGCTCTGTCACAATAGGCAGAGGACCGGTGTATATTTATTCTAAAAAGGGAATAAAGGCGTCTTCCATTAACGTAGCTTTTTCGGCTGAGAGCACTTCAAAAGACGCATCAAAGGGAAAAGATGTTACCTTTACTTTGACAAGAAAAGAATTGGGTAGGAATCTGTCAGGTACTGTTGAGGCGGAAAATCTTCCGAACGGCTGGAGCTTATCCGGAGATACTTCGTTTGATGAAGCAGCGGAAAAACTTAATGTTAATATTCATATTCCGAATGATGCAAAAGAGCAGGAGGAAAGCTTTACGCTGAAAATTAATCTCAGCAACGGAGTGTTTGTTCCGATAAATGTAAAAGTAAACGTTAAATCCTCAATTGAGGTTAAAATGCTTCCGAAGCCTGTCTCATTCGGAGACTGGGATAACTGGAAACTGGCGGTTTATCTGAAAAATGTTTCGGATAGCCCTGTTTCGGCAGATTTCGGGGTAGTAAATACAGAAGGCATTAATATTACCACGATAAATACTCAGCATACGGGAAACATTAATCCGGGTGAAACGGTAACTCTTTATCTTGATATTCAGGAGCCGCCGAAAAAATACAAGGCAGTAGGAACGTTTTTCCTTGAAACGGACGGTCAGAGAAAACTGATAGACAGAAATCTCAACTTCTCTGCATGTGTAAATGACGGCATAACTCCGGAAATCGACGGAGTTATCTCACCGGGTGAATGGGACAGCTGCCAAGTGGTGGAAAATGAACCGTACAGTATCACAAAGACATGGACGGGACCGGAGGATTCTTCTTTTAAGGTCTACAGAAAATGGGATAATGAGAATTTTTATATGGCGGTTGATGTTACCGATGATATGCAGAGTCAGCCATTTAACGGAATTACAATATGGCAGGGCGATTGCGTTCAGGTAGCTCTCGACCCGGCGAGAAAGGACGGCATAGGCATTTCGACAGTTGATTATTTTGAGTTCGGACTTGCAATGAGTGATGAAAAGCAAGAGTTTATGACTTATGTTTGGTATGCAGATTTGGTTATCAAAAAGGACAGACCTATCGCATCATATAAGGGCGCTGTAAAGCGAAGAGAGGATAATCATACAATTTACGAAATTGCAATACCGTGGCAGTATCTCGGCGTAAGCGGAATAGGAGAAAATGATTGTATTGGTTTCTCAATTGCGTATATGGATAAGGATACCGCTGAAAAGAGAGAGGACAGACTTAATTATATGCAGGGAATAAATGGTACAAAGGATGCTAATATGTTTGAAGATATGATTCTCATTAAAAAGTAAGGGTGATGTCAATTGATAAGATTTAACGCAGCGCTGATAATATCCGCAATTACTTTGTTCGGCATTGCAGCCTCCGCAGCGGCGCAGAGTGTGCTTTCGGAAAACGCTTTTTTAAAAGAGGATAAGGAGCTTTATCCGTCAATACCGGTCAAAGCGACCGGAGCGGATTATATATGGACAGATGACAGTGACGCACAAATTAAATCAACCGATAAAATGTTTATGGGCAAGGAATTGCAGAGCGGAAGAATCAAGCGTGACGGCGGAGATTATGTGGTAAATTGTACGTGGAGCAGTTCTCCAAGAGTGGGCAAAGCAACGGCAGTGTTTGATTTAAAGGATATTTATGCGGTAAACCGCGTAGATGTGTGGTCTATGTCGACATTTAAGGATCAGCTCGGAACGGTAAAAATAGAGGTCAGCAGAAACGGGATTGATTTTAGGGAAGCAGGCACATACAATGCGGAGATTCCGGATGGTGTACCGGCGGATAAGGTTGTATATACTCCGTCGGATACCATTTGTGAATTTCCGGAAACCGCAGCTAGATATGTAAGGATAACGACCGAAAAGGCAGCCTTGACAGCCGTGCAGAAGCCGTGCTACAAATATATTCTCGGAGAAATTGTAATACTCGGCGATGAATACGGCGGTGCACTGGCACGCCAAATACGGTATGAGGACATGTACGGTGATGAAGCAAAGTATTTGTCCGATACGGATTATATTGCCGTCTCATGCGATATTCAAAACAGTGAGTCGTCGCTTGTTACTGCATATTATAACAGGGACAATAAATTAAAAGCGATTTATTCGTCTGATCATGATAATGCCGCAAGCTATGTGCTTTCAAATAAAGTTAATTCAAAAAGCATAGAGCAGGGAGGATATTTAAAAAGCTTTGTTATTGAGTCGTTCAGCAGCATGATTCCTTTAGGGGACACAAAAACTTTTGTGCCGGCTGATGAAATTGTCGAAAGTACATCATTATGCGCGGAAAGGGTTTTCGGCGGCTGCGAATGGATAGGTGAATCTTCGGCAGATATAAATAAACTGTTTGACGGAAATAAGACAGAAACGGTATCATCTTCAAATGATGTAAAGATTCATTTTTCCGAACCGATTCAGATCGGCAAGATTGCCGTCACCGAAAAAAGAAGTTCAGACGCATATTTGTCCGGGTACGACCTGTATGTTTCAACCGACGGAATCAATTATATGCTGTCAAGGCAAATCAGCATAAGCGCACCTGTAAGCGGAAGAATCAGAACCAGCAGCGTAGAAATGAGCAGTGCGGTCTATGCGTCGGATATTAAGCTTGTGTTCAAAAGAAAAACTGCGGCTGCAGAGCTTTCCGAAATTGAAATAATCGGCAAAACTCCGCAGTTTAAAAAAGAAAAAAAAACACTGTACACATATAATATTAAAATGCCCTTTAAAACCGGCAGCGATATTACGGAGGCAGATGCGGACTGCACTTTGCTCACAACGGGTGAAAAGACTATTTCTTCAACTGAAGACTATATAAGTGTTATTTATGATTTGGAGGAGGTTTCCTGGGTAGAAAAAATTAAAATCAACGGTGGATTTGCAGGCGGAGAGGTATCTTACAGTATAGACGGGAATGAATATTACACATCTGATTTTTTCTCTGAAAATCAAAGTGAGATAAGGGGAAAGGCAAATGCAAGATATATTAAAATCGTATTCTCCAAAGGAAATGTCGATAAAATCACACTGCGTGAAATAAAGGTATTCACCAGAGCAATTAATGATTCGTCCGGGGAACAAAATCGGATTCCCGAACAGGTTATGCTAAAGACTTATGTTAAAGCAAACAATGTCGTGTCGCTTGACTGGAGTGAATATAATGAAGTCAAAAACAATATAACCGGATATTTGATATATGTTGAATCATCCGATTTTTCGGATGCATCCTCCAAAACGCCCAAAAAGGTGTATGTTTCAAATTCTCCGGCAGCTGTTGATTCGGTAAAGACACAATATTGCAAATACAGTGCTTTGGAGCCGGATAAAGATTATTGGATTGCTGTTGTACCGATTTCGCCGACAGGCAGAAACAATTCGGTTAAGCCTGCAAAAATCCACACCTTTTCGGCAATAGGCGGCGAAACACTTTCGGGACTGTTTAATATCGGTGAATATCCGGGCGGAGGCAGCGGGTACGAAATTCATACGGTAGAAAACTGCGGTTTCAGCGAGAACGAAAATTATGCAAATAAATTGAATTTGATTAATTGCATGGGAACGTTCCAAAGGACAAAATACTGGACTCCGTCCGAGAGTAATTATAATTCGTACATTGCAAACGGACTGGGGGTTAATACACGGCTTAATTCTGCCGATACGGCAGCTGCGGCAATTGAAACAGCTAACAAATTCGGGACATACTGCTTTGCGTCGGTTAATGAACCGGATATGTCAAAAAGCGAATATTTCTTTAATGAAAATGCAAGTGAGTCGCTTAAAAGCGAAAAAAGCAAGGCATATGTCGATTATTTAAAATCGGTGAGTGATATACTGAAAAATAAAAGTCCGAACAGTGTTTTGTGCGCTCCGTCAACTTGCGGAACAGAAAAATTGTATTGGTATGAGGCAATATATCAAAAAGCACTCGAAATGGGTTTAAGACTTAACGATTTATATGATGTTGCCGATATTCATGCATATTGCCGTAAAACAATTAATGACGATGAAAACAAGATCGGGCAGACAGAACTGGATTGCGTGCCCGAACATTTAATTGCAAAGGTTGAGAAATTGAGAGGTTTGCTTCAAAAGTACGGTGATGGAGATAAGGATATTATTTTTACCGAATTGGGTTGGTCTACTCATACCGATAAAACAAGCCATGACAAGG
>CAKSFY010000094.1 GCA_934454035.1 uncultured Clostridia bacterium | reverse complement strand
TCGGATATGAAGAATCCGAAATATAAAGCTTTATATGCAGTAATGATGATACTGATGATAATTTACTGTCTGGTATCGGTTCTCCCGGTGGTATGGATAATGCTTTCGGGTTTTAAGGACGTAAAGGAAATGTATGCCGTACCGGCAACATTTCTGCCGAAAAAAATAGACCTTTCAAAGCTTGGAAAGGTTTGGAATGAATTAAAATTCTATAAATACTACGGAAATACATTTGTCATGGCTTTGGGAAGTGTTGCAACGAAAATCGTTGTATCCGGGCTTGCTGGCTATGTACTATCAAGGCTGAAACCAAAGGGAACAAAATTCATGCTTGCAGTTATTTTCTGGCTGATGCTTATTCCGGGGACAATGAGCACAGTGCCGTTGTATATGGAATTTAAAAGTATGCCGCTTATAGGCATAAACCTTTTGGAAACCTACTGGCCGATATGGCTGATGTCGGCGGCAGATGCATTTAATATAATTCTGTTTAAGAATTTCTTTGACGGAATATCAAATTCACTCATAGAAGCGGCATGGATAGACGGAGCAACGAACATGAAAATCTTTTTCAGGATAATCATACCGCTTTCCACCCCGGTATTTATAGTAGTAGCAATGTTCACCTTTAACGGACAAATCGGAAACTTCTTCTGGCCCTATCTTTTGATATCGTCCAAAGAAAAAACCGTTCTCGGAGTACAGCTCTACAAAATGAAATCGTCTACATATACCATGGACTATCAAATGCTTGCGCTTCTCTTCTCCGTAATACCACAGGTAGTAATCTTTGCGATTTTCCAAAAGCAGATTATGGGAGGAGTAAACATAGGAGGCGTCAAAGGTTGAGAAAATTTTGGCTAAATTTGTCCATCTTGCACATTTGCCCTCACTTGCGTACATTAAGTACGCGGCATTCGGTTAAATGTACAACCTGAGCAAATTTATCTCAAAATTTTAATCTCGGCTACAATTGCCCACAGAGTGTTTTTGCTCGGGGCAGTACCCGTGTACGGCACCGCTCGCTTCAAAACAACACTGTGAACAATTTTATTTCAGCCTGGAAAACAAGTGTATTTAGTGCATGGGGTTTGGGCTTTTCTTCGGACTCACAATCCTTTAAACATGGAGGGTGAGTCCGAACACAGAAGGGCGGGCATGGCAAGAGGATACAAAAACTGCATGATTCTGCAAACAGTTTTAAAACTACATAAGAAAGGGAGGACAATATGTCAAAAAGAATACTTTTTTTCATTCTTTCTTTTTCTATGCTATTTTTACCTGGGTGCGACAACACAAGGTATACATCAGAAAAAACAAATGAAAATATGATCAATATTAAATTTTCATTTTGGGAACCCGGAATATATCGGGAATTGGAAAATGCACTTCAAAAAATTGCCGATCAGTACGAAAAAGAACATCCTAATGTACATATTGAGCTTATTTCCAAGCCTGTAGAGAGCTATTTTGACTGGATAAAATCCTGTTATATTGCAGATGATATGCCGGACATAGAATCGTCACACAGTTCTGCACTTGCAACACAATATAAAAAAGGGATAATTGTAGATCTTACGAATGTATTTAATGCCGAGTCTGCATATGCTCCGGGTAAACCATGGAAGGACACCTTTGTTAAGAGTAAATTCCATGCCGCAAATGTTGATTATAAAAGTTCAAATTGCAATATTCCTTTGATCGGAACAGAGCTTGGAATATTCTATAATAAAAGTATATATGATGAGCTTGGTCTCAGCATTCCGGAAACATGGAGCCAGTTTATGAATAATTGCGAGATAATAAAAAAAGCTGGTATCACTCCGATTGTTATTCCGGGTCAGAAAGCGGCGGCAACATCGTGGCTGGAATGGGAAATTGGTCAGGCGCTTGGCATAAAAAGATTTCTTGAGGACAAGAATATAAATATTAACAATGATAATTTTTTGTCTGCATATGAAAAACATAGGGCGGTTTTGCTGGGATATATGGATGCTTCAAAGGATAAATCAATTCAAAAGCTTTATAAGACCGTTATTGAACATTACAAGGATTATTTCAGTTATTGTGAAGGTGCCTCGGATCTAGAGGAATCTATAGCAAAAGCAATATTTATCAGCGGCGATGCAGCTCATATAAATACCGGTGCATGGGACGCAAAAAGTTTTTTGGAAAATTCGGAAGTGAATTTTGAAGTCGGTACATTTAAGTTCCCTGAATTTACTTCAGAGGATACCGATTATCCCGGAGTAAGAATTATTTCGGGAACTACCCAAAGTCTCGGAGTTACAACCTCGGTATACAAGCAGGAGGGCAAGCTTGAAGCGGTAATCGATTTTTTGCAGTACTTTACTTCAAAAGATGTATATCAGCAATTTATTGATGATACAATGGAGATCCCGGTTGTTGAGGGTATAAGCCTGCCGGCCGGACTTGAAAGCTTTGTATACGACGGCTATCCTATTTCTGCGGAATACTTATCCGGGATTTCAGCGGAGGATATGGTGGCAGGGATTGATTATGACTTGTCAGATAGCTTTTTTAAAAAAGTGCAGGCAGAAGCGGTTGAACTTGCAGAGGAATATATGTCGGATAACGGTCTCTCAAGAGAGGACAATTATTACTATGAGCAGACGGCGGGTAAAAACGACTTGGGTGAAAAATAAGGAGTGTGACTGATGAAAAGAAAAGCGCCGATTTGGCTTAAGTTTTTTGCTGTCAGCGTGGGTACTCTATTTCTCACTGTCACGCTCATCACCTTAGTTTATATGTATCAGCTTGTCACGAAGGAAAACAACATCATAGAATCAAATATTTCGAACAGTATTTACTATGCCGATTTAAATGTTAAAAATTCACTAAAAAGATATAGTGAGCAAATCAGTAATATGACCGTAGCAGAGCAGCTTTATGAAGCAAATTCGAATACTGCCCGTTACCGTTCGATTGTTAATGAAAGACTTTCAAATATTTATTCGGAATCTTCCGAGGTTTTGGCAGTTTTTTATCAGGATTCAAGCGGAATATGCTTCAGCATAGGTGAAATATTTTTAAATATTGATAATCAAATAAGAATGATTCATGAATGTATGGCAAAATCCGAATACACTCACAGTGACGGACTCTGGCGGTATGAAAAGGTCGGCAGAGGATATGATTCGATTATGCTCTGCAAAGAAATAATATATGTTGATGATTATTATAATCTTCATAATTTGGGTACAATGCTTTTGTATCTTGATGCGGATAAACTCAATAAAGAATTGTTTGAGGAGCAAAAAGGCAACGGAGTTGTCGTGTTGGATGCATACGGAAATATAGTATTATCGGCTGACAGTGAACTGGTAGGCTTAAATTATTCTGATGTATTTAAAGATGACGGCGGTTACATTCTCAAGGATAAAAACAAATACCTATCAAAAAAGAAGGAAGCCGATACCTGGAAAATAATTTCATATATAGATATGCAAATGACCAGCAGAAATGTATATTCAACTATTGTACGAATGATGGGAGTTATACTTTTCGGCTTTGTTATTGTCGGAACGATAGCCTTTTTTATGTCCAAACGTGTCGGCAAGCCGATTGAAGAACTTTTAAAATTTATAAAGGTGAACAGATACGGAGAAATAGTTGACTTTCCGGAGGAAAACGAAAGTGACATTGCACAGATTAAGCAGATATTCGAGAGTCTCAGCGAAGACCTGAAGAAAAATATTGAATCAAATTATAAAATGCAGCTAATGCTTAAAGATACAAAAATTAAAGCATATGAGAGTCAAATGAATCCGCATTTCCTATTTAATACTCTGCAAATGATTCAAATGCTTAATGTACTCGGAAAAAAAGAAGATGTATCGATTGCAACTACCTGTCTGGGAGATTTGCTAAGATTTAATCTTGACAACAGAAATGAAGTGACTCTTAAAGAGGAAGTTGAAAATGTTGTAAATTATCTGAGGATATTGGAGCTTAGATTTAAAGGAAGATTCGATTATAAAATAATGATTCCGGATGAACTGATGAAATGCTACACAGTTAAATTTATGCTTCAGCCGATTATTGAAAACAGCGTTACGCATGGATTTAAGTATAAAAAGGATATGTGTGAACTTGCCATAATGGGGCAGGAAATCAACGGTGAGATGGTTATTGTTATTAAGGATAACGGCAGCGGAATCGACAGAGAACAGCTTTACAGACTAAAGGCAGTTTTAAACGGCGGTGCGTCACCGTCGGGAATAGGACTTGCCAATGTTCACGAAAGAATCAGACTTATTTACGGAGAAAAGTACGGCGTAGATATTTTCAGTGATTATCAAAAAAATACGCAGGTGGTAATTCATATACCGATTTGCGGTCTGCCGCAGAATAAGGAGGACAATGATGTACAGATTAGTAATAATTGATGATGAATATTATACTCTTGAGGGAATGCGTGAGATAATCGACTGGGATAAATATGATATTACCGTTTCGGGCACAGCTTCGGACGGCTTGGAGGGAATGGCACTTGTAAATGAGGTAAATGCAGACATAGTAATAGCTGATATATGTATGCAGGGAATGGACGGTCTTGAAATGATAGAACGTCTGCGGAAAAACGGCTTTAGAGGTAAGGTTATTATTTTAAGCGGATACCAAACCTTTGAATATGCGCAGCGCTCAATAGACTTAAAGGTTGAAAAATATCTGACAAAGCCGATTAATCCCGAGGAACTCGAAATAACCATTTCGAAAATAGTCGATGAATTGAATGAAGAAAGAGGCGGAGTATTTATGCAGCTTACTCCGGAATTATTTGAAAAAATAAAGCAATACGTTGATGATAACTACACTAAGGATGTGAGATTGTCTGCACTGGCTGAGCAATTTTATTGTTCCACTCCGTATATTAGCAAAGCTTTTAAAAAATATACCGGAATGAATTTTATTGATTATATAACAAAAAAACGTATAGACAGAGCAAAAGAACTGCTGGTACATTCGGGTATTCCGATTGATGAAATAATAGGCCATATAGGCTACCAGGATGCAAAACATTTCAGAATGTTATTCAAAAGACAGGAGGGAATTTCACCAAGTGAGTACAGAAAAAAGAAACAATAATGAAAGAAAGGTGAGTGTAAAAATGGTAAAGAAATTATTCGGTGTGATATTGGGATTAAGCGTTGCGGCATCCGTGCTGCAAGTTCCGGTATCGGCAGAGGAACAAAAAGGCTATTATTGGTTGGAAGCGGAGGACGCCGTGTGTTCGGAAGAGTATATAACAATAGATAACGATAAAGCAAGCGGCGGAAAATTGGTAGGTGTTTGTGAAACGAAGGACGGCGAATATTCGGTTGAGTTTTCGTTTGACAACTCCAAAACTGAAAAATATGATATCTGGTTTTTATCGGGAAAGGGTTCGACAAGAAAGGCATCAAAATTTAAATGGAGCTTAAACAGCTCCGAAGCCTCTTCAGTCGCCACTGCAGATTCGGAGCGTTTGTATTCCGAAAAAATGAATAAAGCATTATGCGATATTCAGTGGAATAAAATCTCCGGCGGAATCAGTCTTTCACAGGGAGAAAACAAAATTAAATTTATCGTTAATGAAAAGACGGATAATAAAATTGTCAACAATGAGAGAGCATATTTTAATATGATTGATGCGGCTGTTATTGTACCGACTTCATGGAAATGGAGTCCTGACGGACTTTCCGAACCGGTAAAGCCGGAAAAAATCGACGCGGATTTTGCATGGATTGAACTCGAAAGTCCAGATACACAGGATAAGCTGTTCGAGATTAAGGACAATCAGAGTGCGAGCGAGGGAAAGGTTTTATATGCAGATCGCATAGATTCTAAGGGTGATGAACTTTCACATACGCTTGGATATAGCTTTGATATTGACAAGACGAAAAGCTATGATATTTGGTATCTGGGATTTCAGTCAAATGTTGCGCATTTGTCGGGACTTCAATGGGAAATTGATAATCCAAATCCCGAAACGCCGCATGGGGTGACAAAATCGGAAGATGATTTGACCTGTTTCAACGAAAGCGTTGCAGGAAGTAACTTCCCTCTGTACTGGCAGAAAATGACCACGAAAAATATCGGAACAGGAACACATACGCTTTATTTGAAATTTGTCAGCAGCTCTATGCAGGGAAACAAATATCTCTTTGCAGCCGATTGCGTGATAATAGTTCCGTCCGAACTCGGCTGGACTCCTAACGAGCTTAATCTTGAGCCGTCAGCAGCACATGGCGAGATTGCGGCAAAATTGTTTATGAACCAACATGCGGATTTCTTTAGCAAAGATTTTTCAAACATAACAGAAAATTTATCTTTGCCGGATACGAAATTTGTAAACCAGCTGGGTGCAAAAATTTATTATTCGGCAGACCAATATGACGGAAGAGAAGTTATATCGGCAGACGGAACGGTAACAAGACCGTATGCAACCGCAGCAGATGACGCAAAAATAAACTTTTATATTAATGCGGAATATACAGATTCAAACAACAACATAAAGGTTGGCAGAGTCGCAATTCCGATGACGGTAAAAAAATGGAACAAATATGAAATAATCAAGCCGCTTGAAACGGACAAGACAAAGCTTGCAGCCGGTGAAACAATTACAGCAAATGCAGATGTTAATATTCATACCGGCGGAGCAAACAGCGGCAAGGCGACTATTTTGATGGTTTTGTACGATGCAGCCGGAAAAATGCAGAAAATCAGCATGGGCGAACAGTCGGGTACCGGAGAGGTCAGCGTAAGCGCACAAATGACAATGCCGGAAAATGTGACAGACTCAAAGCTTAAAGTTTTCTTGCTTAACGGTCTTGCAAACGGAAATCGTTTGACAGATACACTTACAATTGACGGCTGAGCCGAGAAAGGAAGTATATATGAAAAAGTTATCAAGTATTTTGCTGGTTTTGGTTTTAATGCTTCAAATCATACCGGCACAGGCAGCGAGAGGATATCGCTCTCTTTGGATTGAGTGCGAAGACGCAGCAAGCGTGGTAAGCGGTGCATGGGCTGCCGCATCGGATGGAAATGCGAGCGAAAAGGCTTCTATGAAGCTTGATTCGACCAAGCCGGGGCCTCATGAGGTAACAATTAATTTTAACTTAAGCTACGACGGCGAATATGATATATTTCTGCTCGGTACCCCCGGCAGCACAAACTGGGCATCGGTAAGAAAATGGAAACTTAACGACGGTGAATATCAGTCGGATAATTCAACAAATATCGGCAGCGGATACACAACTGCTGACGTAAGAGCAGCAGGCTTATCCTGGTCTAAATTTGCTCCGATGCAGCTTTCAAAAGGAAGCAACAGTTTGAGCTTTTATGTAGACCAGATAAGAACTCTCGGAAATGATTTTTACTATTCAATTCTTGATGTAATAGCTATTGTTCCTACAAGTTGGGGTTGGACTCCGAACAGAACAACAGTTAAGCCGTATAACAAAAACGACATTAAAATGAATGTTGCTTCCGGTACTGTTTCAAAGAATCAGCTTTCAAGAGAGGAAAGCTTTACGGTTGATGTTCAGTACAGACTCGGGGCAAAGGCAGACGGTATGCCTAAGATTTACGCAGAAATTGCATTGGACGGCGAAACTGTTTCAAGACAAAGCCATACACCCACAACTCCTTTAAAAAGCTGGGGAGTAGGAATGCCGCAAACAGAGCAGTTCACATTGACAGTGCCGTTTAATGCACCTGACGGCGAGTTTGAAATCCGTGCGGGTGTTGAGGATTTATCCTTGGAGGACGGCAGTAATGACGCAGTTATCGGAAAGGTTACAATCGGGAACGGAGTTGCTGAGGAGGTTGTTCCGGTTAAGGCAGAATTTACGAGTTTTAATATTCCGGACAGCATAAAAAAGGATGAACCGTTTAATGTAAGCGCAAACTTTAGCTTGAACCGAGAAATCGGCAGAGAAGCAAAACCTTATATAGTTTTTTGGAAGGACGGACTTTTGTATGAGGTTCTGACAGGAAGAGACGCAATTGACGAGAAAAGCGGCGGCTTTGAATTTTCGGCAACTCTTACATCAGATTTGCCTGCCGGGAGCTATGAAGTAAAGCCCGGGATTCACTACGCAAATTCCGATACGGAGGTTTCAAAAAAGGTTGCCGTAAGCGGCACTGATTCGCTGATGAGCAAATATCACAAACCGCTTTCGTACGGTCATTATTATTCAAAGGAAACAGGCAGAGAGCAGCTTTGGTACATAAATCAGAACTCAGCTGCAATTTGGAACGGCGAGCCGTATATTCCTTTCGGCGGAATGTTCGTTTCATCATATATTTATAGCTATTCTCTCGGAAATGATGAACAGAACAAAAAGAATTTTGAACAGGACGTTGAGGATTTGGAAAAAATCAGAGCGTCGGGTGTAAACGACCTTTATTTTAATCCTGTAAGAAGCAATTATCTCCCAAGCTGGGCATGGAAGTATATGCTTGATTATCTGGAGGAAAACGGTTGGTATTACGGTATACAGGCTAACCGTACTAAAGATGGCAATGACGCTGAGTTGTATTATCCTCATGCGACCGAAAAGTCGGGCAGATTTGAAGTTAAAGACGTAACCCAGAGCGGCGAAGTAACACTCACGGCAGATAAATGCTCTCCGTATTTGACAGATGTTCGTTCGGCGGTATATGTTGTAATCAACGATGAAACAGGAAAAGCTGTTGATTCCGGTAATTGCGAGCTTGTATTTGACCAGGAAGGCAAGATGCTGTTTAAAGCC
>CAKSFY010000093.1 GCA_934454035.1 uncultured Clostridia bacterium | reverse complement strand
GATTCACCCGAGTGTATAGCGGCATTGCAATTTGTAAAGGATTTGAAATGGAAATATAACGCTCTTCCCGATAACGCGCTTATTGATCAACAGGAAATGCAGAAGCTGTTTGCAGTAGACCAGGGCGCTATGTATATGACATCAAGACCTGATGTATATCTTACTCAGACTTACGGAATGTCGTTTGACAGATGGTCATATACAAAAATGCCGGCAGGACCTAAAGGCAGATATGCACTTCTTGGCGGCAAAACATGGATGTTTGCGCAAAACGCAACAAAGGAACAGGTTGAAGCCTGCCTTAAGTGGCTTGAAATCTCGTACGGATACAAGCCGGCTATAACTGAGGAGGAGCAAGCTGCATACTTGGAAAAGCAAAAGGAAAATCTTAATACACAGTTGAGCGACGGGTATTCAATAGTATATCAAGGAACAACGGGAATATGGGATTTGCCGGATTTGTCAAAGAAGGTTGACGCTCTTGCAAGAGAGATGGCAAATATTGATCTTAAGATGGTTGAGTCGTCCTTTGATATGTCCGATGTAAACGTTAAGCCGGAGGAGCCGATGAACTGCCAGGACTTGTACTCAATGCTTGATTCCTGCATACAAGCCGTGCTTACGGAAAAGGATGCTGACCCGGCTGCACTTATCAAGAAGGCGAATGCCGATTTCCAGGCTAACTTTCTTGATAAAGCAGAATCGTAATGATTAGAGTGAGCAGGAGCCGCTATATGCAGAATGCGGCTTCGGCTATGCTTGTTTGGGACAGAAAGGAATGAACAAATTGGATAACAAGAAAAAAAATAAAAGCGGCGGAATCAAGGGCTTGTTTCAAAGGAATCTGACAGCGTGGATTTTGCTTATTCCGAGTGTGTTGCTGTTCTATTTCTTTGTATGGCGTCCGATAGGCGTCGGAATGGTATATTCATTTTTCAGGCTTAAAAATTACATTCCGGTTGAGTTTGTCGGCTTTGAAAACTATAAAACCGTTTTGACCGATACATTATTTATAAAAACATTAACAAACAGTGCTTTGTATGTGCTTTGGTCATTTGTGATAGGCTTTTTGCCCCCGATATTTTTGGCGGTGCTGATTAACGAAATTGTACATATGAATTCATTTTTAAAGGCTGCGATATATTTCCCGGCAATTTGTCCGGCTGTTGCGGCAGGGCTTATCTGGTACTTTTTGTATTTACCGGGAGATTCGGGAGTTCTTAATATGATACTTGCAAAATTCGGAATCCCGGCGCAGCAGTGGCTGCAAAATTCAAAGCAGACAATTCCGCTTATAATTGTAATGATGACCTGGCATGGCATGGGCAGTACAATGCTGTTGTACTTGGCTTCCCTGCAGGGTGTAAATCAAGAGCTTTACGAGGCGGCAAAAATTGACGGAGCAAGTATTCCGAGAAGATTTGCAACCGTTACCATGCCGACAATTTTTCCTATTATGCTTTTATCGTTTGTAAGACAAATCATCGGTGTGTTCCAGGTTATGACAGAGCCGATGACAATGACCGACGGCGGACCTAACAATGCGTCAATCAGCCTGAACCTGCAATCGTTTAAATATGCATTTCAGAACTTTCAGCCGGAAAAAGCACTTGCACTCGGAGTTGTGACATTTAGTATACTTATGATTGTGACCTGTTTCTATTTCAGAATGCAGGATAAGCTGGCGGATTAGGGAGGTAATGTAAAATGAAGGCATTTAATAACAAAGAAACGGGACTTATTACCTCGCTTGATTTAAAACAGGGACGTATCAGGGTGTTGTATTGGATAATATTTGCGCTTGTATTTATAGTGGCGCTTGTGTGTCTTTTCCCGATAGTTTGGATAATACTGTCAAGTTTTAAGGACGTAAAGGAATTTCTGAGCACACCTCCGACCTTGTGGCCGCACAGCTTCCACCCGGAAACGGTGGCGGCAGTGTGGAAAAAGATGAATATGTCAAGGTCATATTTAAATACGCTTGTGGTAGCATTGGGAGATGTTTCGTTCTCAATTGTGTTTAACGGGCTTGCAGGTTATGTAATATCGAGATTGAAACCAAAGGGTTCAAGTCTGTTTTTCATACTTGTGCTGTGGTCCATGATGCTGCCTACTTCGGTAAATCTTGTGCCGCTTTTTGCAACTTATCAGGATTTTCCGATATTCCATTTTTCAATGATGGATACTTATTTGCCGATGTGGCTCGGCAAAGGTGCGAACGCATTTAACGTACTTTTGTTCAAGAGTTTTTTCGATTCGATATCAATATCGTATATAGAAGCGGCAAGAATAGACGGCTGCTCGGATTTGGGAATTTTCAGAAGAATAATACTTCCGCTTTCCAAGCCGATAGTGGTAACAGTTGCGATATTTGCTTTTAATGTATCGTGGGCAGACTTTCTGACCCCGTATCTTGTTTTAAAAACAAAGTCGCTTTACACAGTCCCTGTACAGATATTCAGAATGAAATCGGCAGGGTTCTTAATGAACGAGTATGTAATAGTGCTGTTCTTCTCTATGATTCCTTCAATGATAATATTCCTGATATTCCAGGATAATATCATGCATGGTATGAATCTGGGAGGAATTAAGGGATAAAGTGATTTTAATTAAGACTTAATGCTGCGGTTGTTAGCGCGCTGAACTGCTGTGTTGGTTTTGTTAAAATAAATTTAAATTTTATAGAAAGGACGATAATATGAAGAAGAAAATTATTTCTATATTATGTGCAGCGGCAATGCTGGCGGCATTTGTTCCGATGACGGGAGTGTCGGCAACGGCTGCCGACGGTTATTATCTGTTGTCGGGTAACAGTTTTGACAATACAGACCGGGCAAATTATACTGCATGGGATGAAACAGTGGATTTAACCTCTGCCGGTAATCAGGTAAGCTATACATGGCTTGATGAGGCAAATGCGGTCGGTGCAAACGATTCGGAGCATAAAAAGCTTATTGACGGCAAGCTCAGCAGAACAGACGGTACAAATGTTGTCAACAGCGCAGCAAAATACGATGTGCCTACGGCAGTGTTTGATCTGGGCGGGAATTTTGCGGTAGATCGTGTTGATATTCTGCAGAACAATTCTCATTCAGGAAATATTTTACGCTCGGTAAAGGTACTTGTATCAACAGATAACGAAAACTTTACAGAGGCAGGATATCAGGAGACCGATTTAACAGACAAATTTATTGACGGCACAACTTTTTGCATGACATCGGTTAAATTTGAGGCGCAGAATGCAAGATATGTTAAAATCGAGCTTACCAGAGGTGCAAATAAATTTATAGTATGCGAGGCGGCTATTTTCGGATACAAGCGAGATTTATCCGAGCTTAAGAATGCAATTGACAAAGCAGGCGGATTCAGCGAAAGATGGTATACCGCAGAATCGGTATCGGCACTTAAAAGTGCCGTTGCGGAGGGAGAAAAGCTGACAGAGGGCAGCGGACAGTCGGATATCAATGCAGCCGTAAGCAAAATTGAAGCTGCAATAAAGGCGCTTGTGCCTATAAATAAGCGGCTGGTACTGACAGGCAACACATGGAAAAGCAATGATAAATCGGAAATTAGCGGACTGACCGGAATAGACGTGGAAAATGCTTCTATTTCCGCAAGCTATACGCTTGAAAACAACTATCCGGCGGATAACGGCAAAAAACTTACAAACGGCGGACTGACCGGAACGGATACCGGAAATTATGCGCTTGCGTCGGCATACGACAGGAATGTGGCGGACACAATTTCGGCAATATTTGATTTGGGTCAGATTGCGGCAGTGGATCGTGTAGACGCATTTACAATATCTACATCAAAAGGCGGAAAAAGAACCGATAATATATCGGTAAGCTATTCGCTGAACGGCTCGGATTGGAGCTTGATTCAAAATAAAAAGGCAAATGGCTATGACAGTGTTAATAACGCAACTATGCATACCGAGTTTGTTTTTGCTCCGGTAACGGCAAAATTTATTAAGGTAACGTTTGTAAAGGCAGCAGGAATTACTCAGCAATATCCGTCTGAGGTTGTAATTTTTGGAATGAGCGATGATATAACCGACAGCTATACAAAATTATATGATGTAATAGACAAGTATTCGGATACATCAAAGCTTGAAAAATTCACAACTGCCGACAGCTACGGGGAATTTGCACTGAAGCTTGCCGAGGCAAAGACTTTGTATGAAAATCAGAGCGGCGATGCGGCTTCAATAGAAAAGGTAATATCGGAACTTAATGCGGCGGCAGCGTCTTTGGTATACAAAGTTTCCGGATACGGCGTTTTGTCAAACAATCTTGTAACAACAACAGAGGAAAATCTGGCGCACGAGCCTAACCCGATTAATACTGAGGGCGACTTCGATTATTATGACGGAATGAAAAATGTTCCAATCGGCATGACCTACAGTATAACGGCTGATGACAATGCGGTTGAAAACGATACGGGAAAGGTGCTGTTCGGCGGTCACATTTTGGAGTCGGACGGAAAATACTGCTTGTGGGACGATAGTGTGAATAACTTTGCTCATACAAAATCAAAGTCATATGTGATTACTGTTGACGCAGGCGAGGAGGTTTACTTTACCGGTGCTGATTTATTTGAGTTGTACAGAAAAGGCGAGAACCTTCAAACAAGAAAAATAGGCAGTGTAAAGGCTGAAGTAGGTACGCCGGATTTGGACGGAAATGTCACTTATAAGACTGTTTCATTTGTCAGCAACAGCTTTAATGAGGATAAAACCGGAATAAATAAGATTGCGTCGGATTTCGCTGCGGCAAAAGGCAGATATCTGAGAATTACAACAACCAGAGAGGGTATGTATCAGATTCTTGCGGAATTGGTTGTAAAGGGCTTCAGAGACCCTGAGGTTTTGCGCTATCCTTATTCCTGTACGGCAGAAAACTATTTTGAAGATGCCGACTATAAAGAACTTTCGGGTCTTGTCGGCGCGGACTATATTTCAACAGTTTATACTATAACAAAAAATGATGATTCGGAAGAAACCGGATATGATATTTATGCGGCAATTTATAACGCAGATGATGTACTTGTTGCAGTCGAAAAAGCTGTTGTTAATGATGAAGGAAAATTAATGACAGAATTCACCGGGCTGGGTGGATTAAAACAAGGCAGCAGAATGGTAAGCTATATTTGGAACGGAATGACTCCGGTAGCAAGCCAATTGACAGTTGAATAGAGGAAAAAACGAATTTATTCGGTTAACAGTAGTATCTGCCGTTCTTTTATAAAGGAGCGGCAGATACGAAATTATACTTTCGGCGAATTGCGTCATTGAGAAAGGATGGAAAATATGAAAAAAAGAATAGCAGCGTTAGTTTGTATACTTGCATTTGGATGCGGTTTGACGGGATATTCGGAGGAAAAGCCGGATATGCTTTCCGAAATTACAGAAACGGTTTATGCCGGAGATGAATCTGTCAGCAGGCAGGAAAAAACAGAAGAATTGAAAAATATGCTTGAGTGTATGTCCTTTTGTAAGCCGGAGGACGTTTTAAAAAAAGAAGACTTAGAGGCTTACAATACGGTAAGAAAAAAAGCAGCCGATGTTTTGAATGATGAAACGTCGGAAGAAGATAAAATAGATGAAGCAATTGAAAATTTGAAAAATGCAGTCGCAGGACTTAAATATATAAAAGATGAAGTGATTTTAACAAATAATAAATTTGAAGCTCCGGGGGATTATTATCCGCAGAATGAAATAATAAATACGTCTGCTTCTTATACATTTCTTTCGGGAGACTCAATTTCGGCAAATGATGCGGAAAACGAAAAGCTTTCCGACGGCAGGGAGGAAAATATAGGCGCAGAAACCGAAACGGCGGTAATTCTCTATGATTTGGGCGGCGAATACTATTTGACCGGTGCAGATGTATATTCGCTCAGAACTTCCGGCAGCAGAATAAGGAGAATAAAGGGTTTTGATGTGGAGGTCAGTGCCGACGGCAAAACATTTTCAAAGGTATGCGCGCAATCGGCGGACGGAACACAGCAGAATCTGCGAACAGATTCAAAAATCCCGGCTGTTCCGGCAAGATATGTCAGAATTTCTGTGTACAAGGCAGACAATGCTATAAATTATTCCTTGCGGGAAATTGTACTTAAGGGTATTGAGTATAAGTTTTCCAAAGATGAACTGTATGAAACTATTGTAAGCTGCTACGGCGTAAAGAAAAATCGATGCAGTGATCAGAGCTACAGCGCATATATTTCGGCATATGATGAGGCAGAAGCAATTTACTGGGATGAATCCGTTACGGGACGTGAAATTGCAGACGCAAAGGACAAACTACAAAATGCATTCGACAAACTGGAATATATAAGCACGACGGCAATTTTAAGCGGAAATGTAAGGTCGGAAGCGGATAAAGAGTATTATTCGGATTACCGCATAGATACAGTTCCGGGAATAAAATATTGGTATGCTGATAACTGTGATGAGAATGTGACGCAAAACAGCGACCCTTCGTGCGTAAAGCTTTTACAGGGGGGTTGCAATATCAGCTCGCCGACGGGAAATGTTGCAGAGGGCGTATACGGAAGTAATTCTCCGGATTTGAAAAACAGAGAAACCATTGTCGCGGTATTTGACTTGGGCGATACCTGCTATGTGAACGGGGTCGATGTGTGGGAGTGGTACAGAACGGCTCAGCATATAGGCAAGGTGACAGTAGAAATAAGCAATGACAATATTAACTATACACAGGTCAGTGAAATTGCAAATTCAAAGACCGGTGCAAGCGACGGAGTATCAAATAATATATCTCAGGAATTCGGCGAGGTTGTGTGCAGATATGTTCGTGTGACGGCATACAGAGTTATAAAGAGTATGGTTAATGAGGTTGTTATTAAAGGTTTTAAAATTGAAAAAGAAAATGAAACGCCGTATGTATTCGGTGCATTTGATTACAAAAATGAGAACGGGGACAGAGTTCGCAGCATAGACGGCGGAACGATAAAGGTTTCGGGCAAGATTATAAACAATAATTCGGATATTCTTGCTCCGACCGTTGTGACCGTTGCATACGGCGAGGATAATTCTCTTGTTGCATGGGATTATACGGCTGTGTGCAGCGGTGAGTTTGAAAATGTTCTCGATTTGAACGGAGAAAGCAATGTAAGGCTTTATTCGTTTATAATTGATTCATGCGGCGGCGGAAAGCCTTTATCGGGAATGAAATTATTCGGCAAAATATAAAGGAGGCATACATACATGAAAAAAAAGATTTTAGCGGCATTGATGCTTTCAGCAGTTGTCTTGGGGACGAATGTTTGCGCCGAAATTGAAAGGGCGGATTTTGATTCGGTAAGTAAAACTCTCAGCATTAAAGGTGTAAAGACGGGCACGGCATTGCCAAACGGCTTTACGGTAAGACTTTTTAAGCCGGGGACAGATGAGTTGATTTTGATTGATTATTGCGAATCTGACGGGAATTATACACTTTCATATCCCATAAAAAGTTTTGAAAGCGGCAATTACAGATTGTGTGTGACAGAAGCTGACGGCAAGACGGACAGCAGATATATTTTGCTTGCTGACACGGCTGAAATTGAAGCTTTTATGAAGGCATTAAAAGAGGCGGAGGACTCCGCGGCGATAAAAGCGGTATTTCAGAATTATAATTGGTTTTTAAGCGGAATCGGCACTATTGATGAACTTAGGACAACATATCCCGAGGCGGATTTTGAAGAATTGATTGCCGAAATGTTTGTCGGTCAAAGTTTTTCGGATTCGGATGCAGTCCTTAATGAAGCAATCGGAGCGGCAATTGTGTCTGCCGTAAATCTTGCAGCGGATACAGAGGAGATAAACGAACTGTTGGAAAAATACAAAACGGAGCTTGGATTTGACAAGAGTAAGGTGTACGGTACCTTGTATCTTCCGAAAAAAACGACAGAGGGGATTAATTTTGTTAAGAAAGATTTTAAATCGGTTTCGGAATTTATGGAAACTTTTAATGAAAGCGTAATTCTGGACAGTATTAATGAAATAAATAATTATACTGATGTAATGGATGTGGTTAATGCGGCGGCAGAATACCTGACCGAATTTAACTTAAGCGGATACCGGTCGCTTAATACAAACGGGCAGCAATATGTACAGAAACAGACCGCATCGGCAAAGCCGTATACAAAGGCTGCGGACATTGCAGCAGTATTCAATAAAGCAGTTGCCGACGCTCCCAAGAAAGAAACAGGTTCAGCGGCAGGCGGCGGAGGCGGAAACGGCGAAGGTTCATCGTCATCGTCCTCATCATCGGGAAATACTTCCTTGGTTAGTGTCGCAAATAATAGCGAGCAGGTTATATTCTCGGATTTGAACGAAGCAAAGTGGGCAGAAAATAGTATTCTGGAACTTTATAAAAAAGGGATAGCAGCAGGAGTTGAAAAAAATATTTTTAATCCGAACGGAGCGGTTACAAGGGAACAGTTTGCAAAAATGATTGTAGCTGCATTCGGTTTGTATGATGAAAATGCAGTTTGCGAATTTTCGGATATTGACAAAAACTCGTGGTGCAGAGCCTATGTAGCATCTGCGGTAAAGGAAGAAATTGTGTATGGAATAAGCGATGATATTTTCGGAATCGGAAGAAATATTACCCGTGAGGATATGGCATCAATTGCCTATCGTGCAGCATTAAGACTGAATATGATTACCGACGGGGATACCGAAAAATTTGCCGACGCTGTTATGAAAAAAAGCAAAATGCTGTTTTCCGAAGATATATTTAACAAAGCGAAAAAAACTATGTAACCGGTTTCGGAGAAGGCTGGGGTTTGGGCTGGCTCTAT
>CAKSFY010000092.1 GCA_934454035.1 uncultured Clostridia bacterium | reverse complement strand
CTATTATAGCGCTCTTGTGCTCGCCGTGAATTTCTTTTTCTATTCTTACCTTAATCGGAGTATGCAACCCCAGTTCCTGGTTGTCATATGCAAGCAAAGCCTCGTCAAAGCTTGTATAATAATGCGGATGCCATTCTTCACTTTGGTCACGCTCGGGATAATCCTTGCCGCCCATTTCGTCATGCTTAACAATTGTAAGATAATAACTACCCAAAATCATATCCTGTGTAGGAACTGTTACAGGGTGTCCGTCCTGCGGCTTCAAGAGGTTGTTTGCCGAAAGCATCAAAAATCTTGCTTCCGCCTGCGCCTCCGGAGAAAGCGGCACATGGACTGCCATCTGGTCTCCGTCGAAGTCGGCATTGTATGCGGTACAAACAAGAGGATGCAGCTTTAATGCTCTGCCGTCCACAAGCTTTGGTTCAAATGCCTGGATACCGAGTCTGTGAAGTGTAGGCGCACGGTTCAAAAGTACGGGATGCTCTTTTATAACATCTTCAAGCACGTCCCAAACCTCCGGCTTAACACGCTCAACCATTCTCTTTGCGCTCTTTATATTATGTGCAAGACCTCTTGCGACAAGTTCCTTCATAACAAACGGCTTGAAAAGCTCGATTGCCATTTCTTTAGGCAAGCCGCACTGATATATTTTAAGTTCCGGACCTACAACGATAACCGAACGGCCTGAATAGTCAACACGCTTACCCAAAAGGTTCTGACGGAAACGTCCCTGTTTACCCTTTAATAAATCGGAAAGAGATTTTAGCGCTCTGTTTCCCGGGCCTGTTACAGTTCTGCCGCGTCTGCCGTTGTTGATAAGTGCGTCAACCGCTTCCTGCAGCATTCTTTTTTCGTTTCTTATAATAATATCCGGAGCACCAAGTTCAAGCAATCGTTTTAAACGATTGTTTCTGTTGATAACTCTGCGGTACAAATCATTAAGGTCACTTGTGGCAAAACGTCCGCCGTCCAGCTGAACCATAGGTCTCAAATCGGGCGGAATAATCGGAATAACCGTCAAAATCATCCATTCCGGTCTGTTGCCCGACACAATAAATGACTCAACAATTTCAAGTCTTTTTATAATTCTTGCTTTCTTTGGACCCTGACCCTTTGTGTCCTCAAGCTCTTGCTTCAATTCCTTTGAAAGCTTATCGAGGTCAATTTCCAAAAGAAGCTTCTGGATAGCCTCAGCACCCATGCCGACTTCAAACTTATCACCGTATTTTTCATAAGCCTCGCTATATTCACGCTCGGACAAAATCTGATTTTTTTCCAAATCGGATTTTCCCGGGTCAACTACGACATATGCCGCAAAATAAAGCACTTTCTCAAGATTTCTCGGAGAAATATCCAAAATAAGGCTCAATGCCGACGGCACACCCTTAAAATACCAAATGTGCGAAACCGGTGTTGCAAGCTCAATATGACCCATTCTTTCACGGCGCACCTTTGACTTTGTTACTTCAACTCCGCATCGGTCGCAGACTACACCCTTGTAGCGGATTTTCTTATATTTTCCGCAATGGCATTCCCAGTCCTTTGTAGGTCCGAAAATCTTTTCGCAGAAAAGTCCGTCTCTTTCCGGCTTGAGTGTTCTGTAATTGATTGTTTCCGGTTTTTTTACTTCACCGTATGACCAATTTCTGATTGTCTCAGGAGATGCTAAACCAATTTGTATCGCTTTAAAATTAAACTCTGAACTCATTAATACAACCTCCTAATCTTAAAAATCCTCAAGCTTAATCATGTCACTGTCGTCATCTTCATCTTCGTCCTCAATGAACAAATCGTTATAATCGTCCATATCGTCTGCGTTTTCGATAGACATGTCGTCAAACTCGTCATCGTCATCCATGTCGCCGTCAAACAATTCGCGGTTTTCCATGGTTGATACAAGATCATCCTTCGGAGCGTAATCTTCGTCATCGTCATCCTCAAGGAATTTAACCAAATCAATTTCCTCATTGTTTTCGTCAAGTATTCTGATATCGAGTGCCAGTGACTGCAACTCTTTGACAAGAACCTTAAACGCTTCCGGAATACCGGCTTTGGGAATATTTTCACCCTTGACGATAGCTTCATATGTCTTAACACGTCCGACAATATCGTCCGACTTAACAGTCAGAATTTCCTGCAAAGTATATGCAGCGCCGTATGCCTCAAGAGCCCAAACTTCCATTTCTCCGAAACGCTGTCCGCCGAACTGAGCTTTACCGCCCAAAGGCTGCTGCGTAACAAGTGAGTACGGTCCTGTCGAACGGGCATGGATTTTATCGTCAACCAAGTGGTCGAGTTTGAGATAATGCATGACACCTACGGTTACGGCGTTATCAAATTTTTCACCGGTACGTCCGTCATATACATCCGATTTAAAATCGGTTCTGAGTCCTGCAAGAACAAAGGCTTCTCTTAAGTTTTCATCTTCAGCACCGTCAAATACCGGTGTTGCAATCTTGATATATTCTTCCGGTCCGACTTTTTTCTTTGCCGCAAGAATTGTGTCTTTATACTCTACAGAATAATCTATTATATCGGAAATCTTATTTTTGATTTCGTCTGTTATATTGTCAATCTTGCCGATTGCATCCATAATCGCTTCTTTATCGACATTTCTGTCCGCATTCCTGATAATTTCCAATGCGGCAGCCTTTATATCAGCGTCAATCTTGCTTCTTTCCGTTTTATCGGCAATAAGGTCGATTGTTCTTGCGTTAATTTCTTCCGGGGTCTGCAAGCTCATTGTACGGAATGCATATCCCAAATGCATTTCGAGTACCTGTCCTATATTCATACGTGAAGGCACACCCAAAGGATTAAGCACAATCTGGAGCGGAGTACCGTCTGATAAGAAAGGCATATCCTCCTGCGGAAGAACCCTCGAAACAACACCCTTGTTTCCGTGACGTCCCGCCATCTTATCACCGACAGAAATCTTTCTCTTCTGTGCAATATAGCATCTTACAACCTGGTTTACACCCGGGGGCAGCTCATCTCCGTTTTCACGGGTAAACTTTTTAACATCTACTATGATTCCGTTCTCTCCGTGAGGAACTCTAAGTGAAGTATCGCGGACTTCTCTTGCCTTTTCTCCGAAAATAGCACGAAGCAGTCTTTCCTCTGCGGTAAGTTCTGTTTCGCCCTTAGGCGTTACCTTACCTACCAATATATCTCCTGCGCGAACCTCGGCACCTATTCTGATAATGCCCTGGTCATTCAAATCCTTTAATGCGTCCTCCGAAACATTCGGAATATCTCTTGTGATTTCTTCGGGTCCGAGCTTTGTATCTCTTGCTTCACATTCGTATTCCTCTATATGAATTGATGTAAACACATCGTTTTTAACCAATTCTTCACTTATTAAGACAGCGTCCTCGTAGTTATATCCTTCCCATGTCATGAAACCGATAAGAATATTCTTTCCGAGTGCAAGCTCACCGTTATCCATTGCCGGACCGTCAGCTATAATATCGCCTTTTTCAACATGCTCGCCGACTTTAACTATAGGTCTTTGATTTATGCATGTAGACTGGTTCGAACGGGCAAACTTAATCATCTTGTAACGATATCTCTCACCTGTTCCGTCACCCTTTATAACAACCTCGTCTGCGGCAGATTTTTCTACGGTACCGGCTTCTTTCGCAAGAACCGCAGATCCCGAATCCTTTGCAGCCTTATATTCCATACCTGTTCCCACAATAGCGGAATCGGTTGTCAAAAGCGGAACTGCCTGACACTGCATGTTTGAACCCATCAACGCACGGTTAGCGTCATCGTTTTCAAGGAATGGGATACAAGCCGTAACAACCGATACAAGCTGTCTCGGCGATACATCCATGTAATCTATTTCGCTTCCCGGAACCTCAAGTATTTCATCACGGTAACGTGCAGAAACACGCTTATCAAGGAAATGACCCTCTTCATCCAGAGGTTCATTAGCCTGTGCAATGATAAACTCGTCCTCTGTGTCTGCCGTCATATATACGATTTCGTCTGTTACTATTCCCTTTTCCTTATCAACTCTTCTGTACGGAGCCTCTACAAATCCGTATTCGTTGATTCTTGCAAATGTTGCAAGCGATGTAATAAGACCGATGTTAGGACCTTCAGGTGTTTCTATCGGGCACATACGTCCGTAATGCGAGTAGTGAACGTCACGAACTTCAAATCCGGCACGGTCTCTGGAAAGACCTCCCGGACCGAGCGCGGAAATTCTTCTTTTATGTCTCAGCTCTGCAAGCGGATTCGGCTGATCCATGAACTGCGAAAGCTGTGATGAACCGAAAAATTCATTTATTGTAGCAATAATAGGTCTTATATTTATAAGTGTTTGCGGTGTGATTATCTCGCTGTCCTGAATGGTCATACGTTCACGTACAACTCTTTCCATTCTCGACAGACCGATTCTGAACTGGTTCTGCAAAAGCTCGCCTACACTTCTTAATCTTCTGTTGCCGAGGTGGTCAATATCGTCCAACGCTCCTATTCCGTTAGCAAGGCAGATAAGGTAGTTAACTGATGCAAACATATCCTCAACCGTAATATGCTTAGGACTAAGTTCATCGGCACGGAGCTCCAGCTGTTCTTTAATTTCTGCTTCTGTAGGTGTCTCGCCGTTTTCTTTGTAGTCCTTGCCGGATAGTATATCCTCCAGTACGCTGCGGCGAACCTTTGTAAGCTCTATGTCGGATACATCAAAATCAACATATTCGCTAAGCTCTACCATATCGTTGGATACAACCAAAACTTTGTTGCCCTCAACTAAAAGCATAACTCTGTTGACGCCGGCTTTTTCTATATCTGCAGCCATTTCACGGCTAAGCGCATCGCCTGCCGTTGCCAAAATCTCACCGGTTCTGGGGTCTATAACATCCTCTGCAACCGTCTTGCCCGCAATTCTTGCACCGATAGCAACTTTTTTATTATATTTGTAGCGTCCCACATGAGCCAGGTCATAACGCTTCGGGTCGAAAAACATATTGTTAATCAGCGATCTTGCATTTTCAACGTTGAGCGGTTCACCCGGTCTGAGCTTTTTATATATTTCAAGCAAAGCTTCGTCCGCGTTTGTGGTGGTGTCCTTTTCGAATGTTGCATTAAGGCGGACATCATCGCCCAAATACTCAAGAATCTGACTGTTTGTTTCCAATCCCATTGCTCTTAACAAAACAGTAACCGGGATCTTTCTTGTACGGTCGATTCTGACCGAGAACACATCATTTGAATCGGTTTCGTATTCAAGCCATGCACCTCTGTACGGTATAACCTGCGAGGAATAAAGCGGCTTTCCTGTCTTGTCGCGTTCGAAGCTGTAGTACATTCCGGGAGAACGAACCAGCTGACTGACAATAACACGTTCGGCACCGTTAATAATAAACGTGCCCTGTTCTGTCATAAGCGGAAAATCGCCCATAAAAATTTCCTGCTCCTTGATTTCGCCCGTCTCTGTATTAACAAGACGAACCTTAACCCGCAGCGGAGCCGCATACTTTGCGTCTCTTTCCTTACATTCCTCTACGGAATACTTTGAATTGTAGTCCAGAGTGTAGTCAAAAATTTCCAGTCTTAAATGTCCCGAATGATCGACTATAGGTGAAATATCCTTGAATACTTCCCTCAAGCCCTCGTCCAGGAACCATTGATAAGACTTTTTCTGCACCTCAATAAGATTCGGCATTACCAGAACCTCATTGATTTTAGAATAGCTGAGTCGGATGTTTTTGCCCAATTCTACCTCATGCACCATTCATTAATCACCTCATCTGATATTAGTAGGAAAATGAAATATATAACTTATCCGGAAGCAAAGCGTCCGCCCTGCCCCGGTCCGTCGACTGATATAAATAAGTAAAAACTTAATTAAAATTAGGTATTGATTTTTTCTTTAAAATATGTTATAATATATTTCAGTTCAACACCAACGGATAATAAGCCCATATTATTATCATTATACAATACTTGATTATATCATACAAATTATGAAAAGTCAAGGATAATTTGTATTTTTTTTGCTTTTTTTCAAAAAATGATATAAAAAACGGTGCTTTTTTAAATTCAAATGATTGAAAGGACGGTATATATGCCGCAGTTTTATATAAAAAATAATTATATTTCAATTTCATCGGTATTTATAGACGATTATTTGCCCGAAGCGAACGCAACTTTTGTTAAAGTATACATATACGCGATGAATTTGGCTTTTCAAAAAAATGATGTGGATTTTTTGGATATTGCCAAGGCTCTGAACCTGTTGGAGAGCGATGTTATTCAGGCATTTAAATATTGGGCGGAAAAAGGCTGGGTTTCTCTTTCCGGAAATTCGGTTATTTTCACCTTCCCCGGCGAGCAGGGTGAAAATGCACAAAGCACCGCAATTCCCCCGGAAATTGTGCAAAAGCGCCCGGGATATACTTCACGCGAAGTCGCAAACGCAATAAATACCGACAGTAATTTATCCGAAACAGTTTCACTCGCTCAGGAAATACTCGGCAGAACCTTAAGTCCCTCCGATGCCGAAACTCTGTATTGGTTTTACGACGGGCTCAAATTTTCTCCCGAGGTCATTCTTATGCTGCTCGAATACTGCGTTTCAAAGGATAAGCGCAGAATGAGCTTCATCGAAAAGGTTGCTATATCATGGCATGAGCGCGGCATCACAAGTATGGAGGCAGTTAACAGTTATCTGCAAAGTGAAGCCGAACATTCCGGATTTATCCATTCTATACGCAAAATCTTCGGCATTGCCGACAGACAGCTCAGCAAAAACGAGGAACAGTATATCAACCGTTGGCGCGATATGTATAATATGGATGAAAAAATGATTTCTCAGGCATATGAACAATGCATAATTCAAACCGCAAAGCTTTCTTTTCCGTATATAGATAAAGTTCTGGAAAGATGGCACAAAGACGGAATCCATACTCCCGAGCAAGTTGAAAAGGATAATAAAAACCATAAAAATTCCGCCGATTCCTCAACAGCAAAAGACTACGCGGTATATAAAGAAAGCTATGACCACGGCTCACTTGAAAATCTTACAAGAAGAAAATAATTTATACCTCAAAAAAGTGCAAGTAACCCGACTGCCGATACAGTTGATTACTTGCATTTTTTATTTAGGCAATATATTTTTATCTATACTTTAAAAACTTTATTATACCTTTTAAGTATATTTTTGATTGTATGATAAAATATATATTTGAAAGGTTGTGGCAAAAATGAAAAAAAGAATCGTAACAAATAACACCATACAGGATTTTAGGATATTTCTTTATGAAAATGAGCGAAGCGATAATACCATCGAAAAATATATGCGTGATATTCGTTTTTTCCGTAAATGGTTACAAAACAGGTGTATTGATAAATCAGTTGCTATTGAATATAAAAAAGAATTATGCGGAAAGTACGCGGTTAAAAGCGTAAATTCAATGTTATCATCTATAAATGCATTTTTCGTATTTATGGGTTGGCACGATTTGAAAATAAAGACACTGAAAATTCAAAGGCAGATATTTGCGGACAAATCAAAAGAATTGTCAAAAACGGAATATGAACGGCTTTTGAGTGCTGCAAAGAGTAATAAAAATGAGCGGTTATACTATTTAATGCAGACAATAGCAAGCACGGGCCTCCGAGTATCGGAAATAAAATATGTCACCTGCGAAGCCGTAAAAGCCGGACAGGCTACAATTAATTGCAAGGGCAAGATACGGCAAATATTTCTGCCTAAAAAACTATGCCAAATGTTAAAGCGGTATATTAAATCCCGAAATATAAAAAACGGTTCGGTATTTATTACCAAAAGCGGCAGACCCCTTGACCGCTGTGCAATATGGAAAATGATGAAAGATTTATGCGAAATTGCCGGTGTATCAAAAGACAAGGTGTTTCCTCATAACTTCAGACACTTATTTGCACGGACATTTTACAGTTTGCAAAAAGATATAGTGCGCCTTGCCGACATTCTCGGTCATTCATCTGTTGAAACCACCCGTATTTATACAATGGAAGCAGTATAATGTAAAGGACGATGAACAGATTAGTTCATTGTACTAATACATATATGGCTGCGGCTCATTTGCGATAATTTGAAAAGTGGTTATATATAAAACAAGGCGGTGATAACCGAAAACTAAAAGTATAATCACAAACTAATTTTATCACAAGCGGAGGTCGAAAACAATATGAAAGACAAAATTACTTATTCAGAGTGCGGTGATTACTACATTCCCGACTTAGCCGTACCTAACACAACGGAATACATAATCGGAAAATACGGAAGATTACGCAGACGGTTTTTGAGAGAACATCACAAATCTTTTTACACAGCGTTAATGATTGAAGGTAAGCTATCAGAACACCTTGCGGAGATAGACGAAACCTGCCACAATGTTCTGAAAGATATGGTGTCAAAAATGGCAAAACAAGAAGCGGTTACAGAACGGTTAAAGTCTGATAATCAAATGCTATGGGTACAAAAAATGAACTCAATTCACAGCCGAGCGGAAGAATTTATAATGAGAGAATATGTATATGGAGATTTTGCGGAATGAAGAAAATATCTATATTTTTAATCACATTGTCATTGATGGCAAGTGCAGTCAAGGCAAATGCCGCACCTATTCCGAAAGAATCATTACCGTGCTATGCAACAACGGAACAAGTCACGGTTACCGAAAATCTAATCAGTGGAATTTTAGACGAGGTTAAAAACGGTTTGGGATATGCGGACGCAAGAGCAAAATCGAATGTACTTATTTTCAATGCTTGGCTTAACGGGCAAACGGGTGGATATGCTTATGGCGAATTAATACCTATTGCAAATAATGCAATATATCAGTACAGAGATATGAACTGTAGTCAAGTAAGTAGACACAAAAAAGCACAATTTTTTTAGGGGAGCAAGCTATTTTGTCTGCTCCCAAT
>CAKSFY010000091.1 GCA_934454035.1 uncultured Clostridia bacterium | reverse complement strand
GACTTATGCTCGGAATTTGTAACGGATTCCAGGCGCTTATCAAGCTCGGACTTGTTCCTTACGGAGAAATCCGTACTCCGGAGGAGAATATGCCGACACTGAGCTTTAACACAATAGGCAGACATATTTCAAGAATGGCAATTACAAGAATAGCGTCGAACAAGTCGCCGTGGCTTGCTAAAGTCAATACCGGTGATTTGCACACCGTGGCACTGTCTCACGGAGAGGGCAGATTTATTGCAAGTCCTGAACAGATTGCCGAGCTTGCGGCAAACGGACAGATTGCAACTCAGTATGTGACCCCGGGCGGTGCGGCAACATATGATTCTGACTATAATCCAAACGGTTCGTTTGCGTCAATCGAGGGCATTACAAGTCCTGACGGACGTGTACTCGGAAAGATGGGACATTCGGAAAGAATAGGAAATATGATTGCCAAAAATGTTCCCGGCGAAAAAAATCAGCTTTTGTTTGAGTCGGGTGTGGAATATTTCAAATAAAAAGGTGAGGATATATGCATCCTAAAATAGATGTTGTGTTTTCGGGCGTGGACAGCGGAAAGCTTTCCGACATCTGCGTCCGAAAAATAAAAATATCCAAAAGCCGCCGACGTATGGAGGTGCTTTTGGAGCAGAATGCCGCAGAGTCGGAATTGGAAAAATTTGAAAATGAGCTGAGCAAATATTATCGGCTGAACGGCGTTCATATAAAAAACGAAGTTCCGCAAAAACATGAAGCGGAGAAAATAACAGTCTCGCTGCCGCAAACGGCAGAAAGCCGCAATGCAAAAAAACAGCAGACTGTTCGTGACCTCGGAAAAGCAGAGGTTGACGAAATGCTTCACGGAACTTCAATAAGAGATGATTTGGTTCCGATATCGTCAATAGACGAAAATTCAGCGAGAGTGTGCTTTAAAGGCGAGATATTCGGCATAGAAACAAAGGATATTACGAGTAAAAAGACCGAAAAACAGTTTCATCTCTTTATTATAGATATTACCGATTACAATGATTCGATTACTGTTCAGCTTTTTTTGGACAAAAATAAAGATGAAGCCGATTATGACGCTATGTGCAAATCCTTAAAAAAGGGTACTTGGGTGACAGTCAGGGGAAAGGCTCAATATAATGAATATGCTCATGAGGTGACGGTTTCGGCGAATGCAATCGGACTTTGCACTGCGCCGCCCATAAGGATGGACAATGCCGAGAAAAAAAGAGTAGAGCTTCATATGCATACGCAGATGTCGGCAATGGACGGAGTTTCGTCAACCAAGGATTTGATCGGACGCGCCGTAAAATGGGGACATAAGGCTATTGCCATAACCGACCACGGAGTCGTTCAGTCTTTTCCGGACGGTATGAAAGAGTCGGACAACCATGCAAAGATTAAGGTCATTTACGGAGTAGAAGGATATTTGCTGGATGACAGTATGAGAATCTGCTGCGATATGACAGATGAAACAGTCGATTCAAGCTTTGTTGTGTTCGACCTGGAAACAACGGGTTTTTCAAATGAGGCAAATAATATAATTGAAATCGGAGCGGTAAAGGTTGAAAACGGAGAAATTGTTGACAGATACGGAACTTTTGTCAATCCTAAAGAGCCTATACCGCCAAAAATAACCGAGCTGACCGGAATTAATGACGAAATGGTAGAAAATGCGCCTTGTATTGAGGAGGTTTTGCCGGAATTTTTAAAATTCTGCGAGGGAACCGTTTTGGTTGCGCACAATGCAAAATTTGATACAGGGTTTATAAGGGTTGCAATGCAAAGACAGGGTATGGAGTTTAATTTTGCATGGCTGGATACTCTTATGCTTGCGAGATGTCTTTATCCGGATTTGCCGAATCATAAGCTGAATACGCTTTCAAAGCATATGAATATTTTACTGGAAAACCACCACAGAGCAGTGGATGACGCAAAAGCAACGGCGGATATCCTGCTTAAAATGTTTGATGAGCTTAAAGAAAGAAATCAGACAAAACTTGCGGAAATAAACGATAAATATGATATGGCTGCCGCATGTAAGCGAAGCAAAGCATTTCATATTATTTTGCTTGCCAAAAATCAGCAGGGAATAAGAAATATTTACGAAATGGTCAGTGCGTCCCATCTTAATTATTTTTTCAGAACACCGCGTATACCGAGAAGTCTTTTGGAGAAAAAAAGAGAGGGTATTATTATCGGTTCGGCGTGTGAGGCAGGGGAGCTTTTCCGTGCAATAGTTGAGAAGCGCTCGCATGAGGATATTAAAAAAATTGCTGAATTTTACGATTATCTTGAGATTCAGCCGATAGGCAACAATGCGTATATGAAGCGTGACCCGGGACATGAAGATATCAATACCGATGATGATTTGAGAGATTTGAACAGGCAGATTGTAAAACTCGGCGAGGAAATGAACAAACCGGTTGTTGCAACCTGTGACGTGCATTTTCTTGATCCCGAGGGTGCAAACTACAGAAAAATACTGATGTATTATAAAGGATTTAAGGACGCTGAGGAACAAGCGCCTTTGTATCTTCGTACAACTGAGGAAATGCTGGAGGAATTTTCATATCTCGGTGAAGAAAAGGCATATGAGGTTGTTGTGGAAAATACCAATCTGATTGCAGACATGATTGAGGAAACAAGACCTATCCCTACGAAAAAGTGTCCGCCTGAAATTGAGGGCGCCCAGGAGGGAATAATAAACGATTCCCACAATAAAGCAAAGGAAATATACGGAGATCCGCTGCCGCCGATAGTTAAAGAGCGAATGGACAAAGAGCTTCACGCAATCACGACATACGGTTTTTCGGTTATGTATAAAATTGCGCAGGAGCTGGTTCGCAAATCTTTAAGCGACGGCTATCTGGTTGGCTCCAGAGGTTCTGTCGGCTCGTCGTTTATCGCATTTTTGTCCGATATAACCGAGGTTAATTCACTTCCTCCGCACTATGTTTGCCCGAACTGCAAGCATTCTGAGTTTATCACGGACCAAACAGGAATTTCGGGCTTTGATTTGCCGGATAAAACCTGCCCGAAGTGCGGAACACCGTACAAAAAGGACGGACATGATATTCCGTTTGAGACATTTTTGGGATTTAAGGGTGACAAAGAGCCGGATATCGACCTTAACTTTTCAGGCGACTATCAGCCGGTTATTCATAAATATACAGAGACATATTTCGGCGAGGGATATGTGTTCAGAGCAGGAACAATAGGTACAGTCGCGGAAAAAACGGCTTACGGATATGTCAGAAAATATGCCGAAGAAACAGGAAAGCATATAAGAAATGCGGAAATGAAGCGTCTTGCGGCAGGCTGTGTGGGAGTAAAGAGAACAAGCGGACAACATCCGGGCGGTATAATTGTTGTACCGCATAAGAATGACATTCATGAATTCTGCCCGATTCAGCATCCTGCCGATGACCCGAATTCAAATATCGTGACAACTCATTTTGATTATCACAAGATAGACCAGAATCTTCTGAAGCTGGACGAGCTCGGACACGATGACCCGACGGTTATCAAGATGCTGCAAAATCTGACGGGCGTTGACCCCAGAACAATTCCGCTTGATGATAAGGATACAATGAGTATTTTTACATCGACCGATATTCTGCATTTAAAATCGGATATAGGCACACCCATAGGAACCTACGGGATTCCGGAGTTCGGAACGGGTTTCACAAGGCAAATGCTTATAGATACAAAGCCGACTACATTTGCCGAGCTTGTGCGGATTGCAGGTTTGTCACACGGCACAGACGTTTGGCTTAATAATGCGCAGGACTATATCAGACAAGGGGTTACCACGCTTTCAGAGGCAATATGTACCCGTGACGATATTATGCTTTACCTTATTCATATGGGCGTTGAGGCAGGACATTCATTTAAGATAATGGAAAGCGTACGTAAGGGAAAAGGCTTAAAGCCGGAGGATGAACAGGCAATGAGGGCGGCTAACGTGCCCGAATGGTATATTGAATCGTGTAAAAAGATTAAATATATGTTCCCGAAAGCGCATGCCGTAGCATATGTTACAATGGCTTTCAGAATTGCATACTGCAAAGTGCATTATCCGGAGGAATTTTATATTGCGTATTATTCCGTCCGTGCGGACGATTTTGACGCGCATCTTATGGCTAACGGAGAAAAAGCGGCACGTGCGGCAATGGCGGACTTGCTGGAAAAAAAGAAAAACAATACAATATCGCCGAAGGAAAAAAATCTTATTCCTATTTTGGAAGTATGCATTGAAATGTATGCAAGAGGTATTAATTTTATCCCGGTTGATTTGTATAAATCGGAAGCCGTAAACTTTATCAAAACTCCAGACGGAATACTTCCGCCGCTTAACGCATTGCCGGGAATGGGCGAAAATGCCGCAAAGAGTATAACCGACGCGCGTGCCGACGGAGAGTTTAAAACGATTGAGGATTTGCGCATCAGAACGGGAATCACAAAGACAAATATTGAGCTTTTGGAGCAGAATCATTGTCTTGACGACTTGCCCGAGTCCGACCAGGTAAGTATTTTTGAAAACTTTTAAAAAAGGAAAATTGTCATGATTAAACTTTTAAAGAAACTGATACAGATAATATTGGTGCTTGCGGCGGCTTCGCTTGTCTTTTTCTACGGAGTCAACGCGTATATTGTAGATAAAGAAAGTGTAAAGGTTTATGATAAAGAAAATCTTCCTGCCGACAGCGGACGGGACTGTATTCTTATACTCGGCTGCGGTGTGCGCAGTGACGGAACGCCGTCCGCCATGCTTGCCGACAGACTGGAACAGGGCATAGCTCTTTACAAAAGCGGTGCGGCACCTAAAATAATAATGAGCGGCGATCACGGCAGAGCTGATTATGACGAAGTAAATGTCATGAAAAAAATTGCCGAGGAAAACGGAGTTTTGCCGGAAGATATTTTCATGGACCATGCAGGATTTTCTACATATGACAGTATTTACAGAGCAAAAGCGGTTTTTGAAGCGGACAATATTATTGTAGTGACGCAGAAGTTTCATATCTACCGCGCGCTTTATATTGCCGACTCTCTGGGGATTAATGCAGTTGGGGTCAATTCCGACCCGAGAAGCTACAGAGGACATCAATACAATGAGCTCAGGGAAATGGCGGCAAGGTCAAAGGACTTTATATCCTGCATAGTTAAACCGAAACCGAAATTTTTAGGCGAAGTGATTCCGGTCAGCGGCAACGGCAATCTGACGAATGATTAAAGGAGTGGCGGCAGTGAAAGACCAAATAAGAAATGCATGTATTATTGCAGCCTTGTCCGTTCTTTGTATTATAATTGTGTCGGGCGGAAAAAAGGAAATGCATACAATCAGTCTGTATGATGTTTTTGACACTTATTGCGAAATATCCGTATCGGGGAAAAACAGTGAAAAGGCGCTTGCCGATTGCAGGGAGCTCTTGGAAAAATATCATGCCATGTGGAATGTAAACGACCCGGACAGTGAAATATCCAAGCTCAATGATAACGCAGGTAAGGAGTCTGTTGCTTTGTCGGCGGATACAATTGATATTCTGGACAGGTCAAAAAAATATTCCCTTGAAACAAACGGTTTTTTTGATATAACCGTCGGAGCGGCGGCAAAGTTATGGAACATTCCGAATGAGCCGCGTGTGCCGACCAAAGAGGAGCTTGCCGAGGTTATTCACAAAACCGGCTCGGAGCTTTTGGAGGTTGACTCAGACCATGCCTTTTTAAAAAAAGAGGGTGCAAGCATAACACTCGGTGCAATTGCAAAAGGATATGCAACGGAAAAGCTTGCGGAAATTTTAAAGCAAAATAAAATTAATTCAGCACTTATTAATCTCGGAGGAAATGTCTATGCACTGGGCAGCGGAACTGACGGCAGGCTATGGAATGTCGGAATTGCCGACCCTCGGAATGACGGCGAAACAATCGGAAGTATTGAGGTCAGCAATAAAGCGGTTATAACCTCTGCCGGTAATTACAGATATTTTGAAGAAAACGGAGTGCGATACTCACATATACTGAATCCCTTTACTGCAAGCCCGGCAAACAGCGGATTGCTGTCAGTCACTGTTATAAGCGCCAATCCCACAGACGCGGATGTTTTGTCAACCGCGTGCTATGTCATAGGCTATCAGCAAAGCGTGCCGCTATTGAATGAATATAATGCCGATGCAGTATTTGTAACCGAAAACGGAACTGTTTATTATACAGGCGGTATTGCCGATTCATTTAAGTATGAGAATACAAATTATGAATATAAGCTGATAAAATAATTTCGGTCTGTTGTATATTTCTTGAAAAAGAGGTAATACTAAGTCCGAAAGGAAGTGATAGTAATGAGCAAAAACAATCAGCAACAAAACAATCAGCAGAATAACCAACAGAACAACCAGCAGAATAACCAGCAGAATAACCAGCAAAACAAACAACAGAACAACCAACAGAAATAACATATCTTATCTCCATAAGATGAAAAACGGCTGAATGTACAGAAGCGGCAGAACTTTTTCCGAATTCGGTACTTTTATAAAGCCTCAAAGGGAGTGCAGTAAAATGAAATCATTTTGCTGCACTCCTTTCGTTGTATTAAATAAATAATATCAGATTAAAAAGTGGAATTTTCGTTGACAACGGCAAAAACATATGATATAATTGGTATACAAACCAATTTATAAATAAAGCTTGCAGATAGTAAAAAAAGGCGGCAGCGAAACGGAGGAACAGAAAATGAAAAAAATATTTGCAGTATTTTTGACACTTCTTTTAACATCATTTGCAGTTACGGCATATGCAGTCGGAGAGGCGGAACAAACCCACAGTCACTGCGTGTGCGGAAAGATAAATTGCACCGACAGTCATCTTGCGTGCGGAAAAACAACCTGCAAGGATCACAATGCTCTCGAGAAAGCCGGAAATATACAGTGGCAGGCTTGGGACGGCGATACCTCGGTCGGCACGGCCGGTGATACCTCTGCTGCGGAACTGTATTTATATTTGGAAAAGGATATCACCATACCGGACACTCTTAACATTACAAATGTTTCGGTGTATCTTTGTCTTAACGGTAAGACGCTTACAATAAGCAAAGAGGGACATCCGGCGGTCCGTGTAGGAAACAGTCAAAAATTTGTTCTCTGTGACTGTATAGGAACCGGTAAAGTCACCGGTGCAAATGGATCACCCGAAAAAGATACAACGCGAAACGGCGCAATAAACTGTCTTGCCGGAAGTACCTTTGTTATGTACGGCGGCAGTATAGCGGATAATGATATTAAAGAAGCAAACGGCGGCGGTATTTTCGTAAACGGCGGTACGTTTGCCATGCATGGCGGCTCTGTTAATAACAATATGGCATTGAACGGCAGCGGCGGCGGTATATCTGCATATAACAGTGAAATATATGTTTATGCCGGCGAGATAACGGGGAACAAAGCAATAAACAGCGGAGCAATACATCTTGCCGGAAGTACCAAGGCATATCTTTACAATGCAAGGGTTAATCATAATACTGCCACAGGCTGTGGCGGAGCAATACATATGGAAAGCAACAGCATATTAGATCTTCGCGGCGCTGAATTGGCATATAATACTGCTAAAGTCAGCGGAGGTGCGATTTACAGCAATGGCGCAGGACAGTTAATTAATATGGTTGATGCAAATATACATGGCAACACTGTTACAGAAGGCAGCGGCGGCGGTATTTATATAAGATACGGCTCAATGAATCTTATCGGCGGTTCAATCAGCGATAATCACTGCGATTCAGCCAACGGAAACGGCGGCGGTATTTGCTTAATCAGTGCAAATATCTTAAGAACGGGCGGTGCAGATCCTAATTATGATAATAGTATAGTATGTTATATAAACAACAACACTGCCGGAGGTCAGGGCGGCGGAATATACACGAAATCAAGCAATAACAGCTCTCATTTTGCCTTTAGCAAGAAATGTGAAATAAAGGGCAACACCGCTAAGAAAGAAGGCGGCGGTATGTGTGTACATGGCAGTTATAACTATCTTATTTTAGGTGAAACAACAATAACGGAAAATACTGCATCTCAAGGCGGCGGAATTTACTTAAGTAAAGAGAATTCAGAGAATTCCGGGCGCGAACTTGAAATCAAAGCAACCGTTACAATAATCGGAAACACCTTGTCCGGGAGCGGCGCAGCAAATAATCTTTATCTTAATAACGGCAGAATGTTTCAGTTTTATAATTCCGTCAGCGGCAATACCAGAATAGGTGTGTCGGTAAGCAACACACCGACTGTTTCCGAACCTACGGGTATAGTATACAAAGGAGGCGCTTCGTACAGCGACGGCAGCGACCGCACAAGCCTTATCGAATCGGACAACGACGATTATATGGTTATATACAAAAGTGCAAGCGAGATGCATTTTCTTGTTCCATGCTATACTGTTACGGTCAATCCGAATAACGGTGATGAGATTCAGACAATAAAAGTGAAATGCGGTGATGTTTTGAGCAGCGATAAGCTGACCGTGCCTGAATTTGACGGCTATTATTTCGATGGATGGTTTGCTGACGGTGTACGGTATGATTTTGATAATCCGGTAAACGGAAATATTACGCTTACCGCAAGATGGGTTAACCCGAATAGAACATCACTGGATGTCTATCCGGAAAATATAGTTGTTTTTAATCTTGACAGACCGGCGGTTTTGTATGTTGCAAGCTATAACAAAAACAAGCTTTTGGACATAAAGGCGCTGGAGCTTAACAAAACCGAAAAACAATTTATCACAATTAACGAAACCGATATAAACGACGGAATACAAATAAACACAGAAAATGCAACAAAAATAACGGCTTATCTTTGGGAAACTGTTAACGGGGTTACCAATATGATGCCTCTTTGCGAAAATGTGTCTGCTGAATTGCACACAAATTAAATAAAAATGATTTACCAAACGGCGGCTTTTAA
>CAKSFY010000090.1 GCA_934454035.1 uncultured Clostridia bacterium | reverse complement strand
ATAGAACGGACTCTTAAGAAAAATCCCGGGCACAACGCGGTAATAACAGTTCCGGAGCAATATTCATATTTGACCGAAAAAAGAATTGTAGAGCATTTCGGCGGTATGGGAATCAACGGAATTGAGGTTTTGACATTTCCGCAATTTTTCAGAAGATATTTAAAACATGAAGATAATCATCTGCTCTCATCGGGCAAACAAATGCTGCTTTGCAAAGCCGCTTTAAAAGCGTGCGATGCAGACGGCATTTTTTCTCTTTCGATCAATAAGCCGGGTTTTGTCGGCAAGCTTTCCGAATTAATTTCCGAAATGAAACACTACCTAATCACTCCTGATATGCTTAAAGAAGCTGCCGGAGAAGAAAATGGAATGATGGCTGAAAAATTAAGGGCTGCGGCAGATATTTATACGGAATATAATGCCCTGCTCGGCGAAAATTTTGCCGACAGTGAAGATGATTATTTAAAATTTGCCCGATATATAGAGTCAAGCGGCGTCTTTAAAAATACACACATTTGGTTTGACGGATTCTCGGATTTTTTACCTCAGCATTATGCAGTAATCAAGGCTTTTACAGAGTGCGCCGCTTCCGTACATGTAACAATTTGCGCCGACAGCAATAATGAAATATATGCCTCCCCGGCACAAACTGCCGAAAGGCTTAAAGATATGTGCCGCGAATCGGGAGTACGGCTCTATGAGCAGTATTGCGGCGACAAATGCTATACTGTAAATTCTGCGGAGATTTTACATCTTGTTGAGCATTGGAATGATAAAAAAGCTGTCTTTACGCAAAAAACAGAGGACATCTCACTTTTTTGCGCACGGGATTTATACTCCGAGACAGAATATGCGGCAAGCGTTATTTTGTCCGAAGTAAAAAACGGGGCACGCTACGGAGATATAGGCATTATGTGTGCCGAAACGCAAAAATATTCACATCTTATCGAGGCGGTGTTCGGGAATCTCGGAATTCCGTACTTTATTGACAGTGATATGCCGGTCACCGACCACCCTATTATTTTGACAGTTCTCGGTATATTTGATATAATTGAGGAAAATTGGAGTTATGAATCTGTTTTCCGTTATCTCAGGACAGGATTTGTTTTTGATGAGAACGGTAAAGAATATGACCGTGAAAAAATCGACAAACTCGAAAATTATGTACTCTGTCACGGAATCAGAGGAAAAAGCAGATGGTTCTCCGAATGGAAAAAAGAAACCCCGGGAGTGTTCGACTCAATTATTGCCGAAAATAAAAAAACCGATGAAAACATTGATGAAATAAATGAAATCAGAAAATCAGTCTGTGCTCCTTTCGAAAAATTCTATTCATTCGGAAAAGGAAGTGCAAGAGAACTTGCCGAGGCTTTGTTTGGATTTCTGTGTGATATTAACCTGTATTCCGGAGTTAATGCCGAATCAAAAAAATTGAGGGCAGCAGGCTTAACAGACGCGGCGGAACGCATGAAAGAGATTTGGAATCTTTTGATGGAGACAATAAATCAAACGGTAGTTATAATGGGCGAAGAATCTTGTTCAAGACAAAACTATGCGAGATTTTTAAAAGAAGGACTTTCTGCGGCTAAATTAAAAATTATCCCCCCTGCCCCGGATGTAGTCAGTATCGGCGCGTCAGACAGAAACTCCTCCGCACGGCCGAAAATTATGATATTTATGGGGGCAGTGAGCGGCACAATGCCTGCTGAGGTTCATACAAGAAGTATTTTCACCGACAGAGAACGTGTATATCTTGAAGAAAAAGGCATCGAAAATGCCGGAACATCGCAGGAAAAGACAAAGCGTGAAGAATTTAAGTTTTTCAGAGCTGTTTCATCTGCCGGCGAAAAGCTGTATTTCAGCTACCCTACTTCAAATTCAAACGGCGAAGCACAAATGCCGGCAGCATTTATAAAAAATCTTTATAAGCTATTCCCCGGCCTTTCAATATCAGACGATATTATCGACCAAAAGCCGAAAGAGGTAAACAACCCGAGAGATGCATTTTTGTATATCATGCGTGCGGTCTCGGATAATGCCATGAGAGAAAATGCACATCTTTTGGCACGCTTTTACAAAGGAAACGAATATCTGTCATCAAGGCTTCCGATGGTTGCACGGGCAATGGAATACAAAAAAAATCAGCCGAAGCTTACGCTTGAGAGCGCAAGGCTTTTGTATAACGATTATCACAGTTACAGTGTGAGTAAAATTAATGCTTATGCGGCATGTCCTTTCAGCTACTACTTAAAGTACGGATTAAAGGTACGGGAACAGCAGGTCTGGCAAATTCAAAAATTTGACATAGGCAGCCTTTTGCATTGGGCGGTATGCGAATATTGCAAAGAAGCGGACGGCGATGCCGAAACCTTTGAAGAAACAAAAAAGCGCTGGCATGAACTCACCGACAAAAAAAGTCTTGAGATTATCGACAAGCTTGTCGATGAAATCTCACAAAGAGTTCTGACAGGTCTGAACCGGGACAAAGAAAAAATATTTTATTTAATCGAACGCTTACGAAAAATTCTTATCCGCTCGACAGATATAATCAGACTCAGTCTTACAAAAGGCGAATACAGTGCAGTTTGCTATGAGGAAAAATTCTCCGTGGATATTTCGTGGAACGAAAAAAAGGTCGGAATCAACGGAACAATCGACCGCATAGACGCGGCGGAAAATATCGGTTCGGGCGAGCTTGCTCTCAGAATCATAGATTATAAATCTGGCAGTAAAAAATTTGACGTTGTGGCAATATCCAACAGAGAGGATATGCAATTGGCAGTATACGCAATAGCCGCAACCGAGCTTTATAAAAAAGGGGCACTCGGGCATGCAGCAAAAGGACTTCAGCCGGCGGTCAGAGGAGTTCTCTACAACAAGCTCAGGAGTGACCTTGTTCCGTGCAAAGAAAATGATATTTGCAACATAGACTCTGTTATAAGGAACAGTATGAAACCCGACGGCGTTATAATAGTGGACGACGGGAACGAAATCTCCGCTGCTGTACAAATGGACAATGATATCGAAAACGGCGGGACAAGCTCATTTTTAAAGCTTGCAATAAATTCCAAAGGAGACGCACTCAATAAAAATTCGTCAAGCTATATGATGTCGGATAAATTTCGCATACTTACCGACTATGTGCGCAAAACCGTTGTAAATCTTGATGAAGAAATCTTCTCGGGGCGAATAGATATTCTGCCGGGAAAAATTAAAAATGCATGCAGTTATTGCAAATATAAGGAAATATGTCTTTATGACGCCGGTACAGACGGCTGCAAAAAAGAAATAACAAATACAAATGCCGCTTGGAGCTATATGGAAACGGAGGTGGACGGTAATGCCGAAAAGAGAATGGACGAATGAACAGAAACAGGCAATTTATACAAAATACAACATCAATAATGAGCGCTGCAATATACTTGTAAATGCTGCGGCAGGTTCGGGAAAAACGGCAGTTCTCGCGGAACGCATTATACAAAGTCTCATTCCGGGTAAAAAAAATCCGCATCCGACAGATATAAATAAAATGCTTGTGGTTACATTCACAAATGCTGCAGCGGCTGAAATGAAGGAAAGAATTGCCGACACTTTAGAGGAAAAAATCGATGCGGCAAACGGAGATGAAATTTTAACCAATATATTAAAAAGACAGTCCTCACTTATTTACGATGCGGATATTATGACTATAGACGCATTTTGCATAAAGGCAATCCGAGAACATTTTCATCTGCTGGGCATCGACCCGGGCTTTACTATGGCGGACAACGCGCAGCTTGCACTTATGGCTGAGGACGCTATGGAGGATTTGTTTGAGCAATGCTACGAAACAGGTGATGAAGATTTTTTCCGTCTTTTGGAGGTTTTTTCCGATGGCCGCAGCGATGAAAAAATTGCCGATATAATCAAAGAAGTGTATTATTTCACGCGTTCCATGCCGGAACCTGATAAATGGCTTTCGGAAAAGGCAGAGCTTTATTTACAAAAAGACGGCAATCCATGGATTGAAGAATGTCTGAAAAAGAAGAATTTTTTGTGCAATAAAGCTTATAATGAGCTAAAAAAAGCGCTTGAGTATATGGCAGGCTATTCTTGCGGATACTTTAAAAATATTGATGAAATAATTGAAAATATGCCGCCGGAGTCGGAAAATGAGATTCAGTTCAACTGGGGCGGCAGGTACGGCATTGTATGTCTTGAATATTCCGCGGCAAAAAAATTAAAGAATGCCGATTGGGACGAAAGCTCGACGATACTCAATTCACTTGCTTTTGAAAAGTGGGGACCGAAATCATCGGTACGCTGCAAGGAAAAAGAAATCTCCGACAAAGAGATAAACGAATATGTAAAGGGATTCCGCGACCGCGCAAAAATTCTTTTACAAAAAGCCGCACAGCTTATCTGCATTCCGTCCGGTGAGCTCGTTTCGAGAATGAAGGAAAATGTGTATCCGACGGCTCGAGCGATATGTTCTGCTGTGAAAAAATATGATGAATGCTTTACGGCAATAAAACAAAGCAAAAATATGCTTGAATTTTGTGACGCAGAGCTATTATGCTTAAAGCTGTTTAAAGAAAATGATGAAGTCCGCAATATTTATAAAGACAAGTATGATGAAATACTTATGGACGAATATCAGGATGCGAACGCCCTACAGGAAGAAATATTCAAGCAAATATCGCGCGGAAACAATATGTTTCTGGTCGGTGACATGAAGCAGAGTATTTACCGATTCAGACGAAGCGACCCGATGCTTTTTAAGGAAAAGTGCGACAGCTACAAAATAAGTGAGGATGCAGCAGACAGGAAGATAGTCCTTTCCAGAAATTTCAGAAGCCGCAAAGAGGTTTTGGACAGCGTTAATTCGGTTTTTGAAAGGATAATGTCCGAGTCCGTAGGAGATATTGATTATAACGAAGAGCAGCGGCTCAACAACGGGAACACCACCTATGAAAATGTAAATGCCGACGGATATTTGTCCGAATGCTGCATATTGGAATCACAGGCGGAGGATGGCGATGAAAGCACACTTGACAAAACAGAATTAGAGGCGGCATTTATCGCGCACAGAATAGCTGAGCTGAAAAAATCGGGATATATGGTAAGAGACGGCAGCACCTACAGAAAACTGCAAAACAAGGATGTAACAATTTTAATGTCATCATTTAAATATGTGTCGGAAATATACATAGCGGCACTCAATAAAGAAGGTATCGACTGTTTTGCGGAAAGCGGCGGATATTTTGACAGAAGCGAAGTAAGAATGGTTCTTTCACTCATAAAGGTAATACAAAACCCATACAGAGATATCCCTCTTTTGGGTGTATTACGCTCTCCTATCGGCAATTTTTCCGATGATGAGCTCGTAAAAATCAGAGCTGCTCATGACGGACTAATCTATGATGCATTATGTGTATATGCAAAAAAAGACGAAAAAATCAAAGCCTTTCTTGAAAGACTTGCAAAATGGAGAGATTATGCAAAATATATGACCTGCGACAGACTTTTGTGGGTTTTATATGAAGAAACCGGCATTTATGCATTTGTGGGTGCTCTTTACGGCGGCGAAGAAGCCAGAGCAAATCTAAGACTTTTATTTGAACGCGCCAAAGAATACGAAAGCAGCGGATATAAAGGATTGTTCCATTTTATCAGATATATGGAACGACTGGAAAAACGGGAAGAAGATTTGTCCGGAGCGAAGCTTGTCGGCGAAGGACACGATGTAGTCCGAATTATGACAATTCATAAAAGCAAGGGACTGGAATTTCCTGTTGTATTTCTGGCAGGCTGCGGAAAAAAATTTAATATAAAAGAGAATGTTATTTCCATGCATAAAAAATGGGGAATTGGCTTGGAGGAAATAAATCCCGACAAAGGATACAGGGTTGATACAATTGCAAAACAGACTATCTCCGCCGCAAATATTGCCGAAAGTATTTCCGAGGAAGAAAGAAAATTATATGTGGCAATGACTCGTGCCAAGGAAAAGCTTATTGTAACGGGCGTGGTGAATACAAAGAACAAGCCCCTTGATAAATATTCCGAAGAATGGGATAGCATGCTGCCGACACGCGAGAGCAAAATGGACGCGGAAAAAGTCTTATCCGTAAGAACTTTTCTGGACTGGATAGCCCCAATTGCAAGATTTGATGAAAACTGGATTTATAAAGAAATTCCATACAGTATGTACCTCCGCAGTTCAGATGAAGAAAATACCGAAAAAGTCTTTGATGACAGGATAGAAATATCGGAATTCACCTATGATAAAAACGAACTTCGCTTTGTACCCGGGAAAGTATCTGTTACGGAGCTTAAATCGGGAAGCTTTTTTGAAAATGATACCGAACTCATGCCTGTGCCCGATTTTATGAATCCGAAAAAAGAAAAAAGCGGAGCAGACAGAGGAAACGCTTTGCATATTGTGATGCAAAATTTGATTCCGGTAAAGGACATGACAGAAGAGTATATACACAATGAAAAACTAAGAATGGTTAAAGATGAAATCATGACAACAGAGCAAGCTGAGCTTGCGGACAATAAAAAAATACTTGCTTTTTATGAGACCGAACTCGGAAAAAGAATTATTGAAAACAAAAATGTTATGAGAGAAACACCTTTTGAAACCGATGTCCCTCTTTCATTGTTTGACGGATTCAGCGCCTATGATGAAAAAATTCTTTTGCAGGGAATAATCGATTGCTGGTTTGAAGAGGACGGAAATATTATCCTTATCGATTATAAGTCGGATTACTATAATTCACCGGAAGAATTAATGAAAAAATATCATTCTCAGCTTGAATGGTACCAATATGCACTGGAAAAAATAACAGGCAAAAAAGTATCCGAAAAGTATATTTATATGTTCCATAATAATGATATTGTTCTTTGCAAATAAAAAATGACATTTTATATTGATTTTTATCAGATTTTAGTGTATAATAATATAAAATGGGTAGAATAAATGCTATTTTCATACCCAAAGCTTCATTCAGCCGAATGTAAAATGCAAGATTTTTCTAAGCCGGATAAAACCGGCATTACCTCCTCCCTTCCCTAATCGGAAGCTCGAGAAAAAGCTAAAAACGCTTAAAATGCAGGTTTTCAGGTATTTTCCAATCGGCTGACAGTATTTCTTTTGAAGGGAGATAATTATTAATAAATGGCAGAATCGAATAGCATCAGAAAAGAGAACAATTCATCTCATTCGCAAGAATATCACAGACATCATGCAAGTCACCACCATCACCATTCGGGTTATTCACACAGAGAACCAAAGCAAAGTAATATGGCTATCGAAGTGGCAAAGGAACGAAAGAAAACCATCTGGCTGCGCTCGATTTTTCTTTCCGCTTTTATAATTGCTATCGTTATATTAGTTGTTACTACTATTAAAATGGGCAATTCCGATGAACAAGGAACAAGTTTCAGACTGTTTAATCATGATAAAGAAAACGCCAAACAAATGCAAATGGAATTGGATGAATTAAAAAAAGAAAATATAGAGCTTAAATATGAACTCGAAAAATATAAGGATAAGTACGGCGAGCTTGATATGCAGGAGTAAATCATTCATTTTGCAAGCATATTCATGCTTTAAAATTGATTTGCAAAGTAAGATTTATAGTTAATCTTCTTTGTGAATCGATTTTAAATAAAAAAAATAAATTTTTTTAAAAAAAGTATTGACAAGTACAATAAAGTCTGATATAATATACTAGTCAGCCAATGAGAAGCGTTCTTGTTGGAGTATATGCGGGTGTAGTTCAATGGTAGAATTCCAGCCTTCCAAGCTGGCCGTGTGGGTTCGATTCCCATCACCCGCTCCATCATATATGCGCCTGTAGCTCAGTCGGATAGAGCAACTGCCTTCTAAGCAGTGGGTCAGGAGTTCGAATCTCTTCAGGCGCGCCATTTAATTATATGGTGGGTATAGTTCAGCTGGTTAGAGCGTCAGTTTGTGGCACTGAATGTCGTGGGTTCGAATCCCACTACCCACCCCATTTAATATTTTCACTTAGGGAATACAGGGATATAGCCAAGTCGGTAAGGCACCAGATTTTGATTCTGGCATTTCGTAGGTTCGAGTCCTGCTATCCCTGCCATATATGGACCATTAGCTCAGGTGGTAGAGCACTTGACTTTTAATCAAGTTGTCCGGGGTTCGAATCCCCGATGGTTCACCATAACAATATTATCCGAACTGTTTATGTTCGCGATGGTTTTTAAGCTCCGTGATAAGTAATTATCTCGGAGTTTTTTCATAAACTAATATACCATAACCAAATAAAAAAGTCAAGGGGCGGCATTACACCGCCCCAAATTTAATTATACAGTCCTGCTCGGTCATTTATGACAAGCTGCTTTAGGTCGCTATCGGTCAAATGCAGACCGTTTTCATCGCCCCTTATGATTCCTTTATCGACAAGCTTCTGCACGGTCGGTCTTGCCCATTCAGGCATGTTATCATCGATATAGTTATAAATCATTGGATTTTCAAGTTTTGTAATCCTGTCCGCCAGCCGGTCAATGGTGTGTGTTAAGTTTTCCACCACTTCGACAAGCGCGTTAAATTTGATTTTTCCCTGTTCGGTCATTTCGTTATCCTCCTTCGGTTCTGTCCAATTCCTGTCAACCTCAAAATGGGGTGTGTCGGCTTGTTTCCATGTGCCGCCCCATGTGATATTAAGTTCCTTTGCAATTTGTCCGCACGCCTTAAAAAATCCGCTGTCTGAGTATTCCTGCCCTTTTATATCCCTGCATATATCCCATGCCCTGCGGCTTGTGTGGCGGCTGTTTTTCGTCCACGTGACAACATTTCCGCTCCGTGTTCTTCCTTGCGCGTAAAGGTAATTTTGCCGCTCTTGGCTGCGATATGTTTCGGTTATACGGACTTTCAAGCCGTTTTCCTCGCATTTTTTGAGGAATAGCCTGCATGCTTTTTGTGCGTTTGGAGTAAGCTCGGATATATCGCGGCATGCGGTTGTGATGTTACTCATCGCTAT
>CAKSFY010000089.1 GCA_934454035.1 uncultured Clostridia bacterium | reverse complement strand
ATATATACCAAAGACGAGCTTGAAAAAATTGCGGAAATTGCCGTTGAAAACAATATTTATGTAATTTCGGATGAAATATACGAGCATTTGGTTTATGAAGGAAAGCATGTAAGTATTGCTTCTCTCGGCAATGATATTAAGGATTTGACAATAGTAATAAACGGTGTTTCCAAAACTTATGCAATGACCGGCTGGAGAATCGGTTTTGCCGCAGCTAATCCGCAAATTGCAAAAATAATGGCAAACATTCAGTCGCATGCGGCATCAAATCCGAACTCAATAGCTCAGGCAGCAGCGGTTGCCGCACTTGAGGGCGGAATGGACGCAGTTGACAGAATGAAGCGACATTTTGAAAAAAGACGTAATTTCATGGTAGAGCGCATTAATGAAATGAACGGGGTTTCATGTCTGAATCCTCACGGAGCATTTTATATTATGATGAATATAAAGGATCTTATTGGTGAAGAGCTTTACGGACGTACAATCAAAAATGCCGATGACTTTGCGGAGTTGTTTTTAAATGTGGCAAAGGTTGCGGTAGTTCCATGTACAGGTTTCGGCGCGCCGGAGTATGTAAGATGGTCATATGCAACAAGTATGGATAATATCGTAGAAGGACTTGAACGGCTGAAAAAATTCCTTGCCGCTAAATTTTAAGTAATTAAAATCCCTTTTTGTGAATAGATATGGAATGAACATATGATTTTATATCTACACAGGAGGGATTTTTTTGACTTACCATAAAAAAATATTTTTTTTCGCCGCCACGGCATGCCTTTTTGCCGGAATAATTGCAGGTGCCGCATATATGGCTGCATCGGCAGGCGAAAATGAGCTTTATGAATATCTTTCGCGCTGCTTTGACAGTTTTTCGGCAGATAATAACCGTTTTCTGATATTTAAAAATTCATTCGCGGATAATATAAGGCTTGTTATAATTATAACCGCTTGTTCATTTTTCAGACTCGGTGCGGCAGGTTCTCTCGGCTGCTGCCTGTTCAAAGGCTTTACAAGCGGATTTACTACCGCGGCATTTGTAAAATATTACGGAATAAGAGGACTTTTGGTACCGCTTTCCTCAATATTTTCCACGATTGTTTTTTTGCCGTCGCTTATTATATTTTGTGCATGCTCTGCCGATTTTTCACTGGCAGGCGGAAAAAAAGACAAATCCCGGCTGGGAAGGTTTCTTATACTTGCCGCAATATGTACGCTTATATTCTGCATAGCTTCTTTTTTTGACGGATATGTAACATCAACATTTATTAAACTGATGAGACCTTTTATATGCAAAATATCATAATGCAGACTTTTCCTGTATATTTTTTTTGTAAAAATACTGTACAAACTGTCGAAAATATGATAATATATCTTATGAATAATATAAGTTAACTGGAAAACATAATCTGATTTTCAGACATTTACAGCGTGCCGGTTATAATCACATATAAGGAGGAATTTTAATTGTACGAATATGTTGACGGATTTGCCGAATATATGCAGGGCACAAAATCCGATAATACAATTCAATCATATAAACGAGATACATGTCTTTTCGCAGAATATCTGACAAAACGAAATATAACCGATTTTGCCGAAGCAAACAAAACAACGATTCTTACATATCTTCTTTATCTTCAGAAATCAGGCAAAGCAAATTCCACCGTTTCAAGGACACTTGCCTCTCTGCGAGCCTTTTACGATTATCTTATATCGGAATGTAAAATAAATATGCAAGACCCGACCCTGAACCTTGAAGCACCCAGAACCGAACGCAGAATGCCGAATATTCTGACAACGCGTGAAGTGTCTCTGTTTTTGGAACAACCGGACAGAAAAGACCCGAAAGGACGCCGTGACCGTGCAATGCTTGAACTGTTATACGCTACCGGTATAAGAGTGTCGGAGCTTATCACTCTCAAAGAAAATGATATAAATTTATCTGTAGGCTTTGTCAAATGTGCAAGCGAAAAAAAGGAACGTATTGTGCCTATAGGAAATATTGCACGCTCTGCACTGAATGATTACATAAACAGTGCACGGAAATTTTTTGTTAAAGAAGACAGTCCCGACCGGCTCTTCTTAAACTGCAGCGGGAAAGAACTCTCACGTCAAGGGTTTTGGAAAATTGTAAAAGAGTACCAAAAAAAAGCTAATATCAAAACCGACATAACTCCCCATGTATTGAGGCATTCCTTCGCCGCTCATCTTTTGGAAAACGGTGCGGATTTAAAATCAATACAAGAAATGCTCGGTCATGCCGATATTTCCTCGACTCAGGTTTATTCAAAACTTATAAACAGTAAACTTAAAGATGTTTATATTAAAGCACATCCGCGTGCATAAAATAAAACCGCAATTACTGCGGTTTTATTTTATGCACAATTTAAGTATCTTATATACCGAATCGGCAAGCCTTTCAGCATCACTTTTTTTTGAAAATAAACCGAAGCTCGCTCTGATTCCGCCACTTTTTTCACTTCCGAGAGCGCAATGAGCATAGTACGCACAATGCCAGCCGCCCCGTACCGCAATTTTAAATTCATCATTCAGCATTTCACACACTTCTCCGCTTTCCATTCCGTCTATATTAAAAAGCACGGTCCCGTTTCTGTCCCCATCTTTTCTTTCGCATATTCCGTACACAGTAACACCGTTCATGTTCATCAATCTCTCAATCAGAACATAAGCAAGCTCTGTATTATGTGCCGATATTGCCTCCTCCGTGACATTCTTAATAAACTTAACCGATTTGCCCAGTGCCATTATGCCCGGGGTGTTTTGCGTCCCTGCCTGTAAAAAACCGGGCATATCGGCAGGCTGCTCCAAAAGCTTTGACTGTGAACCTGTTCCGCCCGATATAAGCGGAACAAGTTCAATTCCCTCCTTTACGTAAAGTCCTCCCACACCCATAGGGCCCAAAAGTCCTTTATGTGCCGAAAAAGCCAGCATATCAATGTTCATTTTATTAACATCTATTTTTTTGCACCCGGCACTCTGTGCCGCATCGACCAATAATAAAGCACCGCTTTCATGAGCTGCTTTTCCGATTTCTGCTATCGGTTCGACACTTCCGCATACATTTGACGCATGAGTGCAGACAACTAGCCTTGTATCGCTTTTTATTGCACTTTTTATGCTTTCGGGGCTTACTCTGCCGAGACTGTCCGCTTTTGCAAATGTATAATTGCCAAAGCTGTGAACAGGGCGCAGAACACTGTTATGCTCCATTTCCGTTACGACCGCGTGTCCCCCGTTTATTAAAATGCCGGCAATTGCTTGATTCAAAGACATTGTAGCATTATACGAAAACGCAATTCTCTCCGGATTATCTATCCCGAAAAGTCCGGCAAGTTCTTCTGCCGTCTCACTTATTCCCTCCGCTCCCTTTATGCTGAAATCATGTCCGCCCCTGCCTGCATTTACACTGAATTCCCTCGTAAATTTGTTCATTGCTTTATAAAAGACCTTCGGCTTATCCTTCGAAGTTGCGGCATTATCAAGATATAGCATGATAAACCTCTTTTCCGTCTTCGTTCTCAGCCAGATACCACCCTTTAACTCTGATTTTATATTCCGCAGCCGTCTCCATTACAATCGGCATATTTTCCGACTTTGTCTTGATCGAATAAGAGCAACCGCCGTTTCCTATTGCTTGCGGTGTATGGACTATTCTCGCGGAAATTCCCGTTGTTTGCTCAAGCTTTTTATGGAGACGTGTCGCCGTTGTAACAGAACCTATCACTGCCAATAAAACTGACATTATCATCTCACCCCTAAAAAAATAATCATAAAAGGATGAGAAACTCTGAAAAAGCTTCAAACCCTCTTATGATTATAGTATGCAGATTAAGTTTTTTTCGTAACATACTCGGCATGGTCACATATATCAAATGCCGCCTGTTTGTGTGAAATAATAATGCATGTCTTATCGGTCATATGCCTGATTGCTTTTAAAAGTTCCGATTCGGTATGGCTGTCCAAAGCAGAAGTGGATTCATCCAAAAGAAGTACAGGCGCGTCATATAAAATTGCTCTCGCAATAGATATTCTTTGTGCCTGACCCTCGGAAAGTCCAAGTCCTTTTTCGCCTATAACGGTATCGAGTCCTTCATCAAGCGATTCGATAAAATCCCATATTTGCGCTATTTTTGCGCTTTTTATAATGTCCTCTTCCGAAGCGCTGCCGCATGCAAAGGCAATATTCTCACGTATGGTTCCCGACAGAATAAGATTCCCCTGCGGAACATACGAAAACATCGGGCGCGTCTGCTTGCCTATCTGTATTTTTCCGTGTGTTGTCTTAATGTATATGTCACCGTCGGACGGGGTTAAAATTCCCAAAAGCAGCTTTATGGAAGTGCTTTTCCCTGCTCCGGATTCTCCGCCGATTACTACGCACTCGCCTTTTTTTATGCGCATATTAATTCCCGAAACCACAGAATCCGCACTGTAGGAAAACCGTACATTGTCAAAAACAATTTCCTCCATATCGTTATACAGGGACACATCTGTCATTTTAACCTCCGGCTCAGGTGTGATATCCTCAATCTCCAAAAGCCTTTCCGTTGACGCAATCATCGAGAAAAACTGCGGAATTAACGAAGATATATCTTTAAAAGGAGTCTGAATCTGATTAACCAGTTGCAAAATTGCGGTAAATTCGCCGAAATTCAATGCTCCGGCAGAAATCCTGTACGCACCGTACGCAAACGCAAAATAATAACCGGCATTAAATATCAGAAACATCCCTACATGAGCAACCACCGATATTTTTGTTCTTTTGATTCTCAGTTTATAGCTATCACGCTGAAGGGTCTCGCTTCTGTCCAAAACCGCATTCTCGTTATTGAAAGATTTTACTACAAGCAGATTCTGTATTATTTCAAGCATAAACGATTTTGTTTTTCCATCCGCTTGCTGACATTCCTTATGTAAAAGCTTATATTTTCGGCTATAGAGTCTGGCTCCTATTCCTACCATAGGTCCTACGCACAGAATAATAAGCGCAAGAATTTTATCAATTGTGAAAAGATAGATAAAAGCTCCTATAATCGAAGTTACAAAAATAGCCGCCGACGGCAAAATAGTTATCAATCCGTTAACAATAACAGAAACATCGCTGTTTAATCGGTTTAAAAGCTCTCCCGAATGAATCTTCACGACAGAGAGATAATCTTTATTTATAATCTGCTTGAATATATGCCTTTTCAAGGCAATTTCAAGCCTTGAAGATGCATGTACGTTCATAAAATTAATTGTTATCTGAATCAGCAGACGCAAGATAAGCAGTGCCGCAAGATAAGCGGCAGTCTCAAACATTTTCCCCGTCTGAAATCCGGTAGCAATATCAACCAATGTTTTTGAAACGCTTACAAAAGCAATCGAAATAAGCGACAAAACGCTTCCCAGCACCGTCATAAGCGCAATTATTAAAAAGCTCCCTTTTCCGTGTCTGCATATCCAGCCAAGGGCACGTTTATTCATATATACCAAACCTTTTCAATTCATTATATATATCTATTATATAATTATGTAATCTCTTTGTCAATCCTTTTTTTGCGGTAAAGGGATTTTTATCCCTTTACCGCTCCTGCTACAACGCCTTCTATAATATACTTCTGACTGAAAAGATAAAATATAACTATAGGGATAATTGCAAGCACTAAAAGAGCCATCATTGCTCCCATATCAATAGATCCGTAACCGCCTTTTAAATATTGAACGGCAAGTGGAATTGTCCTGTAGTCACTTCCTATCAACAGCAGCGGCAGCAAATAATCGTTCCAAATCCACATGGCATTTAATATAGCAACCGTAATTGCGATAGGCTTTAAAATCGGCATTATTATTCTGAAAAATGTCGTTGACGGATTGCAGCCGTCAACCATTGCCGCCTCCTCGACCTCAATGGGAATAGACTTTACAAATCCGCTGTACATAAAAATCGAAAGTCCGCTCCCCAGTCCCAAATAAATCAAAATTATGCCGATAGGATTGTCAAGATACAAAACATTTGCAACCTTAACCATAGTGTACATTATCATCTGAAACGGAATTACCATGGACAGAACAAACGAATAATATAATACTTTCGAAAAGCTGTTCTTTACCCTAACCATATACCATGCAGTCATTGACGGAAAAAAAACTATTACTGCTACCGAAAAAACGGTAATAAAAATCGAATACCCGAATGCACTTATAAAATTAGTTTTTTCTATTCCGCCTATATAATTGTCAAGTCCTGCAAATGTGTCCGCATTCGGCAGCTTAAAAGGCATATCGGCAATATAAAACTGTCCTTTAAAAGAATTCATCAAAACTATAACAATCGGCAGCAGGAAAATAACCGCCAGAAACGTAAGCAAAACCGTAAGCCATGTACTGTGCTTTTCCATCACTGTTCAATCTCCTTTCTGCCTGTTATATTCAACTGAATGAGTCCGATAGCCGCAAGAATAATTGCGAATACAACCGCTTTTGCCTGTCCTACCCCCTCGTACCCGACATTTCCGTAAAAAGTATTGTAAATATCCAGTGCAAGCATTTGCGTCTGTTTTGCCGGCGCACCGGCTGTCAAAGCCAGGTTTTGGTCAAACATTTTAAATGAATTGGACAATGTCAGAAACAGGCAAATTGTAATTGACGGCATAACCATCGGGATTATTACATTTTTCAATATTTGAAGCGGCTTTGCGCCGTCAATCTTTGCCGCTTCAATAAGCGATGGCGGAATGTTCTGAATTCCGGCTATATATATTACCATCATGTAACCTATCATTTGCCAATTTGCAAGAATTACAAGCCCCAAAAATCCGTAAGCCGCTTTATACGTGATTGTTACACCGAAACGCAGCAGCACTCCGTTTATTATCAGCTGCCATATATATCCGAGTACAATTCCGCCTATCAGATTAGGCATAAAAAATACGGTTCGGAAAATATTTCTTCCTTTTACTTTCCTTGTAAGCAGCAGTGCCAGACAAAATGCCAGTACATTTATCGATATAATCGCAACGATTGTAAGCTTTACCGTAAAAGTCAGAGAGTTAATAAAATCTCTATTGGCAAATGCCTTTATATAATTGTCAAAGCCCACAAATTTTGCGTCCGCAACTGTTGTAAACTCTGCAAAAGACAGATACAAACCGAGTATAAACGGAATAATAAATGCTATCAAAAAGGCAATTAAGGTCGGCAGCACAAAAAGCGGAAAATTCTTTTTTATTGATTCCTCCATGATACCACTCCCCTACTTGTTAAACTGTTCCGTCCACTTTTCGACAACCGTATTTTTTACGTTATTCCAATCTGAATTGCCCTGAGCATATTGAAGCAGTGCGTCTCCGAAATAGTTTTTAAATTCCTCCGACGGAAAAGACAAAAATGTCCATTCAATATTTTCCTTACCCGAATTCGACCACTCAATAATCTGTCTGCTCAAAGGGTCTGCCGTAATTTCATTCTCGGAAAATGAAGTAAACGGAGCATTAAAGCCCAGTTCTTCCACGACATATTTTTTTCCTGTGTCACTTGTAAACAGCCATTCCAAAAATGCGATTGACTCATTTTTAAGCTCATCCGTTACTTTGTCGTTAACTGCAATATAATTTTCAGAACCTATGCAAAGTCCTTGCTTTTCTTCGCCCGGAAATCCCATATATATCGGCAGAAATTTAATATCATTTTCACTTACCGTATTACCGCTGACCTCATTTATCTGCGACCATGCCCAATCCCCGTTTTGAACCATAGCGCATCTGCCGAGGGCAAATTCCGCCATGGAGTCAGAGGTTGATTTTCCTCCGAGAAGTTTTTTGTCCGTAAGAGAATTATCTGTATATAAATCAAATATATTTTTGAACTTGTCATCGTATTTAAACTCTATTTTTTCCGATTCAACTCCTGTCGTTATAGTATCAGTATTCGGTTTTTTTTCGGAAAATTCATGATAAAACGGAATATTTGCAAGGTGAGTCTGCCATCTCCACTGCTCACCCGCACCCAGAGATGTTGACGCAAAAACGCCCTGTATGCCAAGTTCGTCTTTTTTTGATTGCATATCTTCAACAACCTCTTTCAGTTTTTCAAAGGTGTTTATCTCATCCATAGATGACAAATCGGTTTTCTTATCCGAAAGAGCAAAATATTTGTCTGTGATTTGTTTATTATATATAATTCCGTAGCCCTCGATGACATACGGAATTGCATACGCCTTTCCGTCTCTCGTGATTGCAAGACTCTTATCCGATAAAATATCATAAAGCTTTGTATCGCTTAAATCTGCGCAATAATCCTGCCATGATTTATACCCAATCGGTCCGTTAACCTGAAAAATCGTGGGCGGATTAGCCTTTGCAATCTCTGACTTTAATGTTTGTTCATACGTTCCGCTCGCAGCCGTTACAACCTTAACACTTTTGCCGGTTTCTTTTTCATATTCGGATGCCACTTTTTTATATACATTTGCGATTTCCGGCTTAAAATTCAAAAAATACACTCCGCTCGCTGATTTGTTTCCTCCGCAGCCTGCAGAAGATAAAAGCATAAGCGAAGCTGATAATATCGAAATTATTTTTTTCATAAGCATATCTCCTTCATGTTTTAAAGCTATTATTTCCCTCAAATAAAAAAATATGCGTTTGCAGCAAATCGCAAACGCATATTTTTTAAAATTTAATTTTATTTTTTCCGCTGTTTAATTTTATCTCTTTTCCTTTAAAGTAAAGAACCGCTTCAACACCGTCGGGTATTTCCGTTTCAATTTCCGTATTTTCACCGCGGTTAAGCTTCACCGATAAACGCTTTCCGTCCGCGTTCATATAACCGCCGAAGCTTCCGAGTTCCAAAATATCACAGGGTGAAATTTTTACTTTTTTGTACCCGAATCCGCACGGTTCTATACCCAAAAAGTATTTCCAAAGCACCTTCATGCAACCGCCGAACATAGGATGATTATGACTTTTTCTTCCATCCCAATACTCCCAAAGGGTTGTCGCACCCATTTCATGCATATAATAAAATGAACGGTTTTTAATCCTTGACGTTAAAAG
>CAKSFY010000088.1 GCA_934454035.1 uncultured Clostridia bacterium | reverse complement strand
GCTCCGCCCTTTGCAATCTGTGCCGGGTTTACGGAATTTACATACTCGCCCAGCCAGCCGTACATTTCCGGCATAGCCTCATAGGTGTACGGCTTAACCAATTTATTGTCGTTATTGAATACGAAATCGTATATACCCTTTGTACCTGCCGAATAAAGAGCGTTAAAGTGCTGATACATCGTTACCTTGTCACCGTAGCTGATTATTCCGGATTCAAGCTTTTTGTTCATATCCTGCTCTGTATTTGTTTCGGTTACGATATTCCACATAGTCTTTTGCGACTGTGCACAAATTGATTTAGCCATTGCAGCATGCGCAGCAGCACCGTTAAAGCTTCCGTATGCCTCGGCACCGACTCCGTCGTGACCGCCGCTCGTTCTTGTGTTTACGAAGAACGGATTGAAATATCCGACATTTTTGTACACAACCGGGACATTTAATACAGACTTAACTGTATCTGCCGCGTCCATATTATATTCCGCAAGATTATTATCTCTGAACAATACGCAGTCATCCCACATACAGCCCGAATTACTGTTATAGAAGTAAGACGCGTCCGTGTTAACATTTGTAAGTGCGGTTACTCCGTCAATTGTGCTGACAGGCATAAGAGCCGCAGCCTCTGCAAAGCTTGAAACTGCCGGTGATACTCCCCATGCGTCATTAAGAGCAGATACCGAGCCGTATTTTCTCTCAAGCCATGCCGCAAAGCCTGCCGCATATTCTTCATTGTAAGGAATGAAGCTTTCTGCCTGGTTTGCATACGCGGTTTCGTTAACAGTCGGGTCTATTACGAGTCTTGCTCCGTCACCCGGCTGAAGCGCTGCAAAGAATCTCTTTAATACTGCCATATTCTCTGTCTTTTGCGCTATATTCGGTGCTCCGACCGATACTCCCGACACATAAGGCAGGAAGTAAACCGTTCCGCTTGCAGAAGTAAGTCCGCTTGCGGTCAAAGTAAAGTATCTGCCCGAAGCCGAATAAGCTGCATTGCCCGATTCAACAATTTTGCCGCCCGATATTACATAGTATTTCGCGCTGATTGAATCCGCGGAATAAACCTGTTCAAGCTTAACCGTTGCCGACGCGCTGCCGTTATTTATTGAAGCCTTAATTGCATTTACGTTAGCTCCGACAAAGTATCCCGACTGTTTGCTTCCGTTTATTGCCGGCTGGATACCGTAGCGGAAACCCTGTGCGTCAAGATAATCTGTCATAAACTGCCATGCCGGCGCATTATCGTCGCTTGCAGCCGCATTTATATACAAATCTTTAATTCCGTTATCAGACAAATTATTCAGTACTTCCAGGTCTTGCAGGAATAAATCCCAGTTTCCGTTCGGATCATCCTTGTTGTAAGCCGATATAAATCTTGAGCAGAACATTCCGCCCATCGGAACAAACGGTTCTCCGTCCCAAATCATAGCGCCTTCTTGATTCACATACCAGAAATGTGTGTTTCCGGTCTTTTTGCTGTAGTAGCTGCCGTTTGAAAGCGGCTTTATATCAGCATTATCATCCGATGTATATTGCGCCTGCACACTCGTTGTTTCAAAGCCCTCGATTCCCATTTTAACCGAATAGCTTCCCGACGCAAGTCTTTCACCGAATTTAAAGGTGTATTCCTTTGCTTCCTCCGATACGCTTATATTGCCTAAATCGGCAACCGCCTGTAAAAGGTCATCCTTGTAAAATTCAAGACGTGCCTTTGTGTTTTCCTCAGTGTTTGCTCCTACGGAAGCAGTCACTGTATTGCCTGAAATGCTGAGCGCACTGACATCAGCCGTCTTTTTTACAACTTCTGCCGAGTCACCCAACGTGCCTGTTGCAACCGTTGTCCATTCATTATGACCGCCTGCACGAACCTGGATTTCATAAGCTCCGTCCGGCGCGGTTAGCGGTACATTTATACTTGCAGTATCCGTATATGCAGTACCTGTGCTTCTTCTGCCCAAAAGTCTTGCAGGTCTCTGAAGCTTTGAGAACACCGTATCACCGTTCCATGCAAGTCTTATCTCAAACAAGATGTCTGCGCTGCTCGCACTGTTGAGTACTGATTTAAAGGAAATATCTGTTGCTGCATCCCTTTCAAGCTCAACCTCCGAACGGTCTTCGGTAATTGACAAATCAAGATTTGCGGCATCGTACGGGTCTCCGTCAGCTTCCGGGTGCCAGTTCCATGAAGCCGGCACTATCGCAATTCTGTTGAATGCCGAAATATATCTGTTTGTCTGAGGATCAAGAAAGGCTCTCAAATTAAGTGTATGCAGTTCCTCGCCGCTAAGCTCCAAGGTTGCCGCTTTGTGCCATGCGGTCGAAAGCGAACCAAATCCGATACCGCTGTTTGTATACATTCCGTATCTGTCCGCAGTGCTTCGGGTGTAATCGGCATCGTCAATTGAATATTCAAAAAGCGTATCGTAATTTGCTCTTGTTGCCGAGTCAATCCATATATCATATGTGTCCGTATCCTTTAATTCAAACAGATACATAAGCGACGGCTGTTCTGCAGAAGAATCTGCAACTATCTGCATAGCTCTGTTTGTCTCTGTGTAACCCACGCTGTCATAATATCCGTTATTAGCCGCAATATATACATAATCGTTTATTGCCGGTTTTGCATATGTAGCTTTCGGAGTATAGTTCCAGATTCTCGGAACAATTACTGCTGCATCAAATGCAAAGAAGCATGAACCTGTTTCGGGGAAGTCCGGTCTCGGCTCATCAACCATAACCGTTATGGTGTGCGCTCCTGCCGAAAGATCCTCCCGTCCGATTCTGAACCACAAAACATTCTGATAAGTTCCGGATATGGCATTGCCGGTAACACTATATAAGGTGTCGGAAAGCTGCACAATATCATCTTTCATATATCTGTACTCGCCATCGTCAATTTTATATTTTGCGTTCGACATATGGCGCATATGCGGACTGTCCGATAAGATATCAATATCAAATTCGGCGTCCTCAGTAACCTCGAAAGTATACGAAGCTGTATACTGTGTACCGCTTGTATCGGTTGTGTCAAGCTTTAAGACTGCTCCTCCGCTTGCTGCGGAATTTGATTCACCGAAAAATTTACTTCCTTCGGGAACTTCGAAATCCTCTGCCTCAATCCATGCATATGCCTTAGGAACAGGTTCCTCCGGCAAATTCGATTTAACCGGCGACCATTTCCATTCCGTCGGCGAAAGGATTATTGCATTAACCGCACCGAGATAACGTTTGTCAGTATATTTATTTACTTTTAAAGTAAGCGTGTGGTTTCCGCCCGAAAGATTGCGGGCGCTGATTTTCTGCCATATTGTTGAAATGCCGTAATCATAACTCAATGTCGGATCGCCAACCGCTGTTCCGACTGCGGCTTTATATTCTTCTCCGTCAACAGAATATTCAATATAATTCTTCCAGTCGTTATTGACATTTTCTATCCATAAATCATAACTTCCGTCATTTGCAAGATTAAATTCATAGGTAAGCGTATGCTCGGTTTCATTGGTTGAAATTATTGCCATAGTTGTGCTTCTTATGCTGCTCTGTACCCAATCACCTGTTTTTGCGGCATAATCCTTTGCATACACAAGTCCGTATTTTCCGGCATCCGGAGCTTCGCATTGAGTCGGAATGTCCGATTTGGTCGGATCCCAGTAATAGCTTCTCGGTACAACCGCAACACGATTTACCGTAGAAACATATCTGTTATTACCGGTGTCTTTTTTAGCCGGCGAAACAGTAAGTGTATTTTCTCCTGCCGAAAGCTTTCTGGTATCGACTTTATGCCATGCTGTTCCGACGCCTACATAGCCTGCGCCTGTATCACTGCCGAATTTTGTTCCGTTATTCGGTGTGATTTCCGCGTCATTATTCATTTTATATCCCGTATAGCTTTGCCAGAATCCCGATGCAGAATCAAGCCATATATCATACAAGCCGTCATTTGCGAGATTAAAGTCAAATTCAAGTGCCGGCAATGTTTCACTGTCCGCAACTATCGCCATACAAGTTCCGTAGTCTGTATAAGCAGTGTTACTGCTTGCCTCCGATGCTTTTTTGTAATAATACTCATATTCCTGCGGTGCCGGCAGTGCCGAATCTGCAGGTGACCAGTCCCAATCGGAAGGAGAAAGCGCAATGGCATTTACAATTCCGTTATATCTGTTAAACGGTGTATATTTAAGCATTTTGAGCGTTACTGTGTGATAACCGGGCTCAAGATTTACAGCCGTTTCCTTTTGCCATTGTGTCCCCAAATTGTCTGTTGTATCATTTTTTACAATCTCTCCGACATACATTCCGGTTGCCGCCGAATATTCTCCGCCGTCAATTGAATAAGTCAGACTGCTTGCCCATCCGAAATTCGGTTGTATATTTTCTATCCAGAGGTCAAACTTTCCCGAATTTGCAAGATTAAATTCATAGGTGAGAGTATGCTCGGCTTCATTAGTTGAAATTATCTTCATTGACTTTTGTGTGCCTGTTGATATTTGATACCAATCGCCCGTCTTTACCGCATACTCATTTGCATATGCAAATCCATACTTTGTTGCAGACGGTGCTTGCTGCTGTGCAGGAATTTCCGACTTGGTCGGATCCCAGTAATAGCTTCTGGGTACAATTGCAACGCGCTTCACAAGCGTTACATATCTGTTGTTTGCAGTATCTTTTTTTGCCGCCGCTGCGGTAAGTGTATTTTCGCCCTTTGAAAGAGAACGTGTATCAACCTTATACCATGCGGTTGCTACACCATACAAACCGGCGCTTGTATCTTCTCCGATCTTTGTTCCGTTATTCGGAATAATATCGGTATCTTCGTTTAATTTATAACCGGTATAGCTTTGCCATGCTGTTCCCGATGCAGAATCAAGCCATATATCGTACAAGCCGTCATTCGCAAGATTGAAATTAAATTCAAGAGTCGGAACCTCGCTGCTGTCTGCTATTATTCCCATAAAATCGGTATAATCCAGATAGCCGGCGCTTTTGTCCGCCTCCTGCGCGGTCTTGTACAAATAATCCGCGGTATCCGCCGCCATTGTCTGCGGCAGCATTGAAGCAAGCATTATTAAAGAGATGATCGATGCCGCAATTTTTTTAAATTTTAACATGTTTTTCCCTCCTGTTTTAATAATAAAATATATTTTATAATCCGCCGCGCGGAGCAGGCACACTCCGCACGGTCATTTATAAACAGTTTAAATCGGAATTTCTTCGGCTTTGCTGCGCAAAACCGACCGTAATGCCCTGCCATGCCTGTTTGATAAACTCTAAATTGAAAGGTAAGCGCTCATAAAACGTTTTATAAGCGAGCACGCTTCGGCACGGGTGAGAGTCTTTTGAGGGTTCAGCTTTTTATTTTCATCACCCTGCATAATCTCAAAACCTACAATATTTGCCATATCCGCCGACGCCCACGCATCCGTTTCAAAGCTATCGGCAAAGGCGGTCAAATCTCCGTCCTTTTTCTTGCCTGCGGCTGTCAAAATTTTTGAAAGAACCGCTGCGGTTTCTTCTCTTGTGATTTTTTGATTCGGGTTGATTTTACCGTCTGAAATCATCTGCTCCGGGATTATTTTTGTTTCGTTTGCTGTCTGCATTGTGCTTGCGTACCAATCGCCCGAATTTACATCGGTGTAGCAGCCGCTGAAACTGTACTTGTTCATTTTAATTGACGCAAATGCCATCTGTAAAAGCTCTGCTCTTGTGACCGCACTGTCGGGAGCAAAGAGATTATTTCCTACTCCGGCAACTATTCCCTGCTCATAAAGCTTTAGAATATCGCCTCTGCCCCAATGTCCTTTTATATCGGCAAATTCCTTTTCACCGCTTGCCGAGCTTGTTTCAAGTCCGATTTCATCAACATATTTCATACCGGTGTACTGGTCACTTATTATCGGACCGGTAAACCACCCTGTATTGGAAATAATATAAATATCTCCGTCTCTTAAGCCCCATACCTTTCCGTCGGTTTGGAAAAGTATTTCCGAGGTGGCGGTAGGATTAAGAACCTGGATTGTTTCCTCACCGTTTTGGAAGGTCTGATCCGTGAAGTACTTATCTATATCCGGAAGCTCACCCAAATCCTTTCTGAGTCCCAAGTAAACAACCTTTTCGCTTACCGGCTTATTTTTCATATATTCATTAAACGCAGGTCCCCATTTTTTTGTTGCCGGCGCATCTTCAAGATTTACGAAAAGCACCTCTTTATCAACATTCGGATTAAATGTCTGGAGCACAACTCTGTCGCCGAGCATACTCGGTCTGGTCTGAATATAGTCGTCGTTTGCCAAAGCTGCATTACGCTTGTTAGGCATATACCACCACGATTGACCGCCCGGATAGAAATAAAGCTGCTTTCTTCCGTTCTCTCTTTGAGTTGATGCTATCTGTTCGGCATTTTTCTCAACCTTTTCTCTGTAATTTTTTGACCATGTATAAGCCTCGGGCTTTGAATGATAGCTGTAAACCGGCAGTGTTGAGAAGAAATCTCCGAACACAAGGAAGTCGTAAATTCCTTTTGCACCGTCTGCCATATGGTCGTCAAAAAATTCGTGCATATATTCCTCCGACTCATAAACGACAGGACCTTCATTTGTTTTCTGAATCATATTCTCTTCGGTATTACACTCTGTAATTACAAACCACATTGTTTTTGCCGACTGTTCAACCTCCGAATAAGGATAGGTTCTCTTCGCGGTTGCCATACTGAAATTGCCGTATATTTCTCCGCCGAGTCCGTCTACACCGCCATAGGTATGCTTTTGCACATTATAATCCTCAAGGATTGAAATATGCTTTATTACAACCGGAACATTCGTATTCGGCGTTGATTTTATAACATCCGACATCTCATTGTTCAGCTCTGCAAAAGAAGTTTCACGGAAATCGATGTACTCGTCCCACAAAAGTCCGTGAACATCCGATTTATAAATTTTGTGAGTTTTTATATCTTCGTTATATATAATTCCGCGTTCAATATCGGTATAAACCGGCATCAAATCCGCCGCCGTATCGATATCGGGAACAGCGTCGAGCATTTTCCATGCTTCGTTTATTTTATCAACGGTTTTATATTTTTCCTCAAGCCATTTTACATATGCTGCGTGCGCATCCTTTCCGTCAAGTCTGATTCCCTCAACCCAGTTTGTAAAACCGCTTTCGTTGGAAAGTATATCTATAAAATCACGGAAATTATCGCCCGCCATATACGCATTTGCGAAATCGGAAATTCCTTTTCTGACTTCATCTCTTTTGCAGAATGGGTCAATAACATTATTATGCTCCGTCCTTACGCGCGGAGTGAAATAAACCTTATAGTCTCCTTTTTTAGGAACGGTAATATCCGCACTGTATAGTATTGTACCGCTCGGCGTAAATTTCGCTGCGCCCGCTCCGCTGTCAACAGCCTCACCGGTTTGCGTATCCACTGCGATATATACGCAGGTTACATCTATAATGCTGCCGCCCATATGGAAGGTCGACGCTTTTTCAAATGTGACGGTACCCGAATCGGTTGCGTCCGCTTCATAACACTCTCTGTTGGAGCGTACCGCATAGTACTCCGACTCCCAAACTCCGCTGCCTATTTGCAGTCCGTACTTTATATCGTACTGTTCAAGCAAATCGAAATATGTTTCCCATGCCCAGCCCGGGAAATTCTCATATACACGGTTAGAATTTATGTAAACGTGCTTTATTCCCTGCTTTTTAAATTCTTCAAGTTTTGCAATTTCAGCGTCCCAGCGTTTTTTATTTGCCGCCGGATCGTCTATGCTGAAGCTCAAAATATAATTTGAGCAATACATTCCGCCGATTGGGATATACGGCTCACCGTCCCAAATCATGGCATGGTTTTGATTTACATACCAAAAATGCGTGTTCCCTGTCTTTTCCGGGGAGTATTTTCCGTAGGAAAGCGGCTTGTATGTGCGCTCGCCCATGAATGCACCGCCGTTTATTGTTACCCTTGCGGTCTTGCCGTCTGTATCATATCCGTGAATTCCGAGGGTAACATCATAGTCACCGTCCGGAACATCTTCGTTAATGACAAACTCAATTGTCTTTTCACTGTCGGTTTTTTCATTTACATCAAATGCTCTGCCCTGCTGCTCGGCAACATACCAAAGCTCATTGCCCTTATAAAATGCAAGATATGCCTTGGATTCGCTGCTTTTTTTATTTGCATTGAATTTGGCTGTGACTGTGAACTTTTCCGCTCTCTTTACCTCGTTAGGAATCTCAAGTGCGGAGGTTTTTATCACTTTCTTTTCGGGCAGCTTAGGGATTTCGCCGACAACAATTTCGCCGACCTTACACATTTCCTCACCGGAAGCATATCCTAATCCCAAAAATCCCGTCCAAACCTCATAAAGTCCGTTCGGCGCGTTAAAAGGAACGCTCAATGTACATTTACCGGTATATTTTTTACCCTTTTTCCACGATTTTGTCGGAAGATTCGGCGCATAGTTCGCACTGCTTACCTTCTGACCCTTGTATCTTAATTCGGTTCGCAGGGTTGCGTTGTACGGAGTTTCCTCAACCACCGTATTTTCCACCGTTACATCAAACGACTGCTCCTGCCTGATAGTTTCCATAGAAAGCTTGCCGCCGATATATTCAAATTTCATTTTTTCTATATTATACGGCTCGGAAAGATTGTACGGCATCCATTCCCATGAACTCGGGACAACATACATACAATCCAAAAAGCAATACATAAAGTCGCTCGCCATTGTTCTCTTCTTTGAAACAATAACTGTGATTCTGTGTTCGCCCGCAGTCAAAAACTCCTTGGCTGCAAGTCTTTTCCAATTTACCGGAACGCCGTATACACCCTGTGAATAGCCTCCGGTTCCGCTTGCGCCGCTGTAGCCGCGCCATTCTTCTTCATCATCTATCTTCCACTTATACTGTGAAACATAGTCGGAAGCGCCTACCGTCGAAAGAATATGCATATCGTATTCGCCGTCGGCTGCAATTTTGAACGGCACTTCGATATAGCTTTCCTCCTCTTTTGTGTTATAAACCTGCATTCCGCTGCCGCCGCTGTATGTCTTGCTTTGAGTTACCTCAAAGAGTCCCTCGACAACATCCGCCTTTTCCATTTCTATCAAAACAGGCTCAAGATTATCTGCCTGCTCGGTTTCCTCCGCGAATGCCGGCAAGCCTTGCAGCAGCATTGAAAGTAAAAGTATTAACGCTGATATCCTTTTCATATTTTTATTCATTAACTCCTTTCCGTTTTGTGTGCTTTTTTATATCCTCTCATAATTCTGACTAAAATGCCATGTATCTGTTTGTTAAAATTCTAATTAACCGTAATCAAAATTAAGCAAATCTAGCCGTAATCAAAATTTTGAGATAAATTTGCTCAGGTTGTGCATTTAACCAAACGCCGCGTACTTA
>CAKSFY010000087.1 GCA_934454035.1 uncultured Clostridia bacterium | reverse complement strand
GTGTTCCGCATATGTACAAGCTCGTTTAAGATAACCGCCACAAATATCGGGAGCAGAAATCCCAACACAAGCGACCATAAAACATACTTGAAAGTGTTCCACAGAGTTTTTGCAAACATTGTGTCGGCTATAACCTGCTTATAATTTGCAAGTCCTGCAAAATCTTCGACTTTGTAGCCCCTCATGTTGAAAAAGCTCCAGTAGATACCCGTTATCTGCGGTCTGATTATGAAAAGGTAAATGCAAAGGACGGCAGGCAGTATCAGAATCCACGCGCTCAAGTCCTTGCTGTTCGGCAGAAACGGATTATTATTTATTTTTTTCTTTTTGGTTTTCACCGTGATTCCTCCATCATATATTGTTTAAGAAATTGCTTTGGAAGTCGGAGGCTGCTTTCTTTAATACCTCGCCGCAGTCTGCGTCCTTGTTTGTGAGTACCTCTTGAATACAAGCGTCCAAAAGTCCGTACAAATCCTGTGCACACATTTTTTCCTCTGTTTTAAATTTTAAACCGGTCTTGTCATTGTAGGAAGAAATCTGCTTTTCGTCAATATTTCTGAATTCTTCCGTCAATTCATTTTTATAACCCTGAGTCGCTTCCTTATCTGTCCAGATAGCCAAATCCTTAATACCGATAATTGAAGTCCCCTGCTTATAATCTGACTCAGCAGATTCTCTCAGTGACTGTTTTTTATCCTCTGTAAGCTGTTGTGACGGTGTGCTGCCTATAAATTCAAGCCATTCAAATGCGGCTTTCTTTTGCTCGTCTGTTGCATTATTTGCAATAGCATAATATGTTCCGCCCATCAATGTAACATGGTCCGCAGGACCTGCCGGCATTGATGCAAAACCGATATTTTTTCTGTCCATTCCGTAGGAGGAAACCAATGTCTGAACCTGTGCCGGGTGAGCAATTGCCATTGCTGCCTGGTCTGTTCCGACAAGCTTCATGGTATCATCGTTATTTACAAGAGTAGTAGCCGGAAGTGAACCGTCCTCCCACATCATATCCTTAAGCCACTGAAGAGCTGCGGTTGTTCCGTCGTTGAAATCGGATTCCCATTTATCTCCGTTTTCTTTCATAAATGTTCCGCCGAAGTTCCATGCAAGAGCCGTAAAGTTCCAGCCGCCGCCGTTTTGGGTCGTCGGGAATACAAAACCTGCTTTTCCGGTCTTGTCGTGAATTGTTTTTGCCATACTTCTGACCTCGTCAAAGGTTTGAGGGAATTTCGGAGTTCCGTCCGCATTCATAAGCCCTGCTTCTCTGAACATATTCAAATTCATTACCAGTCCGAGCGAATAAACGTCCGCAGGAATAAAATAAACCTTGCCGTCTCTTGAAATTTCGCTCATCATTACGTCTGAAATTACATCGTAATATCCAAACTCATGCATCTGGTCGGTTATATCTGCAGCATAACCCAAATCCATAATTTTTTTTGACTCTGTAAAATGAGTTGTATAAATTACGGGAAGTGTTTCACCCTCAGCTTTAGCTGCAAATGTCTGAACATCATAAGCATATGTATCAGGCTCGATTACAATATCGGGGTATTTTTCTTCAAACCGAGTTTTTTGTTCCATTCTCGACTTATATGCCTCGGGGTTAACCTCCTCGTCCGGCCAGTTTCCGACGGTAAGTCTTATTTTTCCGTCATCAGTTACCGCAGTATTTTTGCTTTTGCAGCCTGTCATTCCGCCCGCAGCCAAAGCTGCCGCCAATGTAAGTGATAAGATTTTTTGTGTTTTTTTCATGGTATTTCCTCCTTGAATTTTAATACAATGTTGTATATACAGCCGATTGTAGAAATCTGAAAATTCAGACTTTAAGCGGCTTATACCTGTTAATAAATGTTCCGCCGCTTACGCGGCCCCTCCCTTTAGGGCATATCCGGGTAATGATTTTAGTTATACAAATACAATGCAGATTTATTTGTATAGTCGTTATAATCTCTTATGTAAATATTAATTTCTTTATATTCCTTGTGTCCGAATCCGTCATCAATTGCCGCAATTACCGAGCAGGCACCCGAATCAATTGAAGAAAGGCTGATTTTTTCGTTCGGATTTACGTCCGCAAATTTTTTAAAATTGATATAAAGTTCAGCTGTGCCGTCACAATTTACCGTAATATCCGGAATATTTCCCTTTGTATATGTTTTTCCGTTCTCTATTCCGGAAATTGTAATCTTTTCTTCCTTTTCATTTGTATATCCGCTGCCGAAAGTTCCGTAATGGCTTATCGTATACGCCCCCGGATTATCGTCATAGGTGTTGAAACCGAGCATCAGTCTGTAAATCTTTGACGGATCAAAATCCTTATCGGCGCCGCCATACGGCTTAAACTTATTCCAAGGAATTACATAGCGGACAGTGCCTGCCGTAAAATCTCCTGCCTCGGCAAGATACATTCCGCCGCTTGTGCAGGCAAATATCTGAGTAACTCCGCCGCCGCCCACATCGGAAATCGTTCTGTCAAATACTACTCCCTCACTCCCTGCCGGGACTGTGGTTTCAAAATAAGGATATATACATCTGTCACCGCCGTTGAATTTCAGCGAAAAGGTTATCGAGTTTCCGGAAGTGCTGACGCTGCAGGTTGAACCGGCGGTTCTATTTCCGCAGTCCCATGCCGATTTTTTATAAGCATTTGAAAATTCTTTAATTTCATTGTCGCTTACTGTTATATCCTTGTCCGTAACATATCCGCACACAGACGGAGAAAGGCTTTCCTCCCCGGCTGTGCCGCTGAATTTAATACTTCCCGACTCATAATATCCGACATCGTTTTTAAGCCGTACGGTATATGAGAATGAAGCATAGGTCGGATTAGCTTCGTTATATTTAGGCAAAATAAACGTTTCCTTATTGGGACTGCTTACTATTTCTATTTTATCGTCCGCCGATATTTCTATTTTGCCCGTTACTCTTGATGATGTATTAAAGTTATAAACCCGGCAGGTCACATCATAGCTTTCTCCGGCTTTTAAAACCCTTGCCCCGTTATCAAAGCTGTCCGTATTCCAAATTTGCTGAATTACAACCTTCTGTGCATTGCTTCTCTGCTGCTTTTCATACTCGGGAAACGCTTTCCTGCAATAATTTTTTTCCGATGTACGCCCGTTAAAGTTTATAATAACAGGCTCGGGCGTAACCTTTATATTTACCTTTCCGTCAACAGGCGATGCGTATATTACTTTATTATCACCAAGTACATCGGTTATTTTGACCGGAGCAGAGCAGTCAAACTGAACATAAGACTCGCCGTCGGTTTTTTTCCACACAATTGCAGCGTCCTCACTGCCGGTATCAAAGAAATAACCCGAAACATTCCCTCTTGCGGATATTTCGCCGATTGGTTTTCCCTCTCCCAGGTTGTAAGCAAGATTCGCAAAAGAAAGATATGCCGGATAGGTCATGCAATTTTTGCTTGCAGTTCCAAACTCTCTGCCCTCTTCAATATAATGCCGCATCAAAAACCAAAAGTGATTATTTGTTCCGTATTTGCCGATTGATTCGGCAAATGATGTCGTAAGATAAACAGCCTGCTCTTTTAAGATTTTTGCACTCGGCAGCTCATTTTCGTCCATCGGCATTCTGAGTCCCGACTCGGTTACCCACATCGGCTGATTGTTTCCGTAAAGAGCCGACATTCGTTTTCCGCTTTCCAAAAGACCGCCGGATATTGCATTGTACACATTTCCGCTTGGGTTTCGGTGCGTATGGACATTGTAATAATCGGCATATGTCATAATACCGTTTTGCAGCATAATATCCGAAAATGTACTTATCGGATTGCACATTCCGCCAAAGGATTTTATTATATCTGACGATGTGTTTTCAATTCCGAGAGCAGCCGCTTTATAATAAGAAGAATATATATCACCGGATATTGAACTGATTATATCCGGCTCGTTTATAACCTCCCATGCATTTACCTTGTCCGAAAAACGTGCCGAAAGATCCCGATACATTTTATACACAGTAAACAGATCACCGTTATATCCGATTTCATCGGCAATCTGCCGCTGCAAATCAACTGTCAGAAGCTGATCGTTTCCGGCTTGGTACAAAGCGTCTATATTTTCTTCGAGTGCCTGATAATCACCCTCGCCCCTGCACCAGAGCGCTGCGTCTCTTACCCGATTTATGCCGACTCTTTTCAGTGCTTCGGCAAAATCTGCCTTTCGCTCCGATTCAACTCCGTATTGTCCCACCAACATTCCGGAAAACGGTGAATTATCGGCAACCGCTCCGCCGGACGGGAGAACAGTAAACGAAGCGAAAATCGGTACTTCTCCGTCCGAATCCCTCAGTATCATGCGATACCAGCCTGTTTTCATAATGCCGATATTAATGTCAAAGCTTGTACTGTCGGAAGATACACTCCCCGAAAGTACAGTATCTCCGTCCATATTCTGAATATCGTAGTTAAAATTTTCATATGCCGCATCTGCTTTTGTTACGGTGAATAAAATTTCTTCGTTTTGTTTATAAACTCCGATATTTTTATCCGGCTTAATGTCCGTAACCTCTGCATTTGCGCAAATCGGAAGCAAGCAAAGCGCTCCTGCAGCCAATAGTTTTCTTATTTTCATTTTTTTACCTTTCTTGTGTAAACCCAAGAAATGGAGATTGCAAAATCTCCATTTCTTAAAGTTGGGGGCTTTTAATTGATTATCTGACTGTGGTTGTCAGTACGGGAGTCATTTCTGTCCATACAAACAACTTAGCATATCCTCCTGCCGGAATTGCTGCGCCGCTTGCAGTTACCGGAGTGATTCCTGTAGTTCCTGCCGATATATTTGCAACGTCCGCAGAAACAAGCTTTCCGGTTGAATCATAAACGGCTGTGTAAACATTTGCCGTCTTATCAAGTGCAGAGTTAATCACAACATTATACGAAATTCCGTTTTCTGTGCTGATTCCGCTGAAATAAATCTCTCTGCTGTCTGTAACTTTTACCGTCATTCTTACGGTTTTCGGCTCTGTTATTGCATTTTCTTTTACCGCAGCGGTAATTATTGCTTCTCCGCCGTTATTTGCCGTAATGATTCCGTTTCCGTCAACCGTTGCCGCTTCCTCATTGCTTGAAGAATATGTAATCATATAAGCGTCCGAATTGCTGAGTGTTTCTCCGTTTTCTTTCAATATTGTCATTTGCCTTTCATCACCGACATTCATGGAAACCTCGGAAGCTGCCGCTGTCAGCGTACCGAAATCCTGTATCGGCTTTACTTCTATATAGTCAAATGCCGAACGGATAAAATCTTCATTTACGTAAGCGTAAATATTAATTGTGTTTGCACCCTCATTCAAGGCAACAGGTGTATTTATATAGTAATTTCTGAACGGATATTTTGATTCGCTGTCCAGATAATATACATCACTTGCAATTATACAATTATCCGAATTTATATCATACGCATCGGAATTATTGACTACCATTTGCGCCGAAGATAACTCTGCCGTCAAATCATCGCCGAAATTAGCAGCTGCCGCAATCATGAGCTGATAATTTCCTGCTGCAGAAGTATTGGCAACCAAATCGATAGTCGGATCATTTGATGTATCCTCCTCATCAAAGGCTACATATTTTCCGCCGCTTGCAGCAGCAGATGTTTTTGTGTAACCGCTGATTCCGGTTTCAATCTCAAGCTTTCCGCCCTCTGCCGGAATAGTATCCGCATAAGAAAGCTTAACGCAGTCAAGCGATGCATATGCAACCCCCTTATTTTGCGCATTATCGCATTGAATTGATATTTTGTTTAAGCCTGCGTCAAGGTAAATTGCTTCCTTTAAGTAAAGCATTTCAACAATTGCACCGGTAAAGGCGGGATAACTCAAAACCGAGCCGTCTCTTATTACATTATCTCCGCCAATTGCCGTGTCGACTCCTCCGGCAATTAAATGAATTTTACTCAAATGCTGCGCTGTTCCGTGTCCCGAATCTGCGTGCGCTCTCCCGAAGTAATCAGAAGCGCCTACGCCGATTTTGTAATTTCCGGCTGTTTCAATATTCACATACATATCCAGCGTATACGGAGCAGTTTCCCCGTCGACCTTAACATATTTTCCGCCGCTTGCGCCTTCCGCCTCAACGGTTTTTGCCGAAAAGTCCTCGCACTCTATCGTGCCGCCGCTCAAGCCGATTGTTTTAGTAACGTTTTCAAATGTAAGATTGTCAAGTACAAAGAATACCATATTTGTACCGGCATTAAATGCTTCCGCACGTGTTGCGGTAATTTCAATTGTGTTCTTTCCCTTATTTAAGAATACGTTCGGTAAGGTATTTGAATATACCTTCCAGTTGCCTTTAAGCTCCGAAGTATATTTATACTCACCTGCGGTTGCCGAAGCTAATGCATTTCCGTTTACTTTAAAATTAAAGGGAGACATATATCTTTCGCTGACATCAGGATGTGTTCCGTCATAGCCAAGTTTATAAAAACCATCTTGATCTGCATAAACAACTCCGGATAATGTAACCTGCTCTTTGTTTTCCGAATAATTAAGTAAATATTTTCCGCCGCTTGCTTCATCATAGCTTTGTCCGCCGCCGAATAAGTCCTCTGCTTCCAAAACGGTTTTGCCTGAAGCGCCTATTGTGTTTCCGCCTACTTCTTTAAGCCTGATGCAGTCAAGTGAAGCAAATGCAACACCGAGATTTTGTGCATTGTCGCATTGAATAGAAATTATATTTTCGCCTTCATCAAAATAGAAGGTATCATTCAGATTAATCATTTCTACAATAGCGCCTGTAAAGCCTGCATAATTAAGCTCCGAATTATCTCTTGTTGAATTATTAAGCGTAACCGAGACATCCTTATCTCCGGCGATTACATGTAATTTACTCAAATGTGTTGCCGTTCCGTAACCTGCACCTGCATTTGTTCTTGAATAATAATCCGACGCACCGACTCCAATTTTATAAAAGCCGGCTTTTGAAACATTTACACATGTATTTAAAGTATACGGAGCCGTCTGCCAGTTTACCTCAACATTTTTTCCTCCGCTTGCGCTTTCATTTTCAACAACATTCGGCGAGAAATCCTCACATTCTATTGTTGCAGTTCCATCTGCTCCGACAGCCGGCATATCAGCCTTTTTCTCAACTGTATAATAATCCAGAATTACAGTATAATCATTAGGTGTAGCAGTTGTCCTTTTATCAAGCTTAAAAGTAAGATTATTTTCTCCCCTTGCAAGAAAAATATAATCTCCCAAAGTTTGTGTATACAAGGACCAAACTCCCGTCCAGCCTCCGACTGTCGCTTCATCGCTGCACTCTGCATATGCAAATGAATACTTACCTCCTAAATCCGTCGTGAGATTAACATTGCTCATATATCCGTTTGCTTTTTTTGAATTTGTCGCACGAAGCTTCAATTCATAAAAACCGCTTTCTTCCACATTTACTTTTGTTGAAACAGTCGCAAGCTTATCAAATGTGCTTCCCTCATATCTTATGACCGAATTACCGCTTGCACCGTCAACTCCGTCAGATTTAATCGGATTGCCATCACCCCAAAGATCGACGGCGTAGTCCTCAAACTCCACCTTTGTTACTCCGCCGACCGTTTCCGTCGCCATTGCCGGCACAGCCGTTGTTCCCAGCATTGCCGCAGTCAATGCTGCACATAGAAATTTTTTTAAATTCATCTTTCTCTCTCCTTCTAAATTATATTTTCCGACCAAATCCGTATTTTGTAAAATTATACAAATTAATCAGTCCATCCAATCGGTTTTTGTATCATTATTATACCATATATTAAAAAATTGTAAATGTCATATCAGATATTTTTTGCGAAATCTGACACACTTTTTTATTATTTTAAAACTTTAAAATTTAAATTTGCCTAAATTTTTCTCTAATTTCCGTATTTTTGAAAAATATTACATTGACAAAACCCCTTTTCGGGGTTATAATATAAGCAAAATTATTAATTTTTCATAAAAAGGGGGCATTTTTGTGTTCTTTGATATTTTTGATAAAATTGACACTAAAATTGAATTTGTTACGCACGCTCCGAAATCCGAGGACAACATAATACAAAATTATACTTCACCGAAAATATTTCACAACGAATTGTTTTTTAAATTTCCCGGTGATAATATTATGATATTTAACGGAAAAACAACGCATATTACCGCCCCGACAGTCGGATTTTTACCGAAAATACTGGATTCAAAAGAGAATATAGAATATTATATTAAGGTAAAAAAATCAGCCCCGTCAATTAATATTTTTTTCGACTGCAGTACCGCATTCAAACCGGAAGCTCTTTTTTTCGATTGTACAAATATGCCGGATTTAGCTCCTTTGTTTGAAAAGCTGGACAAGACATGGAATTTTCAGAATACCGGCTATTATGCCGAAAGTATGTCATATTTTTACAGAATTATATCCATTCTTCAAAAGCATTTTTCAGCGGATTATCTGCCGGTTCACAAATATAATATAATTAGCAATTCTCTGAAATATATAGAAGAAAATTATCTTGAACAGAATTTTGACTTTAACAAGCTTGCCGAAATTTCGGGAATAAGTTATTCGTATTATAAAAAAATATTTACCTCGAAATTTAATATGACTCCCAATCAATATGTCAGCAAGCTCAAGCTTAATTATGCCTGCAACCTGATTCGGTCGCGCCTGTACTCTGTTACTGAAATCGCCGAGCTTGCAGGCTATAGCAGCGTATATTATTTCTCGCACGTTTTTGCAAAAGAATTCGGTACATCGCCAAAAAAATGGCTTCAGCAAGAACTGCTGATCAACGATATAAAATAATCTGATTGCATTATTTTTGAAAAAATCTCCTAATTTTTGATTTTTATGATATAAAATGCCTTTTTGCAGTGCTCAGAGTACACTGTCGGGTTCATCTGAGCATTCCGAAACATTTTTCCTATCCCCTAAAAATAGTTTTGATGAAAAATGGAGCTCGAAATATCCTAAAATAGCTATTTCGTGGCGGGTAAATTGGGCTAATTTATCGACGTATTTCAAGTATCCAGAAGCGGTCAGAACATTGATTTACACAACAAATACGATAGAGGGATTTAACCGACAGCTTCGCAAAGTAACGAAAAACAAAAGTGTTTTTCCGACAGACGACAGTCTTTTAAAAATGCTTTATCTTGCAATGATAGATATTACGAAAAAGTGGACAGGCAAGCGCAAGGACTGGGGGCAAATCCACTCACAGCTTGAAATATTCTTTGCCGATAGATTACCGCAGTAGCATAAAACAGCCGTCAAATCAAGGGTGAAATAAACGCCCTTCTACGAGGGCGCCCTTGACAAGCCGGAAGTTTTATGCTAAATTATAGCTAAGGGCTGAAAGCCGAAATCCGGCTCTCAGCCCACAAAAAACTACTTAGATTATATTATCATTTTGGAGCCAATTTTGAGGTTTACACAAAATGAGGGATTGCTCCTATTATAATCATAACCACCAGTAAACTGGTGGTTTGCACTGCCCCTATAAGGGGCTACTACAGGCTTAACCTCTAAA